>JBDLIT010000031.1:0-32252 GCA_039714735.1 Pseudomonadota bacterium
ACGGCGATGTTGGGGGCGTGAACTTCACCGATTTTGGCATCGTGCAGGCGGGCACGAACGGCGACAGCTTCGTGTTTGGAGCGAGCGGCAGCCTGGTGACGGTGACCGGTGGTGCGGGCAGTGACACGATTGATCTCTCGGGAGCGGGTGGCTCGAACACGGTGGATCTAGGCGGCAATACGATAGCCGGTGTAGTGGGCGGATTCACAGGCTTCGAGATCTTTATAGGCGACAACAGTAGCGACGTGTTGCAACTGGCCGATGGCGGTCAGAGCGTCACCATCAGTGGTGTGAACGACGGCAGTGTCACGGGTGGTCCGAATTACACCGACTTTGCAAACCTGTTGGGTGGTATTGGGAATGACACTTTCGTACTTCAGTCAGGTGGGAGTGTTACTGGTACATTGAATGGTGGGGGTGGAGTTAACACACTTATCGGTTCAACACTCGCAGACACGATTACTATTAATGGAAGCACAAGTGGCGAAATCAATACCAATTCATTTACTGGTTTTACCGCTTTCAGTGGTGGTGATGGAGATGATGCATTTATTATCGATTTCTCCAGTATCGGCTTATTAGATGTCACCCTAGATGGTGCTTTGGGCACCGATTCGTTATTGATACAAAATGGCAGTCATGTCGATGTTGTATACAACTATATAGACAGTGATATTGCCGGTAACAACGGCGAGATAAGCATCGACAGTCATGTTATTGCTTTCACCGGCCTTGATCCAATCATTAATACTGGATCAGTTACAAACATTGTTTTCAATCTACCGGATGTCACAGTAAATAATCTAACCTTGGAGAATTACGCTGCAATAGTTGGAAATACAGAACTGGTTGGTACAATCATTCAAAGCAATTCTTTCTCAAACCCAACGAATTCGCTGACCATCAATCTTGGTGACATGGGTGATACCCTTATCCTTGCCGGTGCCGATGCAGGGTTTGATGCTGCATTGACTGTGAATGGTGGGATAGGTACTGATACGCTGACTCACACTGGTGATCTGGGAACGCTAAACGGTATCAGTTTCATGGTTGACGATATCAATCTCAACTATGCAAATCTCGCGACAAGCGGTGATAATATCACTCTGCAAGGTGCGGTTGTCTTGGCTGACCCGGTTGTCTCAATCAATTCTGCCGGTGGTTATATCGAGTTCCAATCGACAATTGATGGAATGGGTAATAATCTGGTGTTGAACGCCGGTTCGACAGGTGATGTAACGCTATCTGGTGACTTGAGCAACGGAGGGAGTGTGACAGTTGTTGATGGTGCAGTGCAATCATACCAGGCAATGACGCTAAATTCCCTAGAGATACAAAATGGTTCAACCGTTACATTTGAAGGTAATATTAATGCCACCGGTTCGATATCAGTCGCCAGTGGCGAAATCAACCTCAACGGGACAAGCTATCGAAGCACGACAGGTGGAGCGATTGGCTTTACGGGTGCTGTGAATCTGAATGCAGCAGGAGCTGCCGTTATACAAACGGCAGGTAATCTGTCTGATGACATTATTTTCAATGGTTCAATAAACAGCGCTCAACCACTGACGCTCGATGCTGGCGTCAATGGAAGCGTTGATCTTCAGGGCGCCGTTGTAGTGCCCGAACTGAGTATAAGCGCTGGTTCCGCATTGCTGACGGATGCGAATAATGAAATCTCAACTCTTTCGCTGGTGACAGGTGCAGCGTCTGTAAACAATACGATCGCCTTGACATTAGCTGATTCAACACTGACCGGCCAGTTAGACCTGACAAATGATTCAGATCTTATCCTGAGCCAGATCAATGCGACTGGCCAAAATGTCAACCTGAATGCAGGGGGAACGATCACCGATAGCGCACAAATTACTGCGAATTCACTGACCACCAGCTCGGTTGGGGGCACTGATTTGGATTTCGGTCATCAAATCACAGACTTCAACGCTAACAATACTGGTAGTGGTGATGTGGTGTTGAATAACCTCGCTGGGGTGAACGTCAGTGGCGTCAGCAATGCAGTGGGTGATACATACATCACCACGAATGGCGCCATTACAGAGACAGGTAATATCCAAACAATTGGACTTATTACCAGTTCAGTCAATGGAACAGTGTTGGATGGCAGTAATACAGTTGCAAGTTTTAACGCGACCAACACTACTGATGGTGATATCCAACTGAACAACACTAGCGATCCCCTGGAACTTGTCAGTGTAACTAATCAAGGCGTTGGTGATATTGTCATCAATAATACCGGTGAAATTATTACAACTGGTGCTATTGTTGCCGACAGTGGAGATATCACAATTATTGCCGGTAGCCCCCTGACTATTGGTAGTAACGGCGTGTCGGCCAGCGGTTCCATTTCTTTGGAAGCAGGTGGTGAATTGCCGGACAATATTCCTAACACAGGTGATCTTGTGACCTTGAATGGTTCAGTCAACTCAACAGCTGGTGATATCAGAATAGTAGGTGCTGACGAAGTCATACAAAATGCAGATATTTCATCAGGTAGTGGCACCATAAAAGTGTTTGCTGACAATGGTGAAATTATGATGGCACAGGGCGTCACCTCAACGACTTCTGGTAGTGCAATCGTATACACCGCAAGCGGCGACGTTACGATCGCGGTACTAGATACGGGAGCCACGGCAACGAGTGACTCAGTAATTTCTGTGACTTCAATAAACGGGGATGTAAAAGTCACGGGCGAGGACGCTAATATCAAAGGGCAGGGTGCTATAGCGAATATTTTTGCATTAGGCGATAGTGGCTCAATCGGTGAATCTACGACACCGATAAGATTTCAACAGCCCGATATTAGCAGTATTGTTCTAGGTTTTTCCGATTCAGCATATATCAGTGGCCAGGGAAATGAGATCATAGTTTCTCCCGTAGAGATATTCATTGGAACACCAACTTATGAAACAAGTGATGGCTTAACTACGGCGAGTCGATCTGTTTTTGGTGGTACATTGACAGATATCTCTGCAGTTACCCGCGAACTTTCCAATCAGGTTCAGTCTGCAGGGCAATCGGAATTCGAGGATGTTAGCGCAGCTCTCCTGAAAGATGCCATCAAGATCCATAACGTGATTGGCTCAGGGACGAAGCTTCCTGATCATCAGCTTGAAGAGGATGAGGAAGAGGGTGGCTTAACATATTATTACCGAGGGTTAAAGCTGATTAACGGTCTTGCTTTGGAAGGTATGGAAGGAAGATTGGTTTCTCCCCATCTCTTTAATACACCTGTGGACTTTATGCAGATTGAATCGGGGAAATATTGATTGGAGGGCATCAGAGTCAAGACTATCAATATTCAAGGCAGACGCTGAGTTTTAATGTAACAGCGCTCTTTATCTGATCAATTCCAGGTGGAGGGCGCCATGATAACAGGATGGGGATAACACTTTGTCTGACAAAGTACTTTTTTATAATAAAATAGTTCCACTCAATGAGCAGCGTCATAAGAACTATTGTTTTGAACATAAAGGTGATTATTCCTTCACCAAGGAGACGAATGCGGTTTTTCTATCGCTGATGGAATTTCCCAAAGCGTCTCGTGAATACCCAATCGTTTTCGCCGGCAATGAAGAGAATTCTGCACCTTTTGCGCTTGTGGGACTGGAAAATAATCAGAATTTGTTTTTAAGTAAATATGAAAAATGGAATGCTGAATATATTCCGGCCTATGTGCGGCGTTATCCATTTGTCTTGGCTAAAAGCAACAACAACTACACCGTATGCATCGATGAATCATGCAAGGGATTCAACCAGGAAGGTAAGGGAGAAAGATTGTTCGACGAGAAAGGCGAGCAAAGTACTTACCTTGAGAACATGCTGGGCTTTCTAAATCAGTATCACATAGATCAGAAACGCACACAGGATTTCATGGCCAAGCTGCGGGAGTATGATTTGCTTGAACCCATGCACGCCAATGTAGAGTTGAATAGTGGTGTCCGTGTCTCTCTCAAAGGTTTCTTTGTGATCAACCGGGATAGATTGAAAAAGCTCGAAAGTGACAAGATTACCGACCTGATAAAGAGCGATGCATTGGAACGGATCTATACGCACCTTGTTTCATTAGAAAATTTCAATCCGCTGATGGAGAGATTTGCGGCTCTCGACAAAGCTTCGTGAGCGATTCACGCACAATCATTATCATTAACGAGCTCAATATATTGAGAGAAAATTGTGGCTCGCCAGAAGAATCAGAGGAGTGCTTGATCCATTTCGAATGTTGGTGTGATTCTTTCCCATAAAAAATATTAATAATCTTTATGGCAAGCTATCATGCCAACACTATCTATAATACTGATATCAAGGTTGTGACTGAGCGATAAGAATGCCAAGACAACAAGCCACTCAGGCGAATTACCCCTTCATTGTAAAAACACCATTAGCGGATGATAAACTGCTGTTTTATAGCATGAGTGCAACAGAGCAGCTCGGCCGGCTGTTTGAGTACGATCTTGAAATGTTGTCCAACGACTCAGAAATCAAATTGGAAGAGATTCTGGGTGGAAACCTAACAGTTCAAAGCCATGGTCATGATGGCCAGCCTCGCTTTTTCAACGGATATGTGAGTCGATTCAGCCAGACTGGCATGCATGGTGATTATTTTGTCTATCAGGCAACCTTGCGCCCCTGGTTCTGGTTTCTCACCCGGACCGCCGACTGCCGCATCTTTCAGGAAAAAACGGTTCCGGATATCATCAAAGAGGTCTTCCGGGACCATGGATTCAGTGACTTTGAAGAGGTTCTGAGCAACACATACCGACAGTGGACCTACTGTGTTCAATACCGCGAAACCGATTTCAATTTCATCAGCCGATTGCTGGAGCAGGAAGGCATCTACTACTACTTCAAGCATGAAGACGGCAAACACACCATGGTCATCACGGATTCGATCAGCGGGCATGAAACAGTGCCAGGATATGAAGAAGTACCTTACTATCCGCCGGAGGAATCCGACCGTCGCGAAAGGGATTATATCTCAAACTGGACGCTGACCCAGGAGATTCAGCCAGGGGTCTATGCCCTTAATGACTTCGATTTTAAAAAGCCGAAGGCCAGCCTGCAGGTCAAGTCGACCATTCAACGACAACATGAGCAGGCCGGTTTCGAGGTCTATGACTACCCGGGAGAATATATCGAGACCAGCGACGGCGAGAACTATGTCAGGGCCCGCATTGAAGAACTCCAGGCACAACATGAACTGGTGCATGGCTCGGGTAATGTGTCCGGTCTCTCTACCGGCTGCCTGTTCAAGCTGACAAACTATGGTCGTGAAGATCAAAATCGTGAATATCTGGTGGTTTCCACCAGCTATAATCTTGGTCCGCAGGAGTACGAGTCACAGAATGCAAACGATGCCTATTTCACCTGCTCTTTCAAGGCCATTGATAGCCAGCAACCCTATCATGCTGCCCGCATAACTCCAAAGCCGTTAGTACAGGGGCCTCAGACCGCTGTTGTAGTGGGTAAATCCGGTGAAGAGATCTGGACCGATGAGTATGGCCGGGTAAAGGTACAGTTTCACTGGGACCGATACGGAAAATCCGATGAGAACAGCTCTTGCTGGGTCCGAGTTGCACAGGTTTGGGCTGGTAAAAACTGGGGTAGCATGTATATCCCTCGCATCGGGCAAGAGGTTATCATCGAGTTTCTGGAGGGTGACCCGGACCGCCCCATCATTACCGGGCGAGTATATAACCAGAACAACATGCCACCCTATGGTCTGCCTGCGGATAAGACCAAGAGCACGATCAAATCGAATTCATCGAAGGGCGGAGGTGGCTCCAACGAGTTTCGTTTTGAAGACCTGAAGGGCAGTGAAGAGGTCTATCTGCATGGTCAAAAGGATTGGACCATTGCCATTCAGAACGACAAGAATCAGACTGTCGGCAATAATGAAACCCTGTCGGTCGGAAACAATCGCGACAAGACGGTTGGTAATGACCAGAGTGAGGGCATAGGCAACAATAAGACCATTCAGGTGGGCAGTAATCACACCGAAACAATTGGCAGCAACAAGACAATGCAGGTCGGCTCTAACCATTCAGAGCAGATCGGTTCCAATATGACGGTCACCATTGGCGCTAATCTGACGGAGACGGTCGCAGTCAACTCTGCAGAGACTATTGGTGCTGCCAAAGAGCTAAGTATCGGTGCGGCCTATGCGGAAACCGTTGGCGCCAGTAAGGCGGTCAATGTTGGAAAGGATGAATCCACCAATATTGGTAGCAATCAATCTACCAGTGTAGGTAAGGATGGATCTTTAACCGTTGGCAAGAATCTGGTCATCGACGCCGGTGATTCAATCGTCATCAAAACCGGCAAAGCGCAGATTTCCATGAAGAAGGATGGCACTATCGCCATTCAGGGCAAAGACATCACAATCAAAGGATCGGGTGCAATTAATGTCAAGGCCAGTAAAAATGTCATAATCAAAGGCAAGAAGATCCTGCAAAACTAAACCCAAGAATACCGGAGCTGGTCATGAATGATGTTGATCTTTCACCCAAGCCTGAAACCCAAAAACAAGATAAGGATACCCGGCTTGATGGAGTCGTTATCGGAGTCCTGATTGGGCTGGATGACAAGAGTCATCCACTCGTCGCCTTTCCCGGAAATCCAAGCGCCACAGGTGTGGAAGCACGCTCCACTACCTTATTAAATTCTAGTGATATTGGTCACGAGGTGGCGTTACTTTTTGAGGGTGGTGATCCGTCTCAACCACTTATCATTGGCAGAATACAGCATCCTGAAGTTGTTTTTGAAAATAATTCTCCGATGACTGCAGAACTTGATGGTGAACATCTTGTGTTTTCAGCCAAAAAGGAGATCGTACTGAAGTGCGGAAAAGCAAGTATTACTCTGACCAAGGCCGGTAAGGTGATCATACGCGGTGCGTATCTGTTAAATCGATCGTCAGGTGTCAACCGAATCAAGGGTGGTTCAGTACAGATCAACTAGCGCATCATGGAACTCTTGAATGCTACGGGAATGCAAGCCGGCTACACCATGGGCATGGAACCGAGTGGCCGGGAGTTGCTGGTTGTTGTGGTTAAAGGGACGTTCAATATTCCAAGTCAAGGTGATTGCCCAACGCTCGCTGATGAACAAATTCCCTTGGTGGAGGCCGATAGCTTTACCGGAGAGCCCGGATTATCCGCGCCAGTTTATGAATCCGACTTCCCTCCAATAAAAAAACGTTGTGATGTGTTACTGAATGGCAGCGCTTACGCACCCAATGGTAAGCAAACCAATAAAGTAAGGGTCGGGCTTAAATTTGGCAGTCTGAGTAAAACTTTCACAGTGGTTGGTGATAGAAACTGGGTGACAGGTAATGTTGGCATCTCGCCGGGAAAGCCAAAAGAGTTTGTCGTAATGCCCATCAGCTATGACTGTGCCTATGGAGGACTGGACAACTTCCACGCTAATGAAAAAAAACATGCCGCGTTCATACCGAATCCGATTGGCAAAGGTTATCATCGAAACCTAAGTGTCTCACTGGTGGATGGCAAGCCAATGCCGAATACGGAAGAGGATAATCGGGCTATTATCATTCCCAGCGAAAAGTACCACCCCATGTCTTTTGGTTCCGTCGGGCGTGGTTGGGAACCACGCTTAGATTATGCCGGAACCTATGATCAGAACTGGATCGATAATATTTTCCCCTTTCTACCACCGGACTTTGATGTTGCCTACTATCAATGTGCACCACAAGATCAGCAAGTACCATACCCCAAGGGAGGGGAAGAGGTTGTACTGGTCAATTTGACACCAGACGGCCGACTTGCTTTCAAGTTACCCGAAATAAATGTACCTGTGGTCTTTTTTCGTAAGAACGAAGAAAATAAAAGGCAAGATGCAGTCATTGATACCGTGATGCTGGAACCGGATAAAGGTCTGTTCACGATGACCTGGCGGGCACATATTCCGTTGAAAAAAAATATGTTTGAGATACCGCAGGTGCTGGTTGGAACAAAATCGAAAGCCTGGTGGCGAGCCAGAATAATGGGTAAGACTTACTATCCTTCACTGGATTTATTAGATCAGACAAAGACTATAGAGGCTGAGGAAGCATGAGTGAGCAGCCCTTGGCCATTATCGACAGTGGGATGGTGACGGGGGTCGGGCTTACCTCCGCAGTCTCCTGTGCCGCGATTCGTTGCGCCATTGACAACTTCCAGGAAACTCGCTTCATGGACAAGGGTGGTGAATGGATCATGGGTTGTGAAGTACCACTAGAGGAACCTTGGAGAGGTAAGACCAAACTTATCAAAATGTTGTCCACAGCATTGTTTGAGTTATTTGAAAAACATCCGAAGCTCAATACTGAGGAGGTACCTTTACTTCTGTGTTTGTCCGAGCATGACCGGCCAGGCCGTGTGATTGATGACGACAACACTTTTTTTATTTCACTACT
This sequence comes from Pseudomonadota bacterium, assembly GCA_039714735.1. Classification (GTDB taxonomy): domain Bacteria; phylum Pseudomonadota; class Gammaproteobacteria; order Chromatiales; family Chromatiaceae; genus JASJBU01. The sequence continues at coordinate 8,435 of JBDLIT010000031.1, forward strand.
CGATGAGATGGAGATCGAATTTCATGAGAAATCTCGTGTTATTGCTCAAGGTAGGGTTTCAGTCTCCGTAGCACTGGCGCGCGCAAGAGAGTTGATCTACAAAAAAACTGTTCCTCAAGTGATTATTGCAGGGGTTGACGGACTGCTTGTCGGGTCAGGGCTATCTGTTTACGAAGACAGGGAGCGTTTGCTTACCAGCCAGAATTCAAATGGTTTCATTCCTGGGGAGGCTGCAGCGGCTATCCTTGTTTCCCGGCCAGTTACTGATGGCGAACCTCATTTGATCTGTAACGGATTAGGGTTTGGTGTGGAACCGTCAACAATCGATTCTGATTTGCCATTCCGGGCAGATGGTTTCGTGCAAGCCATCCAGGAAGTCACAGCCGATGCGGGTTGCAGTCTCGGAGACGTTGATTTTCAGATAGCAAGTGTTTCAGGTGAGCAGTATTGGTTCAAGGAAGCCAGTCTCTCTGTGCTTCGTACCCTTCGTGAACGGAAGGAAGAGTTTGATATCTGGCATCCGGCTGACTGTATCGGAGAAGTGGGTGCTGCAATAGGGCCTGTCATGTTGTCTGTCGCTCTTACTGCCGCAAAGAAAGGCTATGCGCCTGGTAAGAACGTGATTTGTTATTTAAGTAACGACGATGGCAAGCGGGCAGCCACGATTCTTAACTACCAACAGAATAGTAGGGCGGCCTGATGGCGAATAAAGTTTTTGCCAATGGTCGAGAGGTGGCCTGCAAGGCCGCAAAGGGTAAAACCATTTGTGCATTTCCAGATGTCTGTTTCACACCACCACAAACTCCAGCAACTCCGCCGGGTGTCCCAATTCCCTATCCGAATACGGGGATGGCATCGGATACAACAAGTGGTAGTAAAAAAGTAAAAATCACCAAAAAAGAGGTAATCTTAAAGAACAAATCCTATTTCAAGACCAGTATGGGGGATGAGGCGGGGAGTGCACCAAAAAAAGGAGTTGTTACAAGTAAAAATAAGGGCAAGGTATATTTTAAAGCCTGGTCAATGGATGTAAAAGTCGAAGGGAAAAATGTTACACGTCATCTGGATTTAACCACAAATAACCATGCATCAGATCCAGGTGACACCCCCCCATGGCCATACATTGATACATTTACCCCACCTGATCTTCCGAAAAAACCATGCAAAAGCAGTTGCCCCAAAAAACCGAATGATGATGAATATAAAAAACTAAGGAGAAAATCTCCGACATCACAAGCAAGGGAAGATGTTAATAAGGTATCACCAAAAAAATGTGCAGCCTGTGGCTGTAGTCCTAGCCGATTGGCAGCTGATCACATAGTTCCATTAAAGATTATGACTCAGATGCCTGGATTTGCATGTTTGAGCAAAGAAGACCAAAAAAAGGTAGCTAATACAAAGGAAAATTTTGTAGGTCTGTGCACTTCATGCAATAGCTCCAAATCAGATAAACTTTGGCATACATGGAAAGGAAACAAGAAAAAGGGCCTTGATTGGCAATCCAATAAATACAAGGCAGTGAGAGAAAAAGCACGAAAAATAACAAACAAGTCTATTAAGAATTTAAAAAACAAAATTCGTGCACTGCCATGCGAAAATGGCTAGTGGATTAATTCAGCTTCCAACGAGCTAATAAAAATGCCTATAACTGTATCCTATATTATCGATAGCCTTGCGGAATTAGGATTTACTGACTGCAAGACGATTCATATTCCAAAAATCTCTGATGCCTACATATTGCAACGACTGCCTAGTAATTGGATAAGCGTGTTCACTGAGGCGCAGGATCTTAGGGATTTTATCGATGATATTTGGATGCCTATAAAATCCAAGTTGCCCAAAACGGTTAATTTATTAAAAGAAAAGGTACAACAGGTTGCAGTTACCCCAGATTTAAAACCGGAAGAATTCTCTTTGCTATATATTTTTTCTGAAAATGGCGCATTGAGGGTACGGGCTGGCTTTCAGCAGACAACGAATTTACCAAGGGTTTTTGATAGCTTGAATATAGATCTATCACCCTTATACAAAACACATAATGGTTTTGTTGACTTGATAAGCTATGATGCAGGATTTCTACCATTGGACGCTGTGGAAATTTTCACTGATCCGGAATCTGGCGTTAATAGCTTTTTAAAAGTTTTCAGTATGGGTGCTAATACGTTTGGATTCGATTTAGATAGCGATGAAAAAGAGTCATACATAATTTGGGGTAGTGAAGGTGAAGTAGAGTTTGTTCAAGATTTTTGGGAAGAGCTTGATGAATGGATAGCATCGGATATTGAAGACTTTGATTCAGCAACCACGGATTAATTCAGGGGTAACCTTGTCACAAGGCAGGATTGCTTTCAACAACCCTGCCGTACTTCCCAGACCCATATAGCTTAAGGATATCATGTTCGAGTTAGAGTTTTTTCAATCCATAAAGGAATCTTTTTTCAGCCCGTAAGGATGTATTCTTACAAATGATATTACTAAGCATGAACGATTCCAAACGTCATATACCACTTATCACCGACCAACATACTGAAGAAGCTGCTTTTCTCTGGCTGCTTCGTGACGGAGGAGCTGTCAGCGATCCACACTATTCTCTGAAAGATTTAACTGAACTTGATAATAGGGTAGATGCACATCTGGATGGTCTTCGTATTGCAGGTGAAGTCGGGTGGGAGATTTGCCTCAAAGCATTGGAAATCGGTGAACCCGGCGAGGTATTTGCTGCCTCGGTACTTGCCTTCGAGAGTGGTAATGGGCAACGGATTGATGCGGTCCTGGGTACAGGTCTGGCGAATGAGGAGAATTTCCGTGCATTGATATCCGCCATTGGATGGATCGACTACAAACAAATCAGCCCACTCATCAGACATATGCTGGTTGCCAAATCCAGTGATTTTCGGCGGGTCGGGATTGCGGCGTCTGCTGTGCACCGGCAGGACCCTGGTCAGATTCTTCAGCATGCCATTGAGAGTGATGATGCACTGATGAGTGCCCGTGCGCTGAAAGCGGCGGGTGAATTGAAACGAAAGGATCTGCTGCCTGCTTTTGCCAAGCCCTTTAATTCAGAGGATGAAACATGCCGTTTCTGGGCTGCCTGGTCGGCTGTCTTGCTGGGGGACCGATTACAGGCGAAGGAGGCTCTCAAGCAGACAGTGACCTCTGAATCACAGTTCAGGGATCGTGCACTACAAATGGTGCTGCGCACTATGGATGGCAAAGAGGCGCAAAGCTGGCTCAAGGGCCTCGCGCAGAATCCCGATTGGCTGCGTGATGTGGTGGTCGGGGCGGGTGTCTCCGGCGATCCCGCATTCATACCCTGGTTGATCCAGCAGATGGAGATCCCGGAACTTGCCCGGGTGGCAGGGGAGGCGTTTTCGATGATCACCGGTGTGGATCTTGCCTACGAAGACATGGAAGGAGAGATGCCGGAAGGATTCGAGGCAGGGCCGACAGAGAACCCGGAGGATGAGGATGTGGAGATGGACGCCGACGAGGATCTCCCCTGGCCTGCACCTGAACTGATTCAGGCTTGGTGGGAGAAGAATAGACCGAATTTTCAGATTGGCGCTCGGTACCTGGCAGGCCAACCGATTTCTGCGGCTCAGTGCAAAAAGGTGCTGATCAGCGGGTTTCAGCGTCAGCGCAATGCCGCCGCTCTTGAATTTGCACTGATAGATCCAAGGGCGCCTCTGTTTCCGACCAAAGCGCCAGGGTTTGTTCAACAACGTTTATTGGGGATTTGAGAATGCTCTCACTGGAGACCGTGTTTCTGGCCCTGGCGATCATCTTCGTCAGTCTGGCGCTACGTGATTATCTAAAGGAAGAGGGCAAACTCACTCCAGCCCGTAATACCTGGCTGATGATTGCCATGATTTTTTCAGCAGTCAGCATTCTGCAGTATGTTTTCAACACCCTATTGTGAGCAGACGAAGTTTGTTCTGGGTGGGGATAGTAGGGCCATGGAAACAAAAAAGACCTAAGCAAGCGCTTAAGCCTTTGGGATTGGTACTCTCTAGGGGAATCGAACCCCTGTTACCGGCGTGAGAGGCCAGCGTCCTAACCGCTAGACGAAGAGAGCAGTTTTTCTTGAAAGGCGGTATTATACCCAGCTTCACATCAGGCTCAATGGCCTTTAGAATTATTTTTCCTCATAACTTTTGGTTTTTCATTTGAAACAAGCGGTCAAGTGGCTTCAACGCAAGCTTTCGAGGGCTCCGGCCCATGCTGACGATGGGGCATCCTCAGAAACCAGTATTTCCAACAATCCGATTGTCATTACCCGTTCCGAACACATCATTTCCCGGGCGAATATCAGCCGGAATGCGGTCAAGGTGTTGTATCGCCTGAAGAACGCCGGGTATGAGGCCTATCTGGTTGGTGGCGGGGTGCGTGATCTGCTGCTGGGGCGCGAGCCGAAAGACTTCGACGTGGCCACCAATGCCCTGCCGGAAGAGGTCAAGGATGTGTTCACCAACTGCCGGCTGATCGGCAGGCGCTTTCGCCTGGCCCATGTGCATTTTGGCCGGGAGATCATCGAGGTGGCGACTTTTCGCAGCCTGGCGAAGAATGACACCGATGGTGATCGTAAGGTTGAAAACGGCAGGATTCTGCGGGACAACATCTACGGCAGCATTGAAGAGGATGCCCAGCGCCGGGATTTCACCATCAATGCCCTCTACTACAGCATTGAGGACTTTTCGGTCGTTGACTATGCGGATGGCATGAGCGATCTGCGCAATGGCGTACTGCGGCTGCTGGGTGACCCGGAACAACGCTATCGCGAGGACCCGGTCAGGATGCTGCGGGCGGTGCGTTTTGCCGGAAAGCTGGGCTTCATCATCGACCCGGTCTGTGAGAAGCCGTTGCCGGAGATGGCTCATCTACTGCAAGAAGTGCCTGCGTCCCGCCTGTTTGAAGAGGTCTTGAAGCTGTTTATGGGAGGCGCGGCGCTTGAGACCTTCGAGAAGCTGCGCCATTACGAGTTGTTCGGTCAGCTTTTTCCAGCCACCGAAGAGGCGCTGTCCCACGAGGATCATGAGTTTCCCATCACCTTCGTCAATCGGGGACTGCAGAATACCGATAGTCGGCTGCAGGCTCGGAAACCGGTCACGCCGGCCTTCATGTTCGGCGTGTTGTTGTGGGAGGCAGTGCGGCGTCGCGCAGAAACCTATGAGGCTGACGGCATCTATCCCAGTCAGGCGCTGCAGGATGCGGGCAATGAAATCCTCTCCGAGCAGGCCCAACGGATCTCGATTCCAAAACGTTTCAGCTATCCAATGCGTGATATCTGGTACATGCAGCCAAGATTTCTGAATCGGAACGGAAAACGCCCTCATCGTTTACTCACTCATCCTCGCTTCCGGGCGGCCTATGATTTCCTGCTGTTGCGCGCAGAGTCGGGTGAGGTGGAGCAGGAACTTGCCGACTGGTGGGCAAATTTTCTAAAAGAACAGGGTCAGGGGCAGACCAAATCGAGTGATCAGGACGGCAGTCGGGGCAGAACCAACCGCCGCCGGCGCCGCCGCAAACCTAAGAAAACCACACCGTCCGGGAATGAATGAAGCCCGGGTGACTGCCTATATCGGTCTGGGTAGTAATCTGAAAGACCCCCAAGATCAGGTCCACAAGGCGCTGCGCGAACTGGCGGAGTTGCCGGATACGCAATGCGTGAGCCATTCATCGCTCTATCGAACACGCCCTGTCGGACCCCGGAATCAACCGGATTTCATCAATGCGGTGGCGATGTTGAATACCGGGCTGCCGGCGGAATCCCTGCTCGATGAATGCCAGAAGCTGGAACAGCGACACCGGCGCGTACGGGGTGGTGAGCGCTGGGGTCCGAGAACCCTGGACCTCGATCTGTTGCTGTTCGATCAGCAGCGGATCGCAACAGCCAGGCTGGTCGTCCCCCACCCACAGTTGGCTGAAAGGGCATTCGTGCTCGTCCCGCTGGCCGAGATTGCCCCAAGTGAGATGCGAATACCCGGCTTGGGCATGCTTGGCGAATTGCTTGAAAAGGTAGACCTGGATGGCGTTCGGCGGCTTTCCTGAATTGGAAATCAAGCATCGATTCATGGTGGTGGAAGGCCCCATCGGGGTTGGAAAAACCAGTCTGGTAAAGCGCCTGGCCACCCATCTCAGGGCTGAAATGTTGTTGGAAGGGGCGGAGGAAAACCCTTATGACCGTTCACCCCTGCTGATCATCAACGCGGCAGAGATCAATCCGGTGGAGAGTGACGAGGATTTCCGGTTCCTGCTGGAACATATCAGCGTGGAGAATCCTAGCAGGCGTTATCTCAATCCGGCGCCACTGCTCTTCTGATCTAAGCATCATGTTAGACTTTCCATCTGATCCGAACCTAATTTTCAGCGCTGTCGATGCCAGAATCTAAAATCACCGTTAAACAACTGCTGCAGATGAAGCAGGCAGGCCGGAAGATCAGTTGCCTGACCAGTTATGATGCAAGTTTTACCCGTCTGGCCGAGGAGGCCGGCGTCGAGGTGTTGCTGGTGGGTGACTCCCTGGGCATGGTGGTGCAGGGCAAGGAGAGCACCCTGCCGGTCACCGTCGATGAGATGATCTACCACACCCGCAACGTATCCCGCGTCCGTCAGTCCGCACTGATCGTGGCGGATATGCCCTTCATGAGCTATCGAACACCGGCGCAGGCGCTGGAATCGGCCGGACGTCTGATGAAAGAGGGTGGGGCGCACATGGTCAAGCTGGAAGGTGGTCAGAGTCAGTTGGAGTCTGTCAGGCAACTGTCATCCCAGGGGATTCCGGTATGCGGCCATCTGGGGCTGCAGCCGCAGTCGGTGCATAAGCTTGGCGGCTACCGGGTACAGGGGCGGGATACTGCAGCCGCAGCTTGCATAATGCAGGATGCGGCTGAATTACAGACGGCGGGGATGGATCTGCTGGTGCTGGAGTGTGTGCCTTCGGACCTGGCCGCAGAGGTCACCCGGAGTCTGTCGATACCGGTGATTGGGATCGGCGCCGGCTCAGAGGCCGATGGTCAGGTCCTGGTTATCTACGACATGCTGGGCATGAATCCCGATCATCCCCGTTTCGTGAAAGACTTCCTGGTGGAGGGTAGAAATATCCAGCAGGCGCTGCAGGCCTATGTGCGTGAGGTGCGTGATGGGACCTTTCCCACCGATAAGCAGAGTTATCTGTAAACATGATCGAAATCTCACAATTGGATGAACTACGGGCTCAGTTGAAGCGCTGGAGGGATGCCGGCGAAACTGTGAGTCTGGTGCCGACCATGGGTAATTTGCATGAGGGGCATCTGGAGTTGGTCAGGCAGGCAAGGCAGCGGGCAGATCGCTGTGTAGTCAGTCTATTCGTCAATCCCATGCAATTTGGAGAGGGAGAGGACTTCGGCGGTTACCCAAGAACCTACGCAGACGACCGGAAAAAATTACTGAAAGTTGGCGTGGATCTGCTCTTTGCCCCCGGCGTTGAGGTGGTCTATCCAAAGGCTGCTGCGGAGCAGACAAGGGTTGAAGTGCCTGGGGCTTCAGACATTCTCTGTGGCGCCAGCCGGCCCGGTCATTTTATCGGGGTGGCGACTGTCGTTTGTAAGTTATTCAATATGATACAGCCTGATTGTGCGATTTTCGGTGAGAAAGATTTTCAGCAACTCATGATAATCCGCCAGATGGTGGATGACCTTCACATGCCTGTAGAGGTGGTTGGTGTGCCGACTGTCAGGGAGTCGGACGGATTGGCAAAAAGTTCGAGAAATGGTTATCTAAAACATGAAGAAAGATCTATAGCAAATTGTTTATACAAGACTTTACTTAAAACATCTACCCTCATTGAAGAGGGTGGGAGTGATTATTCCGATCTGGAACAAAGTGCAGTCACGGAGCTTGAGGCGGCAGGCTTTCGGCCAGACTATTTCAGTATTCGCCGCGCCGCCGATCTTTTCATACCCGATAGTGATGACAAGGAACTGGTCATTCTGGGCGCTGCAAGGCTGGGCAAGGCCAGACTGATAGATAATTTGAAGGTAACCCGCAAAACTCCGGATTGATAGGACCTTGAAGATTTAGGATAATCACCAGTCCATTATTTCAAAGGTCTGCTTCCAAATGCAGTTGACGGTTCTAAAATGCAAGTTACATCGGGCGTGCGTGACCCACTCCGAGTTGGATTACGAAGGCTCCTGCGCCATTGATAGCGATCTGCTGGAACTTGCAGGAATTCGTGAGTATGAGCAGATCCAAATCTATAATGTCGCGAATGGTGAGCGATTCACGACCTATGCCATCAAAGCAGAGGCAGGATCCCGGGTGATTTCTGTGAATGGCGCAGCGGCACATAAGGCAGCGCCTGGAGACCGGGTCATTATCTGCGCCTATGCGGGTCTGGAGGATCGGGAGGTTGAGCAGTTCAAACCCACACTGGTCTATTTGAATGAGAGGAATCAAGTCACCAGAACAGGCGACACCATTCCCATTCAGGCAGCTTGAGCAGCTCGAAGGTCACGTCAGAGCTGCCACTCTACAACTGAAACTGAAACTGAGGCTTCAGGCGGTTAAAGACTTCACGGCAGATTCATAAAGCGCAACATAGTGCCTGGCGCTGGCCTCCCAGCTGAAATCCTGGCGCATACCCGTGGTCGCAAGGATCTGCCAGGCGACGTCCGGTCGATGGTAGAACTCGATGGCTCGTTCCACTGCATGCCAGAGACTCTCCCCGTCAGGCTGATCAAACACAAAGCCGGTGGCGGAACCATTTGCGAGGCTGCCTGCCGCCACGTCGATGACTGTGTCGGCCAGGCCGCCCGTATTCCTGACTATCGGCACCGTTCCATAACGCAGGCTATACATCTGGTTCAATCCGCAGGGCTCGAATCGGGAAGGCATGAGAAAACAGTCAGAGCCGGCTTCAATGCGATGCGCAAGTTCCTCATCGTAACCGATCCGTACTCCAACCCGGCTATGATACTTATTGCTTAGCTTCTGCAGGGCGCGTTCGAGATCGGCATTGCCTGACCCCAGAAAGACAATCTGGGCGCCGGAATCCATGATTCCGGGCAACACCTGCAGGATCAGATCGACCCCTTTCTGGTCCACCAGTCGGCCGATATAACCAAACAGCTGGATCTTTTCGTTCTCGGGCAGACCGAATTCTCGTTGCAGCGCCAGTTTGTTGGTCAATTTGGACTCGAATGTGTCGGCGTTGTATGGGGTGGTGATATGCGGGTCGCTTTCCGGATCCCAAATCTGGTAGTCGATACCATTCAAGATGCCGCAGAAATCGTCGCCCCGAAAATTCAACAGTCCTTCGAGACCAGAACCATAGGTCGTGGTCTTGACCTCTTCAGCATAGGTTGGACTGACTGTGGTGACCTGGTCAGAGAAGGCTATGCCTCCCTTGATGAATGAAAATTGACCATAGAATTCAAGTCCATCCAGACCCCAGAGCTCATCCGGAAGTTGCAGGCGCTCGAACTCTTCCCAGCCAAACAGCCCCTGGTAAGCAAGGTTGTGAATGGTAAATACGGTTGCTGGCCGGTCGGGGGTCTTTTGCAGCAGTGGCGCAATCAGGCCTGTTTGCCAGTCATTGGCATGCAGGATATCCGGTTTCCAGCCCAGCCCGCACTTGTTCATGGCGACATGCACAGCCGCACGGCAAAAGAGTCCAAAGCGATCTGCATTGTCCGGCCAATTGAAACCTTCCGGGGACAGATAGGGGTTTCCGGGCCGATCGAAAAGCACTGGCGCATCCACCAGATACACCGGAATTTTGTGCGCGCCCACGGTGCCGGATAGCAGTCGAACCGTCTTGTTGTGGCCGGGCAGCGCCAACTCGGCTACCGTTTCCAAATTGTCGCTGTTCTCGATGGTTACTGGATAAGCTGGTAGGATGATTCGGCAATCATGGCCCAGGGAGCGAAGCGCGACGGGCAGGCTCCCTGCGACGTCCGCCAGCCCGCCTGTTTTAATCAGTGGCGCTGCTTCACTTGTGCTTAATAGGATCTTCATATGACTAAGCTGTTAAATCTCTTTATTATATCAGTATCCAGAATGCCCTAGTAGAAGGACTTTCCTGGCGTCGAATGGAAAATGCACAACTCATGTTCCCTAGGTCAGCCAGCAGCCAACGAGCGATGAAAACACCGCAACATCCCACTACCGGATCAGTGAAAAATGGTTTTCTCAGTTCGGGGGCGAACCGGCCTATTCTATAGGATAATGGAACATTAGGGGCAATATCTTACTCAGTTCCCGTACAGTACTTGATGGATCTCAAGCAACCCCGGCAATTTGCTTGAACAGGAACTTGCTTCTACATAACATCACACTCCGAAGAAAACACCGGCAGTTGTTGCCCGTTAAAAAAGAAGTTTTGAATATGACCGAGATTAACCAGACTGAAGAATGGACTGCGCTGCAGGAGCATTGGCCAGAGATCGAGCCAATGCATATGAGGGATATGTTTCTGGAGGACCCATCCAGGGCTGAGCAGATGTCATTGCGGGCCTGCGGCATTCTCCTGGACTACTCAAAAAACCGGATCACGGCGCAAACGCTTAATCTGCTCCTCGAGCTGGCTCAGGTTGCTGATGTGGATGGTTGGCGGCGGCGGATGTTTTCCGGGGACCGTCTGAATATCACTGAAGACCGCGCTGTGTTGCACGTTGCATTGAGGAATCGAAGCAACAGGCCCATCTGGTCGGATGGAGAAGATGTCATGCCGCAGGTCAATGCGGTGTTACAGAAAATGGAGGGATTCACCCACTCGGTTCGCTCTGGTGAGTGGCTGGGGTATACCGGAAAGGTGATTACAGATGTCGTGAATATCGGCATCGGTGGCTCGAATCTGGGACCGCTGATGATCTGTGAGGGCCTGAAGCACTACCAGGATCCCGGTTTCCGGGTGCACTTCGTCTCTAATGTGGACGGCACCCATCTGATAGAAACCTTGAAGCCCCTCGATCCTGAAACCACCCTGTTTATCGTCGCGTCAAAGACCTTTACCACTCAGGAGACCCTGACCAATGCCCTCACGGCGAGGAAGTGGCTGTTACAGATTTTGACGGATAAGAAGGCGGTTGCCCGGCATTTTGTCGCAGTTTCAACCAACGCTGAGTTAGTGGCGGAATTCGGTATCGATACCGATAACATGTTTGGTTTCTGGGACTGGGTGGGGGGGCGTTATTCACTCTGGTCGGCCATCGGCCTGCCCATCGCCCTGGCCATCGGCATGCAGCGTTTTTATGAGCTGCTGGAAGGTGCTCACCAGATGGATGAGCATTTTCTGCATGCGGATCTTTCCGAGAATATGCCGGTTATTTTGGCTTTGCTGGGGATTTGGTATGCGGATTTTGCTGATGCAGCGAGTCAAGCAATTCTGCCCTATGATCAATATCTACGCTATCTGCCGGATTATCTGCAACAGGCGGATATGGAGAGTAACGGCAAGCGGGTGACTCGGTTTGGTCGCCCTGTCACCTACAAAACCGGACCGGTTATCTGGGGGACGGCAGGCACCGACGGTCAGCATGCCTTCTATCAGCTGATTCACCAGGGTACCCAGATGATACCTTGCGACTTCATCGCGCCGGTGGTGAGTCATAACGAATCAGGAGATCACCATCATATGCTACTCGCGAACTGCCTGGCTCAGACCGAGGCGCTGATGAAGGGTAAGACCCGCACGGAGGCCAGGGAGGAGTTGGAACAGAGCGGCATGGAGGCGGAACAGATCGTCGATCTGCTGCCACACAAGATTTTTCCGGGAAACCGGCCGACCAACACCCTGTTGGTCGAAAAATTTACGCCGGAAAGACTGGGGGCGTTGATCGCCTTATACGAACACAAGATCTTTGTGCAGGGCGTTATCTGGCGAGTCAACTCATTCGATCAATGGGGGGTTGAATTAGGTAAACAGCTGGCGGGGGTTATTCTTCCCGAGCTCATGGATGCAGATAAAAATGCTGAGCACGACGCCTCAACCAGTGCACTGATCAACTATTTCAGGCGGCACAGGAAGTCACCCTAAGAACTGCAAGTAGAACTTTTCAGTTTTTCAGTTGATCTTCGCTGGGTTGCAGAACCTCACTCTGATCTTGAGTTGATCTTTTCAGGACCACCCCGCCCAGCGGGGGGAGCGTCAGTTCGGCAGAGTAGTCCCTGCCCATCCAACTGCCGGCTACCGCGGTGATAAGACCGTTATTGCCCATGTTGCTGCCGCCGTAGAAGGTGGAATCCGAATTCATGATCTCCAGATACTCACCGGGCTGATTCAGGCCTATGCGGTAATTTTCCCGGGGTACCGGGGTGAAATTCAGCATCACGATCAATTCATCACCCAATGCGTCCTTGCGCAAGTAGCTGAGCACGGATTGGGAGCTGTCATGGCTGTCGATCCATTCGAAGCCTCGATCATCGAAATCGATTTCATGTAAGGGTCGTTGCTTCTGATAGAGTCTGTTGAGATCTGTCACCAGGGTTTTGACGCCTTGGTGAGAAGCTTGGTCCTGCAAGGGCCATTCGAGTTCCTCGTCCTCATTCCACTCTTTGTTTTGCGCAAACTCACAACCCATAAAGAGGATTTTCTTGCCCGGGTAAGTAAACATATAGGTGTAGAGGAGGCGCAGATTGGCGAATTTTTGCCACTGGTCCCCCGGCATTTTGCCGATCATGGAGCCTTTTCCGTGCACGACTTCATCATGCGAAAAGGGCAGCACGAAGTTTTCTGTGAAGGCGTACAGTACGCTAAACGTCAAAAGGTCGTGATGATAGTGACGGTAGACTGGATCTTTTACCATGAACGAGAGGGTGTCGTGCATCCAGCCCATGTTCCATTTCATGCTGAAACCGAGCCCACCCAGCCAGGTCGGTCTGGATACCTGAGGCCAGGCGGTCGACTCCTCCGCGATCATCAGGGCGCCGGGATGCAGTTCATGGGTGACGCTGTTGAGCTCCCGCATGAAATCGACCGCCTCGAGGTTTTCCCTGCCGCCGTACTGATTGGGCAGCCAGTCTCCTGGTTCACGGGAGTAATCGAGGTACAGCATGGAAGCTACTGCATCCACCCGCAGGCCATCCAGATGATACTCTTCCAGCCAGTAAATAGCGCTGGATATCAGGAAGTTACGGACTTCATTTCGACCGAAATTGAAGATGAGTGTGCCCCAGTCACGGTGTTCACCCTTGCGTGGATCGGCATGTTCGTAGAGTGCTGAGCCATCGAAATAGGCCAGCGCATGCCGATCCCGCGGAAAGTGCGCAGGGACCCAGTCAAGGAGTATGCCGATACCATTGTTATGCAGATGGTCCACGAAGTAGCGGAAGTCATCTGGTGTGCCGAAGCGACTGGTGGGGGCGAAATAACCCGTGGTCTGATAACCCCAGGAGCCGTCGAGAGGGTGCTCGGTAATGGGAAGCAGTTCGACGTGGGTGAATCCGGTTGAGATGACATGATCACAAAGTCGATGGGCAATCTCCCGGTAATTCAAAAAATTTCCCGAATCGTCTCGCTGCCAGGATCCCAGGTGGACCTCATAGATCGACATGGGCGCGGTTTGCCAGTTGGTATTCCGGCGGTTGCCGATCCACTCTGCATCATTCCAGGTATAGCTATCATCAGCGACGGCAATGCCGGCGGTTTCTGGCCGCATCTGAAAATGGTTGCCATAGGGATCAGTGCGCAGAGCGACGTCCCCTGCATTGGAGCGAATCTCGAATTTATAGAGTGTGCCGGCCTGCAAACCCGGTATAAAAAGCTCCCAGATGCCCGAACCACCCCTGACGCGCATGGAGTGGGTGCGGCCGTCCCACTGGTTGAAGTCGCCCACCACCGAGACGCGAGCGGCGTTGGGGGCCCAGACCGCAAACAGCAATCCCTCAATGCCATCCGTCTGATGCAGGTGAGCGCCAAGGAATCGGTAGGCATGACGGTGCCTGCCTTCGCCGAAAAGATGGATGTCGAATTCAGGTAATTGTGGAGGAAAGCAGTAGGTGTCGTATTGTTGATGACGCTGGTTAAATTCGTCTTCCCACTCGACTAGATATCGTTCAGGAATGGCATCAGTCGGGAATCTGCCTTGAAATAGATCTGTACCCTCAATGCGTTGCATGGTCAGGTCGCTTCCCGCCAGGGAGACCGAGCTTGCTCTGGGTAATAAAACCCGCAAAAGCGACATCCCGCCGTCTGCATGACGTCCCAAAACCTCAAAGGGGTCATGATGACGCGCTTCGATGATGCGCTGTAAAGATTCCGGGAGATTCGTTTTATTTACCTGTTTCATGTCAATAAATCCTGCTTCTTAGACTACGCCTCGAAGGGTACATGATGGTAACATACGCAGAACTTGAAGGCGTTTAAACGTTGATACTCGCAGCAGAGAATTCTTGCTTGACTAGAGTATTAAATTCATTTTGGGGATCAAGAGAGGAAGAAGTATCATGTCCGAGCAGAATCCACGCTTTGTCAGCCGTATCACGCGCAATACCCTGGCGCTAATCTTGGCGGGAGGTCGTGGTTCTCGTTTGAAGCATATGACTAAATGGCGATCCAAGCCAGCCGTACCTTTTGGCGGTAAATTCCGTATCGTTGATTTTCCGCTTTCCAACTGTATCAACTCAGGTATCCGCCGCGTCGGCGTTCTGACTCAATACAAGGCTCATTCACTGATTCTTCACATCCAGCGTGGCTGGGGGTTCCTGCGGGGCGAATTTGGCGAATTTGTTGAATTGTTACCGGCGCAACAACGTATTGAGAGCAGTTGGTATGAAGGCACGGCGGATGCCGTTTACCAAAACCTGGATATCCTGCGGAATCACAATCCGGACTATGTGCTGATCCTGGCGGGCGACCACATCTATAAGATGGACTACGGATCCATGATCGCGGAGCATGTGGAGTCGGGTGCTGATATGACGGTAGGTTGTCTGACGGTAGACCTCGAAATGGCCAAAGGTTTCGGCGTCATGAGCGTCGATGAATCGAATCAGGTCACTCAGTTTGCTGAAAAACCGGAAAATCCGGATCCAATACCGGGACGGGATGACGTGGCTCTTGCCTCCATGGGGATCTATGTGTTCAACCGGAAATTCCTCTTCGAGCAGTTGATCAGGGATGCGGACACACCCAACTCCTCCCACGATTTTGGCCATGATATCATTCCCAATGTCATCCAGAACTACCGGGTTATCGCCTATCCTTTTACCGATACCACCAGCGGCAAGCAGGCCTATTGGCGGGATGTGGGAACGGTAGATGCCTTTTGGTCGGCCAATCTGGAGTTGATTGGCGTCACACCGCCATTGAATCTGTATGATAGAAGCTGGCCTATCTGGACCTATCAGGAGCAGCTGCCGCCTGCCAAGTTCGTCTTTGATGATGATAACAGGCGCGGTATGGCGGTGGATTCCATGGTCTCTGGAGGCTGTGTCATATCGGGTTCTGTCGTGAAAAATTCCTTGTTATTCTCTAATGTCAGATTAAATTCTTATAGTAAATTACAGGATTCGGTGGTGCTGCCGGATGTGAATATTGGACGCAATTGCAGAATCAAACGAGCGGTCATCGACCGTGGTTGCCAAATACCCGAAGGGACCGTGATCGGAGAAGATCCCGTAGCGGATGCTGAGCGTTTTTATGTAAGTGAGGGCGGCATCGTCTTGGTGACAGCTGAAATGCTGGGTCAGGTCCTGCATTATGTCAGATAGTCCAAAGCGACTGAAAGTCGTTTTCTGTTGGCATATGCACCAGCCCTATTATAAGGGGCCTGACAAGAGTGATTACTATCTTCCATGGGTCTATCTGCATGGAATAAAAGACTATTCCGACATGGCTTCGCACCTGGAGAACAATCCAGGCGCCAAGGCCGTGGTCAATTTCGCCCCTGTTCTGCTCGAACAGATCGATGATTATTCGAATCAAATTCAGGCGTGGCTGGACAAAGGCAGTCTGATTCGTGATCCTCTCCTGGCAGCCCTGGCGGGTCCTGGGTTGCCAGTCGATGTGAAGTCTCGTAAGGCTTTGATTTCATCCTGTTTACGCGCCAATGAACAGCACCTGATAAATCGCTTCGAACATTTCTCCAAGCTTGCCGATCTGGGTAGACGGGTATTGGAACAGGAAGAGATGATTGAATACCTGAATGACCAGTATCTGGTCGATTTACTGGTCTGGTATCATCTGGCGTGGATTGGCGAGTGCCAGCGCAGTAATAGTAGCCAGGTCGAGTCGCTGCAGACAAAGATTCATGGTTTTGATGCTGATGACCGCAGGCGTTTGGTGGTGATGATCGGTGATATACTGAGCGGATTGACCCAGCGATATGGCGATTTGGCGGATCAGGGAAGGCTTGAGTTGTCGGTCACTCCTTATGCACACCCCATTGTTCCTCTCTTGCTCGATATCAATTCGGCCCGTGAGGCCATGCCGGATGTAACGCTGCCAAACCTGGAGCAGTATCCGGGGGGCAGCGACCGCTCACGCTGGCATATTCGTAAAGGTATCGACGTCTTTGAAAAACACTTCGGGTTTCGCCCCAAAGGCTGCTGGCCGTCTGAAGGTGCGGTCAGTGAGTCGACCCTCAAGCTCTTGGAAGAGGAGGGATTTCATTGGGCGGCCACCGGTCAGCAGGTGTTGAATAACAGCTTGATGGCGGATGGCAATGGGGAACTGCCGGAGAATTGGGTACATACGCCATATCGGGTTCATGAAAGTGAGCTGAATGTCTTTTTTCGTGATGATGGACTTTCTGATCTCATTGGCTTTACCTATGGTGATTGGCATTCCGATGATGCGGTGGGAGACCTGATCTCTCACCTTGAAAATATTGCAACAGCCTGTGAGGCTAATCCCGATGCGGTAGTCTCCATCATCATGGATGGTGAGAATGCCTGGGAATATTATCCACATAATGCCAGTTACTTTTTAGACACGATGTACAAACGATTGGTGGATCATCCACGCCTGGATCTGACCACATTCTCAGAGATCCAGGAGGGCCAAACAAAACCTGCGCCCAATCTTAACTCTCTGGTGGCGGGAAGTTGGGTTTATGGTACCTTCTCGACCTGGATTGGTGACCGGGACAAGAACCGAGCCTGGGAAATGCTGGGTGATGCAAAGCAGGTCTATGATCGAGTACTTGGTGATAGAAAATTTACGGCTAAAAAGCTCAGGGAATTGGAACGGCAGTTGGCAATTTGTGAAGGATCCGATTGGTTCTGGTGGTTCGGTGACTACAATCCGGGCGACACTGTGCGCGATTTTGAACAACTTTTCCGCCGGCAGTTATCACACCTCTATGAGTTGATGGATGAGCCCGAGCCAGACTACCTGACAAAAGTTTTTGCAGTGGGTAGTGGCGACCCCAGTGTGGGTGGGACCATGCGCAAAAATAAATAATATTTGAGGCTGACTTCGGTTAGCCTCACGCATTTTATAATTACATACTAAGGATGAATGAATGGATGTGACCGCTCATACTAGCGGGTTGTATCAAACCGAATTGTTAAGCCAGCGCAGAGCAGGCATTTTGCTGCATATTTCATCCTTGCCAGGTCCTGCGGAAGTGGGCGATCTGGGAAGTAATGCATATCTTTTTGTCGATTTTCTTGAATCTGCCGGTATTACAGTCTGGCAGATACTGCCCGTTAATCCTACGCAATCTGATGGCTCGCCTTATCAAAGCAGTTCTGTTCATGCAGGAAACCCCCGCTTTATCAGTCTTGAGCCTTTAATCGAGAGGGGTTGGCTTAAGGAGCCGCCTTTAGAGGAAGGCACACTTTCAGATGATGGACGCAGTTTTGCCGTCAGTCTGGCATGGGATGGATTCAAGGAACACGCTTCCGAGAAAGACCGGCTTGATTATGACCGTTTTTGCTCAGAGCAGGGGCACTGGCTTGAAGATTACGCCCTCTTTCAGGCGCTGCATATTGAGCAGGGCCGTTGTTGGTGGGATTGGCTGCCGGCACTCAGAGATCGTGAACCGCAAGCACTGGCGATGGCCAGGTCGAGGGTGGTGGATCAAATTGCCACCATCAGATTCGAGCAATACCTCTTCTACATACAGTGGATGAAGCTGAAACACTACGCCAATTCAAAAGGTGTGTTGTTGTTTGGCGATGTTCCCATCTTCGTTGCACATGACAGCGCGGAGGTTTGGTCCCATCCACAGATGTTTGATCTTTTGGAAAATGGACAACCTAGAGTGGTTGCGGGTGTACCGCCGGATTATTTTTCAGAAACCGGACAACGCTGGGGAAACCCCCTCTATTGCTGGGACAAGATGATTGAGGATGGTTTTTCGTTCTGGATAGAACGAATGAAGACTCAATCCACGCTTTTTGATTTTGTTCGTATTGATCATTTTCGTGGTTTTGAAGCTTACTGGGAGATTCAAGCATCTGAAGAAACGGCCATCAATGGAAATTGGGTCAAAGCGCCAGGAAAGGAATTATTCGCGAATTTATATGAGGTGATGCCGGATTTAGTGCTGGTGGCGGAAGATCTGGGTGTGATCACACCAGAGGTAGATGATTTACGGCGCAGCTACGGACTGCCGGGTATGAAGATTCTGCAGTTTGCGTTTTCCGGAGATGCGGACAATCCTTATTTGCCTTTTCACCATACACTGGATTCAGTTGTCTATACCGGCACCCATGATAATGACACAACGCTGGGCTGGTATAACTCATTGGATAAGGCCACTCGATCTTACGTGAATGAGTATCTGGGGCGTTCGATAGAGATCATGCCTTGGCCGCTGATACGTACGGCATTGGCATCCAGGGCCAATCTCGCGATTATTCCCATGCAGGACGTACTGGCATTGGGTGGTGAGCACAGGATGAATAAACCGGGAACTACGGAAGGCAACTGGGAGTGGCGCTTTTCATGGGATTATTTCGAACCGGAACTTGCCGAGCGGTTGAAACGCTTAATAGCATTGTATGGGCGCTGAATAGATAGTCACCGTCCGGAAACAAGGTCATTCCCTCCCCCTGTAGAGGGTGTCGCAAAAGCTCCCTCTCCCCCAGCCCCCTCCCGGTGGGAGGGGGAGTTTCTGGATGGGCGCTAGACAAAAAAATGCCGCTCCGAGATTGACCCGGAGCGGCTTATACCAAAGGATGATGGAGGAGTAAGCTATTAGAGGAGAATGTCTACTCTACGTAGCTTGAGTATTATTTGATCATGGCCATATCGCATGGTCATTGAGAATCCGCAATCCTTCAATAGTTGGTCATATCAATCATCCTCTTTACTCAAGTCTTCCACTGATGACGAAGAATGGCTCTTCCCAGCCATGAACAGTGCCGCAATTCCTAAACCGATTAATAAAATCAGTGAGATAGCAATGAGTGCGTATAACATTTCTTTGTGCTTCAGAAAGTGATTTGAAAATTATAGGTGAAAACCTATCGGTCTTTTTGTGATGAGATGGAAATCACACTATTGTAAAAAAGTGTAAGAAAATGAATGGACTTTGACAGCTGACTGGATTAACTGATTATAATATTCAGTGTTCAAAATAAGGTTATTTTGGACTGACCACATCAATCTAATGGAAAGAGGAATATTAAATGAATGGATTAATCCGAAGCATAATCCCGGCCGTTGTTTGTCTCTCTTTGGGATTGGGGGCTACGGCTGCTGTTGCAAAAAGCGAATGTAAAGGGATGAGCAAGTCAGCCTGTTCGGCCGATAAATCCTGTAGTTGGGTAAAAGGTTATGTCACTAAAAGTGGCAATAAAGTCGACCCTTATTGCAGAGTCAAGGCGAACAAGAAAAAGGCCACTGACAAGAAATCTGAAGCAAAAAAACAGAGTAAGAAAGCCGAAAAGAGCATGAAAGCGGAAAAGGGTAAGAAGGCTGACAAAAGTAAAAAGTCTGTAAAAGACAAGGAAAAAAAGAAAACTAAGACGAAAGAAAGTAAACCATAAGTAAAGACCAGGCTCAATCAACTAAGGATTTCTTATGACAACGAAACCGGCCCTGCAGATTGCAGGGCCGGTTTCTTTTTGCCTGTGCATGTTGTTGGGCTGGCCCTTTTTTATTTGGTGGAGGAGACGTTGCATCCGTTGCTAATCTACGTTTTGAGGTATGTTCGTCGAAGACGCTGGAATGCATTTCAAGGCCCTGGCCGACATGGTTTGCAAGGCAATCGCCGGTGGGCGAAAAGAGATCAAGGGGCAAGGTATATACGAAAGGTTTTCTCGATGCGATTCATGTCGCGTGTGGAGACCCCCGTCGCCTCTGCGTAACCCCTCCAGTTTTTCACCGAACTTGCAACCTCTCTGAGGAGCGCCATGGCTTTGGCTTTCTTTAAGCCAGCTGTTTGCGCAAAGGCGACCAGATCCTCAACCTGAAAGTCATCGCGTTCTCCGTTCAGGCTCATTTGGTGCCGGCTGGTCCAGGCTCCATTTGGATTGTAAGAATAGGCCACGTCGAACGCGGGTGAGAGGCGCCATTGTCCCTGCTTGTCCATGAGAAAGGCGATGTTCTTGACGTGATCGTCGTGGTTGCGTGCAAGCACGTTGAGAAAGGTGCGACGCAGTTGCTGCTCGATATCTTCCGTTGGCAGTGAAAGCCGCTGGATGGTTTGAACCGCCTGCTCATACGCGTAAGCGCCCGCTTCGTTGAAATCGTAATGCCGCATCGCGCCAAGCGATTGCATATGCAGTTTCTCGCCCTTCTCCGTACGATCGAAGCGCTTGGTCATGAAATGGGCGCGCCCACCTTCTTCGTGAAGACGACACTCCTGCATGGTGATGCCTGCGTCACGCGCCATCAGTGAGTATACGTATTCGATCCGGCCGAACTCCTGAGGGTCGGCTAGTTCCTTATCCTTATTGCCGTGCACGCCGTCGAATTTCATCAGCCAGTGGCTGAACCCCTTCTCAGCTGGGGCTTGGCCGGAACGGAACTCGCCAGTGCGCGGGTTCCACGCAAGGATGGCTTTCGCCCTGGCGCCGCCGGCTGATGTGCCGACCCGAAGGATGTCTTCGATTGCGCGTTGGTCATCCTGACCTGCGAATTTGCCTTCAAGGCTGATGCGCTCATCGAGTACACGGTTGGCAAGGTCTACCAACGCTTCGATTTTAATTTTGTGGGTTTTCGTGGGTGCGCCCTTGATTGTGGGCTTGAACTCGAGTGCCCCCATGCCGCGAGAACCGGTGTAGCAGAGCCGTTCGACAGGATTCAGGCTGCCAGGTGGGCGCCCCTGGGTGGCCAGCCAGGCATCAATGAGCTGGTTGCCGAATTTATCCGGCAGCGAATCCGCCAGCAGGCCGGGTAGGCCATGGAAGGTCTCTCGCGAAAGGGCGGGGAACTCGTAAGGCGCTTCCTGAAGCGGCATGGTCAGCGGCGCCACCTGTATGCCCGATCCGGCGAAATCCGGTGTGTATTGAAAGACTGCCAGTTCGCGTTCATCCAGCCAGGTGACAGCGCCAATGTCACGGCCCCAGAGCAGCACGCGCGCGGTAGTGCTCACGCGTCATCCTCCTGATCGCCCCATGACCAGGGCTTAGGGGCCTTGCGTTTGCCGCTTGCGCGGCGACGATGCCGGCCCTCGCGGCGCGCCAGTTCCACCGGGCGGACTTCAGGGTCGGGTAGGAGGGCGGCCAAGTGATCTGCCAGCCCCAGCGTCTTGACGACCCGGATGAAGGAGTCGAGTGAGATGCTCTGGCCATCGGCAATACGGGTCATGGTGCTGCGCGACACACCGGCTTGCTTGGCAAGCTCTGCCTGACTGATGTTCTTGCTCAGGCGAATTTCTTCCAGGCGCTTGCACAGCGCCGCTGCGATGGCTGTACTGGAGCTGGTAGAGAAATCTAATTTAAGAGTCATAACTGGAGCATTAACTGGCAATAAAAGACGTTATGCGTCAGATTATAGGCGTAATAATCTACTTGTCCAGCTTGCAGTGCGTCAAAAATAAAGCAAAAATGGCTTCCAATGATGTTTATATCTCATAAGTGACGCATTAATACGCGACCAAGGGCTTCTTTTGGCTGCGATCTATATGTTCGGTGCCTACTGGTTCATGGGAGGGTAGCTTGGTCGGTATCCGGATTGAATTTTCTGCATCTGATCCAGGGACACTGCTTTAATTCTCTTATCCATCGGCTATTGGGGGATTCAATCTCTCGTATTATACGGGACTTTACAGTACGTTACGGTACAATTGTAGAAGTTGCTGGGGGTGTTCGGTAGCCATCAAGACCTTGACACTGACCTTTCGCATCGATCCAGGCTTGAAGGAGGCATTGCCATAGATGATGAACAGGCATGGTCCAAGGCTAGTGAGAGATAGCTGACCGATAGTGTGAGGCGCCTAGGCCACTTACCGGCAGGTCACCATTAAGGGAGCAGCATGGGTACGTCCTCCACGCCATATTTCCAGTGAGCCTCCCATCTCACATGATCACCGACCAACAAAACAAGACAAACCGGAACAGTAATGACAATGAAGTTGACCCTTTCTCGTTTAGAAAACCTGCTGCTCACCGCATGTGACGATCTGCGCGGCAGCATGGATGCCAGTGAATACAAGGAATATATCTTCGGCATGTTGTTCCTGAAACGGGCCAGCGACCTGTTTGACCAGCGTCAGGCCGAGTTGCGCACTCAGTTCTTGGCACAGGGCATGGCTGACGAGGATATCGAAATCGAGCTGAACGACCCGGACCACCACTCCGGTAAATACTTCTTCGTGCCGCCCCGTGCCCGCTGGAGCCAGGGTTGGGAAGAAGAGGTGGTGGAAGAGGGGGAGAAGAAGCTCAAGCAGCGACCGGCGCTCAAGCATGTCAAAGAGAACGTCGGCACCACCCTGAACAAGGCGCTGGAGGCCATCGAAGACGCCAACCCCGATGCCCTGCAGGACGTACTCAAAGGCATCAACTTCAACCGCAAGATCGGCCAGCGCACGCTGGATGACGACACCCTGGCCGACTTCGTGCTGAACTTTGAGAAGATCCCCCTCAAGGACAGCGATTTTGAATTCCCCGATCTGCTCGGCGCCGCCTACGAATGGCTGATCAAATACTTCGCCGATTCCGCCGGTAAGAAGGCCGGTGAGTTCTATACCCCTGCCGAGGTGGTGCGCATCTGTGTAGAGATCTGTAACCCGGATGAAGGCATGGCGGTCTACGATCCCACCGTCGGCTCCGGTGGCATGCTGATCCAGATGCGTGACTACCTGCGCGAAAAGGGCGGAAGCGCCGACGAACTGGCCCTCTACGGGCAGGAGAAAATCGGCACCACCTGGTCGATCTGCAAGATGAACATGCTGCTGCACGGCATCTCCCACGCCGACATCCGCCAGGCCGACACCATCCGTGAACCACAGCACCTCGATGAGGACAACGAGCTGAAGCGCTACGACCGGGTGGTGGCCAATCCCCCCTTCAGTCAGAACTACATCAAGAAAGACCTCAAATTCTCCGGCCGCTTCCCGGTAATGATGCCGGAGAAGGGCAAAAAGGCCGACCTGATGTTCGTCCAGCACATGCTGGCGGTGCTCAAGCACGATGGCCGCCTCGCCTCGGTGATGCCCCACGGCGTACTGTTTCGCGGCGGGGAGGAGCGGGAGGCGCGCAAATACTTCATCGAGCACGGCTATCTGGAGGCCATTATCGGCCTACCCAGCAACCTGTTCTACGGCACCGGCATCCCCGCCTGCATTCTGGTGATGAACAAGGCCGGCGCCGCCGAGCGCGATCAGGTGCTCTTTATCAACGCCGACCGTGAGTACCGCGAGGGCAAGGCTCAGAACCACCTGCGCCCGGAAGATATCGACAAGGTCATCTACGCCTACCGCAACAATGAAGCGCTTCCCGG
>JBDLIT010000032.1:0-31872 GCA_039714735.1 Pseudomonadota bacterium
GCAATTCAGGATTGATGATTTTATAGCGACTTCTGCCCACTTTACCCTCCCATAGTGCTGGTTAACTGGTTCCCACGGCCCTCCGTGAGAACCCATACCTAGCCTGAAACTGACGTATGCATTCCCACGCGGGAGCGCGGGAACGAGGTGGCAACTACCTCATCACGAAACCACCCGCTTCTTTCGCGACTGGTTCCCACGGTCCTCCGTGGTAACCCATAATTTATTGGGTGTGTCCATAAAAGCCTTGAAGCCATACTTTTCATAAAACTGCATTGCGCCATCTTTTGCATCAACGATCACGAGGGGAAAGCCAACGATTTCACTGGCTGAGAGCAATTTATTCATCGCATCGATCAATAACCATTCGCCAAAACCGCGATTGGCATACCGCTTATCAACAGCCAGACGGGCAATCAGGCCGCCGGCATGTGCATTTTGATGCCTTTTCTGTAGTTTTTCAGGTATCGCACCCAGATCAATCGGGGTCATGGTGAGTGTGTAGTAACCGATAATATGCTCAGGTTTGGTTGCCTCTTCCAACACAAAGGTTCTGCTGTTGTCTTTGCCTGACTGCTGATTGGCCATCATGCGCAAATAGCGATTCAGCGCTACAACGCCACAATCAAATCGTTTCCGGTTATGCTTTTTCTTATCAAGCCGTATCGTAATCATCCCTGGGTTTTGCTTTTGTAGCGCCTGGCAGCTTGCTGTAATCGTGAATCAGGTTTGGCTGGTGCATCTAACGCATCGACAAGCATCATGGCATCGCGTTGGCTGAGCTTTAGCGAACGTTCACGCTCTATAATTTTCTTTGCTTTTTCAACTGCGGCGTTTAATACAAAAGAGTTGATACTGGACATACCAACAATAGCGGCTGCCTGCGAGAGCAACTCCTGGGTATCGGCATCGACTCTGGCCGTAATGCGAGGCAAGCTAGTTGACATGTACATCTCCACATAATAAGTGCCATTTTGGCACGTATTAAGAGTATAGTGTTCTCTTCATTTCATATCAAACTGTGCCATTTTGGCGCATTTTCTAGTTACATCTGGTTCCAATGCTCCTGCGTGGAAATCCATCTGCGTTCTCATGGAGGACCGTGGGAACGAGGAATAACGTTGGCCTCAGCCGACTGCGGGCAGAAGGCGCAAATGGTTCGGGCCGCAACGAAATTTCACGAACCCCCGGAGGTTGAGCAAAACACCGCGGCAGCGGGTCGGCTGGAGGCTTATGCTAGGCTTTTACTGAACTAGGCTCATTAATATATCCTAACCTTTTTAGCCTGATTTTTATTGCTTTGCGTGACACCTTATACCTTTTCATGAGTGGTGACGTTACGCTGTAGTACACATCCTGGTTGCATTTTTGATGATCTAAATAAAGAACACCAAATCCTCGATCTGATAGGCCGTTGCGTGCTGCAATTGACAGAAATGTTTGACTGAATTGATGTTTAGGTAGCAACAATCGTGATGCAAATTGATTGGCCTGACATTCCATTCTCATAACATCTTTCATGCCTACAACATCAGGTTTTTCTACATCTAGAGATGACTCTCGACACTTCTCACCAGACATATACCTAGAATGGCCGAGAAGAAAATGTCCCAATTCGTGAGCGAGCGTAAATCGTTTTCTGGCCTCATTTTTTTGATCTTTTAGAATTTGTATTTCCAGAGGATCGAATGATATTTTCCCCAAAACACCTTCAGGAAAATCTGAGTTTTCAAAAACCGCTAGATTATGCCTTTCTTTCAAGAGAGCACATATGTCTTCTAAGTGCACTTCACCAAAGCTATACTTAATTTCGGACAGAAGATTTTCACATATTACTTCGATCTCAGACTCCTCCCGATATTCGACAACACAGTTACCATTTCCACGTATCGTCTCTACGGGAGCGAGTGCTTCTACATATTCTTTTTCTTGCCCTTGTTTAACAAGCGAGCCGATAAATAGTTTTAATGAGTTGGTGTGCTGGTGACTAACATACCCAAAAAAATCAAAATACTTACTTTGGTGACCACTTTTATGCAGCCCATTATACGCTTCAGTCCACTCATTTATCGCGAAGCTTGAAGACACAATACTCGATGGAGAACGATGTAATATCCACTCTAGGTTGTTTCTATCATAATACCTCAACAAACCCATGCGCTTTGATTCGGCGAAATTAAAAGCCCCTTCCTGAAAAGCATTATTAGAAACAACTATTGCTTTAACATTGCCACCAGATACTTGGTGGGCTTTCATAAGAAATGATTCAACATCTCCTACTGGCACTTTATCGTTATAATTTTTGCACTCAATAAGAACCAAGGAGGAAAATTCAGACTCACCTGGTAAAAATATTTCAATTGCAATATCAAATATGATTTCTTTCAGGCGATCGCGCGAGTAATACCCTTTCTTTTGGTATATTTTGCAGCAATCACTTTTTGCCCAAAAACGATCATTCAGAATGTTGTCAAGAAATATCTCATACACCTTATCTTCTAACTCATCTCCTTTCCTCGTCGTGTCCATGTTAAAAAATATTTCTCTTGCCTTTAAAGCTTAACCAGTACTTATATAGTTTCAGCATACCCTAGCATCGCGCCGCCATCTTAGACAATACAAGCCTCCATGCTAAGAAACGCTAACTGTATATCACTCTAATCCTGCAAGATATCCAGATCCCGATATCATCCCGTCCTCAACATCCCATCAGACTTTTCTTGTCACTATGACACCCTGATGGACAAATCGTCTGTCGACACCAGACTTTGTGAAACTGGAAGTCAGACTTGCAGAAAAGCGCAGCGCCTTCCGCCGTATGGAGACGGCTGAGATAATCCCAACACGCTAGACTATCGCCGAACCCCTATGACTGGCGGCGTTTATTTCTTCATGGCCATTCAATATCGATGCATGGGTGGTGAGTAAGGCGAAATGGCGGAAGGCGCTGCGCTTTTCCGCCCTACTTGCTGGTGGGTCGCCTTGTTGCCCTCGATACGCAGAGTGTGGAACAGATTCCGTATGGTTTGATCCAGGCAGATTTCCCGATTCAGTTTGTAGAGCAGGTCGGCCTGGGTTGTGGTCTCGTCTATTTCGATACCACAGCGTGCAGCCAGATGCTGGGCCAAGGCCTCGCCCAGTTGCCGCAGCTTTATCAGGGTGGTGTTGGGATCACTGGCGAAGACCAGCTCGGCTGTAGACGCCAGTTGGAAGAACACTGGATCGTGCTCTTGCAGGAAATCAAAATTACTTGTAGTGGTCACCATCGCTCCTTCCCTGGCTTATTCGTCGACTTATGCAGAATGCAGCCAGCAGCTGACCCGGTGATTCTCACCGACCTCCGTCTGTTCAGGATAGGCCACCCGGCATTGCTCAGATGCTTGCGGACATCGGGGGTGAAAATGGCAGCCGGTCGGCGGATTTGCGGGGGATGGCATGTCTCCTTCCAGCTGGATCACTCTCCGCTGATGCGTGGGGTCGGCCACGGGTACGGCTGATAGCAATGCCTGGGTGTAAGGGTGCGCTGCATGCTCCAGCACCTGATCAACCTTACCCTTCTCAACGATGCGTCCCAGATACATCACCGCCACCTCGTCAGCCAGGTATGAGACCACCGAGATGTTATGGGTGATGAACAGGTAGGAGAGATCCAGCTCATGCTGCAACTCTTTCAACAGATTCAGGATCTGCGCCTGCACAGAGACATCCAGGGCGCTGGTGGGCTCATCGCAGATGATCAGCTTGGGTTGCACCGCCAAGGCGCGCGCCACGCAGATCCGCTGCCGCTGCCCACCGGAGAACTCGTGGGGGTAGCGGCCCGCCGCCTCTTCCGACAGCCCGACCTGCTGCAACAGCTCGTTGACCCGCCATGACCTCTGCTGCTTGGTCCCTATCTTCTGCGCGTTCATCCCCTCGGCAATGATGTCCCCCACCAACATCCTGGGGTTCATCGAGGACATGGGATCCTGGAAGATGATCTGCATATCGGCCCGACGACGACGCAAGGCCTCTCCTTTGAGCCGGGTCAGTTCGTCGTCTTCCAAGCGGGCGGAACCTGCAGTCGGTTTGAGTAATTGAAGAATCGCCTTACCCACTGTGGTCTTGCCGCAACCTGACTCCCCGACCAGCGCCAGGGTATGGCCCTTGGGAATCTGCAGATCGACCCCGTCCACTGCCCGCACATGACCGACCACCCGACGAAAGACCCCTTTGTGGATGGGAAAGTGGACCTTCAGATCGGTCACACTTAAAAGCGGTACGGCTGACTTTCGCGCGCGGGCATACAGGTCTGCTTGCTTGCTGTCGCGTGGCTCGGAGATCAGCGGATCTTCGGCATAGAGCAGGCAACGCACCCCCTGCCAGTCGTTCAACTGCCGCCACTCGGGCATCTCCCGGCTGCAGCGTTCGCCACTCTCTTCACAGCGATGCAGGAAACGGCAACCGCTAAAGACCTGCCTGAGGGATGGCACCGAGCCCTTGATCACCGCCAGCTTCTCGGCCCGCTTGCCGCTGCTCGGCAGGGATTCGAACAGCTTGCGGCTGTAAGGGTGTTTGGGCCCCTGAAAGAAGGTCGGCACATCCCCGGTCTCGACGATCTGCCCGGCATACATCACCGCCAGGCGATCCGCGGTCTCCGCCACGATGCCAAGATCGTGGGTGATGAGCAGGATTGCCATGCCGGTCTCGCGCTGCAGCTCCTTGAGCAGATTCAAAACCTGGGCTTGAATGGTGACATCCAGGGCGGTGGTGGGTTCGTCGGCGATCAGCAGCTCGGGCCGGCCGGCCAGCGCCATGGCGATCATCACCCGCTGTTTCATGCCACCGGAGAGCTGATGCGGATACTCTTTGGCGCGCCGTGCAGGATCGGGGATTCCCACCGAATCCAGCAGTTCCACCACCCTGTCGGTCACTGCGGAACCGCTCACCCGATCATGCAGGCGGACCGCTTCCGCGATCTGATCACCGATCTTGAGCACCGGATTCAGCGAGGTCATGGGTTCCTGGAAGATCATGCCCATGCGCCCGCCCCGCACCTGACGCATCTCACGCTCGCTCAGCCAGAGCAGATCGGCGCCGGCAAAACCAATGTCACCCTCGATCACCCGGCCCGAGGGGGGCAACAGGCGCATCATGGAGAGCGCGGTCATCGACTTGCCGCAACCGGACTCTCCCAGCAGGGCAAAGGTCTCACCCCGGTGGATGGTGAGATCCAGGCCATCGACGACTCGCACCGGGTTCTGCTCATCACCCAGCTGGGTCTGCAGGTTTTCGATTTTCAGCAGGGGTTCGCTCATATTATTCGTCCCGAACGTAATTGCATGGGATAGCCGACATGTTTTACTGTGGGTGTCGATAGCAAGGCAAGGATTGTTCCATGACAATCCTATTGCATTTCCTCCTTCCTTGGAGGTCAGATGCTATCGTCAAGCCTACAGGGAGGTACTTGCAGCGTCCCATAGAAAAATATATCGGCTATCCAACGTTCGCATCAGCACATCTGCAACTATTGATAACATCCATCATCGGGTGCTGCGCAGTCGCGGATCGAAGGCGTCCCGCACCACGTCTGAAAAGAGATTGGCCGCCAGCACCAGGGTAAACATAAACACCAGGGCGGCCGCCAGCGACCACCAGACGATGGGCTCGCGGGCCATCTCCAAGCGGGCGCCATTGATCATGTTGCCCCAGCTGTTCATCGTCGGGTCGACCCCGATATTGACATAGGAGAGCACCGCCTCCGCCAGCACCAGGCCGCTGAAATCGAGCACCAGGGTGATCAGTACAATGTGCAGCACATTGGGCAGGATATGCCGGCCGATGATGGTGAAATGACCGA
This sequence comes from Pseudomonadota bacterium, assembly GCA_039714735.1. Taxonomy (GTDB): domain Bacteria; phylum Pseudomonadota; class Gammaproteobacteria; order Chromatiales; family Chromatiaceae; genus JASJBU01. Next base: position 5,837 of record JBDLIT010000032.1, read on the forward strand.
CCCCAAAGGCCAGGGAGGCCTGCACATATTCCAGCTCACGCAGCTTGAAGGTCTCGCCGCGCAACAGGCGGCAGAGGCCGGTCCAGCTGGTGACGCCCAGAATCATGCAGAGAAACAGCAGGCGCAGATCGGCGCGCTGGGTCAGGCTGGCGAACTCCTCTTCATGATTGCTCATGTAGATCTGCATCATCAGGATCGCCGCCGCGATCAGCAACACCCCGGGAATCGAGTTGAGGGTGGTATAGGTGTACTGGATGACGTCGTCCACCCAGCCGCGAAAATAGCCCGCCATGATGCCCAGCAGGATCGCTGCCGGCAGCATCACCAGGGTCGTCAGGGTGCCGATCAGCAGGCCGGTGCGAATACTCTTCAAGCCTTGGTAGAACACATCCTCCCCCACCTTGTCGGTGCCCAGCAGATGATAGTGAAGACTGAGTTCGCCGGCGACAAATCCAATGATGATCAGCAGCCCCGCAGTCATCAGCAAGGTTTTCCAGGGAACCTTGGTATCGGATTCCATGATCGATCGCAGCTTGCGCCGGAATCCCCAGGCGCTGCGTTTTGCGGACCAGTGGATCAACAGCGAGGACAACAACAGCCAAACCAGTAAGCCCTCGATCAGCCCCTTGCCCAGCAGCCGCAGAATATCCAGCAGCCAATCCTGCTCCGGGTCCTGCAGATGGGCCCCGCCAAATTTGAGCCGTGGATAGTCACGGATTGTCCTGCCATCCGGCAACTCGAGATTCTCCTTGGCGTACTGATGGGTGGCCAGGGGTGCGGAGTAGGTCTTCTCCTGACGGCTGCGCAGTGGCGTCACCAGCGTGTCGAACAGACTCAAGACCTCGGCGATCTCGGTCTTACCGTTCTCATCCGCCTGAGGATGGTAGTGAATCGAATCGAGCAGACCGATAACCACATACACCGAAAGCACCACCAGGGCGCCCATACCCACCTTGTTGCGGGCAACCTCCTTCCAGGGCGCACGCAGGTGCTCTTTTTTACTCGCAAACAGAGCAAAACCACCCGCCAGCAGCACCAGCAGAAAGATCAGGGCATCGGTCCAGAGAACTACCAGATCGATCATGTCAGCCTCACACGGGGATCGACGATAGTGTAGGAGATATCCGTCAGGATCAGGCCGATGATGTAGAGCACCGAACCGAGAAAAACCATCGAACGCACAATGGCGAAGTCCTGATTATTGATCGCGTCGATGGTATAGCTGCCCAGCCCGGGGATGCCGAAGAAGGACTCGGTGATCAGACTGCCCATGAACAGCAGCGGCAGCACCGCCACCACCCCGGTCAGTATGGGTATCAGCGCATTCTTGAACACATGGCCGAACAGCACCCACTGTTCGCTCAGCCCCTTGGCCCGGGCGGTGCGCACATAGTCCCGGTTGATCTCCTCCAGAAACAGGGTGCGGTACCAGCGGGTACCCGCGCCGATCCCGCCAATGACGCCGATGATCACCGGCAGAATCAGAAATTTGGCCGCGCCCAGGCCGGTATCGTAACCGGAGATCGGCACCAGATGCAGCAACTTGCCCACCAAAAACTGGCCACCGATGATATAAAAAAGCGCCGAGATCGACATCATCACCACACAGATCACCACGCCCCAGAAATCGATATAGGTAGCGCGGAAGAAGGCGATCAGCAAGGCGAAGGTGATGTTCAACGTGAGCCCAACCAATAATACCGGCAATGCAATGGCCAGGCTGGGCCACATGCGCTGGGAGATGTCGTAGCCGATGTCACGGCCATCGTCGGAGGAACCGAAATCGAACTGGAACAGCTTCACCGATTTCTGAAAAAAGATGGTGTCGGTGAGACGTGCAATCCCCGACGCGGAACTGTTGTAGAGGGTCGGCTTGTCGTAGCCGTGCCCCGCTTTCCACTCCTGTATAGCTTCAGGAGTCACTCGTTTGACACCCAGATGCATGCGCGCCATGTCATCCGGTGAGTTGACCACGAAGAACAGCAGGAAGGTGATGATGTTCACCCCGATCAGGATCGGTATGGCATACAGCACCCGCCGAATCACATAGGCCATCATATCGCACTGCTCCTTTCGCTGCGGCGGAACATCACATAGGCGGGGATCAGGGAGATCAGCAGAATAACCAGCAGGGTGATGACCGGCCATAGCACCGGCTGGTTCCATGCCTGCCGCTTCTCCGCCCGCAACTGCGGATCGATGCGCTTGTATTTGAGGGTATTGTCCGCCATTAGGTTCGGAATGGAGTTTTTGTACCAGGCGTGATGTAGAGAGAAGGCTTTTGGAAAATAGCCCCAGGACCAGGGGGCGTCACGCCGCAGTATCTCCATCATCTGATCGATGATCGCCTGACGCTCAGGACCATTGTCCATGTCCTTCATCTGCTCGAACAGGGCGTCATACTCCGGGTTCTTGTAGTTGGCGGCATTCTCACCATTGTTATCGATCTTGCTATGCGGGCCATAAAGCATGAACAGAAAGTTCTCCGGATCAGGGTAATCGGCATTCCAGCCCCACATGAAGATCTGTTCGGTACCCTTACGCATCTTGTCCTGAAAGCGGTTGAAGTCGGTGGCCCGGATCACCAGTTGAATACCCAACTTGGCGTACTGCTTGCGCATCCAGTTGAGCTGGGCCTTGCTGTCGGGCCCGGAAGCGGCAGTATCGTAATAGAGCACCAGCGACTTGCCGCTTTCCTTATCCCGCCCATCGGGATATCCCGCACGCACCATCAACTGCCGTGCCTCTTCGACGTCTCGGCGCACCGCCTTACCATCCACCACCCGATAGACATAAGGATTGACCCCCGCCAAACCCGGCTTGTGGCCATGGATACCGGGCGGCAGCATGCCCTGGGCCACCACTCCCCGGCCATTGGCGAAGATGGCAATGTACTCCTCGAAATCCACTGCGATGGAGATCGCCCGACGCAGCAGCCGGGCGCGTTCCGAGTCCCCTCCCACCACCGGATCGGCCATATTGAAGCCCAGGTACCATATGCTCGTGCGCACCGCTGTACTCAGCCGGATACCCTTGGTACTCATACCCTCGGTCAGTTCCGCCTCGCCCTGATCGCTGAACTGCACCGCCTGATCGAAACTGTCGGACGAGATACCGGAGTTGTCGTAATAGCCCTGCAGGAATTTGTTCCAGTAGGGGATGGTCTCCTTCTCCAGGCTGTAGATCGCCTTGTCGATGAAGGGCACACGCTTGCCCGCATCGTCCAGCAACCCCTGCTCCGCCTGGCCCGGATTGCCCTCGGCCGGATAGAAATCTTCGTGGAAATTGGGATTGCGCTCCAGCACCATGCGCAGGTTGGGATTATTCTCGGACAGCATGTAGGGACCTGTGCCCACCGGGTACCAGTTGAGGGTAATGTTGCGCTCGGTCAAACCCGGCTGGGTATAGAAGCGATCCGCCTCCCAGGGCATGGGCGCGAAAAACGGCATGGCCAGCCAGTAGACGAACTGGGGGTATTTCCCCTGCAAGCGGATGCGGTAGCTGTAACGATCCACCAGCTCAACACCTTCTAGGGAGAAGTTGCGCAGATCCAGGAAGGCCTCTTCCTCCCCAGTTTCCTCTTTCAGCTTCCGATAGGCCTCGCTCACGGTTTCGCCGAATGGTTCAAAGCCGAGGATATAGTCCTGCATCAGGCTGGCGATCGGGGAATGCAGCTTGGGAAAGGCGATCCGCTTGATCTGATAGACATAGTCCTCGGCCGTCAGCTCCCGGCTGCCGGTCTCGGCAAAATCCCCCAGCACGTTGATCTTCTCCAAATCAGCGGGAGTCAACTGATGATAGTGATAGTCGCCCGCCGCATCCTGGGCGAATGCCGGATGCGGCTGATAGCGAATACCGGTTTTGATGCGGATCAAATATTCACTCACCGCAATCTGTTCAGATGGCGTATCGTCCGGCAGACGCTTGCCATCCCGGTCGAAAAAGGCCGGTTTGGGCGCCTCGACAGCCGTCGCGGGCTCTAATGCATACGGACGTTTCAAAAAATGGTACTGCAGGGGCGGCTCGTAGATCTGCCCGATGAAGGCGTATTCGTTGGAGACGTAGGAGCGCACGGGATCCAGATGCTTGGGCCGCTCTTCGAATGAGCTGTAGAGGATCATTGCATCGGTGTCGCCCACTGGATAGGGGCTGTTCCATGGAGTTCCATCACACCCCATCAACCACAGCATGGGCAGCAGGATACCCAGCAAGCATGTTATTTTTAGCTGTTTTCTATACATGGAGAAATGGCATAACCCGCTCTTTTCCATCCGAGGAAATTCCGGTACCTTAGTGTATTGTTATTTCGCTGGAATACGCACAAGCGCGTATTATCCGCATTTCTGTTCGATGACACCACCAAGGAATTATTCCATGGGTTTTTTACAAGACAAACGTATCCTTATCGTTGGCGTCGCCAGCAACCGTTCCATTGCCTGGGGCATCGCCGAGGCCATGCACCGGGAGGGCGCCAAGCTGGCCTTCACCTATCAGGGCGACAAGCTGAAAAAGCGGGTCGACCAGATCGCCGAGCAGTGCGGTTCCGATATCGTATTGCCGCTGGATGTCACCAGCGACGAGCAGATTAAAGCTGTGTTCGATGAATTAAGCAAGCGCTGGGATGGGCTTGACGGTATCGTCCACTCGGTCGGGTTCGCCCCCCGTGATCATCTGGAAGGGGGTTACCTGGACAATCTGACCCGGGAAGGCTTTGCCCTGGCCCATGATATCAGCGCCTACAGCTTCGCCGCACTGGCCAAAGCGGGCTTGCCGATGATGCAGGGCCGCAATGCCGCGCTGGTCACTATGAGCTACCTCGGCGCGGTGCGCACTGTGCCCAATTACAATGTGATGGGCGTCGCCAAGGCCAGCCTGGAAGCGAACGTACGCTACATGGCGGATTCGATGGGCCCGCAAGGGATCAGGGTCAATGCGGTTTCTGCCGGACCCATTCGCACCCTGGCGGCTTCCGGGATCAAAAATTTCAAAGGCATGCTGGACGAGGCGGAGAAGAAGAATCCCTTGCGTCGCAACGTGACCACTGCAGAGGTCGGAAATGCAGCAGCATTCTTATGCTCGGATCTGGCATCCGGGGTTACCGGTGATGTGCTCTATGTCGACTCCGGTTACCACATTCTTGGCATGGCCTGAATCCGCTAACCTATCACTCAAAACAGAAAAAGCGCCAATCGGCGCTTTTTCTGTCTTTCGTATGCGATTACCCAGATTATCGGGAATTACATAACCTTTTTATCGATTCGATCAATTCTCCTGGCCGGATAGTTGATAAGTGATATCCGCGCGTTCCTGGAGATCCTCCACCAGACTATCGAAATAGTTACGGGAGAGCCCACTGCTGAGATTTTGCTGCATCTGACCCCGAAGCGTCTCATCCATCTCTTCCAGTGAGCCATCTTTCACTTCGTAGAGGGTGAAGACACCGACATTACCCTGCGTAACCTCAGCAATGCCGGATACTGTCTTGCCAGATTCTGGGTGGGGACTGCGAAAGACCTTGCGTAGCAGCGGCAAGGGCATGGAACCACCTGAGCGTTTAGCCGCATCCTCCGACTTTATTTCATAGTTACCAACCACATGAGCAATGGCCGCGCCTTCCTGAAGGCGGGTCAAGAGCTTCTCAGCCTCGCCCCGGGCCTTCTCAGCCGCCTTGTCCAGTCCGATCTTGGCGATGACAATATCTTTCACCTTTTCAAGCGGCATGAAGGATGCCTCTTTGTGATCGGTGACACGCAGCACCATGGACTGTAACTGATCCAACTCAATCAGTTCACTATTGTTGCGTTCCACCAGAACATCCTCACCAAAGGCTGCCGTAATCACCTTGGGAGAACGCAATACGCCTTGCGCAGAATTTCGACCGATCCAATCGCTCTGGGTGATTTCCAGCTGCAACTCCGAAGCCGCAGGCTCCAGGCTCGATGGATCTTCATAGCTCAGATCCGCCAGTTTTTCGGCTTGTTCGAAGTAGAGTCTTTCACCTTCCGCCTTGCGGTAGGCCGTTTCCACTTCGGTCCTGGCCTCATCAAACGTCTTGACACTACCTGCATTGATTCCGGTCAGTTTGATCAGGTGGAGACCGAAGGCCGTGCGCACCGGCTCGCTCAATTCTCCCTCCTGAAGATTGAAAACCGCCTTCTCAAAGACTGGATCCATGATACCTTTTCCAAAGAAGCCCAGATCTCCGCCATTCTCCGCGCTACCTGGATCCTCGGAATTGGCCTTGGCCAGCTCCGCGAAATCCTCGCCCTGATCTATGCGAAGTTTTAAACCATTGATCTTTGCCAGCACCTCAGTCAGAGAGGCCTGATCGGCATCCTCATCCAGCTTGATTAGAATATGGCTGGCCTGACGCTCTTCCGGAAGCCCGTACTTCTCCTGATTGTTATCGTAATATTCCAACAGGGCGTCTTCATCAACCTCCACTACCTTGCCCACCGTCTCGGCATTCAGCAGCACATACTCCAATTTCACCTGTTCAGGCGTACGAAAGTCTGTCTGATGCTGATCGTAATAGGCCTGAGCTTGGTCATCAGAAATAGCTTCATCTGACTCGAAGTCGGCGCTTGGGATGATGAAATAATCGACCTTGCGGGTCTGATTGAATAGGCGCACGGTCTCTTTCAACTCATGCTCGGTGACAAATACACTACCCTGTACGGCCTGGGACAGCTGCTCTGACAACAGGGCCTTACGCACCCGCTCTTCAAAGCCTGCGGGGGTGAAACCCTGCCTCCTGACGGAGTTTTCGAAGGCCTGTTGATCGAAACGGCCATCTTTGCTGAACGCAGAATATCCCAGGATAGTCTGACGCACCAAGGGATCACCCGCTCGCAGACCCATTTCATGGGATGTTTGCAGGATCAGGTCTTCCCGAACCATCCGCTTCAGGACCTCCTGACGCAGTCGCTTATCATCAAACATTTCCGGACGATAGGCTGCACCCAGTTGATCACGCAGTTCCTGGCGGAATTGCTGATATCGCCGGTCCAGATTCCGCTCGGTGATCTCACTGTCATTCACAGTCGCAACCACCGGCTCAGAGCCTACTCCCAGATATTCCTGAATCCCCCACAGGGCGAAAGGAATACTGATGAGAATGACGATTGCCCAGGCGATCCAGCCCTGAGCCTTATCCCTTATATTCTGCAACATGATCTTGCACTCATTATTATCGATGTCATAAATGAAAACGGGGCATCAACCGATACCCCGTTTTCATCTCAATATTGGCGGAGCGGACGGGACTCGAACCCGCGACCACCGGCGTGACAGGCCGGTATTCTAACCAACTGAACTACCGCTCCAATGTGGTGGGCGCTGCAGGGATCGAACCTGCGACCCTCGCCTTGTAAGGGCGATGCTCTCCCAGCTGAGCTAAGCGCCCTGGTAGAGAGGCGCGCTAGTTTACGGCATCCTTCAACGCTTTACCAGCCTTGAACGAAGGTATATTGGATGCCTTGATTTGGATAGTTTCTCCGGTCTGGGGATTACGACCCTGACGCGCAGCTCGTTCCTTGACAGAAAAGGTACCAAAGCCAATCAGGGAAACTTGATCGCCTTCCTTCATTGCAGCAGTAACCGCTTCAACCATTCCGTCCAATGCACGTGACGCTGCAGCCTTGGAAATATCAGCGGCATCCGCCATTGCATCAATCAATTCAGCTTTATTCATTTAGTCATTTTCCCCTTTGGTCGAGCCAGCAAACAAAAATGCTGCTGGCAAGAAGTGTTTTGTTGTGGCCCCTTCTGGAGCCCGAAACGCGAGAATTTATACCGACTGCCAGAAACTCTGTCAAGCAAGATTGCCGTTGGATATAGGCAGTTAACAACTTATCACTATCAGCTTAATGCTTCGTCAACTGGGCTCCTTTCTTGGATTCCGTACCCCCTTTTTTCATCTCTTTGTCACTGTCTGCAGATTCGTTTTTTTTCGAACTCAACGGCTTAGGCACCTCAGTCAGAGCTATTTCCAGCACCTCATCGATCCAGCGGACCGGCTTGAGTGTCAGATTTTGCTTGATGTTTTTCGGAATATCCACCAGATCCCGCTCGTTCTCTAGCGGAATGATCACCGTCGTGATTCCACCACGATGCGCAGCCAGCAACTTCTCCTTCAAACCACCAATTGGCAATACTTCACCACGCAGGGTGATCTCACCGGTCATCGCCACATCGGCGCGCACCGGGATTCTGGTGAGGGCTGAGACCAGACTGGTGCACATACCCACACCCGCACTGGGACCATCCTTGGGCGTGGCCCCTTCCGGCACATGAATATGGACATCGCACTTCTGATGAAAATCATTATCCAGCCCCATCGACTCAGCCCGGCTACGAACCACGGTCATCGCCGCCTGAATCGACTCCTGCATCACTTCTCCCAGTTGTCCGGTATGGCTGAGACGCCCTTTGCCCGGCATCAGCGCTGCTTCAATGGTCAGGAGTTCACCACCCACCTCGGTCCAGGCCAGACCAGTGACCTGACCAATCTGGTCGTGATCCTCAGCGCGCCCATAGCGAAAACGCTGCACACCCAGATAGTATTCAAGCCGTTTCGGGGTCACGGTGATGCTGGCGGTGGGTTTTTTCAGGAGGATGTCCTTGACCACCTTACGGCAGATTTTCGCAATCTCCCGTTCCAGATTCCTGACTCCGGCCTCGCGCGTGTAGTAGCGGACAATGTCTCGCAGAGCGGCCTCACGAATCGTCACCTCTTTGGGCTTCAGGCCGTTGTTCTCCATCTGCTTCGGCACCAGGTAGCGCTCTGCGATGTGGACCTTCTCATCTTCGGTGTAACCGGAGAGACGGATCACTTCCATACGATCCAGTAGCGCCGGGGGAATGTTCAGCGTATTCGCGGTGGCCACAAACATCACCTCGGAAAGATCGAAATCGACCTCCAGGTAATGGTCATTGAAGGTATGATTCTGTTCGGGATCCAATACCTCGAGCAGGGCCGAGGCCGGATCACCCCGGAAATCCATCGCCATCTTGTCGATTTCGTCGAGCAGATAGAGGGGATTGCGGGTTTTCACCTTACTCAGGTTATTGATGATCTTACCCGGCAATGCGCCAATATAGGTGCGGCGGTGCCCACGGATCTCCGCCTCGTCGCGCACGCCACCCAGGGCCATGCGGGTGAACTTGCGGTTCGTGGCGCGGGCGATCGACTGACCCAGGGATGTCTTACCCACGCCGGGAGGACCCACCAGACAGAGGATGGGGCCTTTCAGCTTACGCACCCGTTGCTGTACCGCCAGATACTCCAGGATACGCTCCTTGACCTTCACCAGGCCGTAGTGGTCCTCGTCCAGCACCTTTTCTGCGGCGCCAAGATCGTTGCGAATCTTGGAGCGTTTTTTCCAGGGCAGGCCAACCAGGGTATCGATGTAGTTGCGCACCACCGTGGCCTCGGCGGACATCGGCGACATCAGCTTCAGCTTGTTCAGCTCCGTCTCCGCCTTGCCCTTGGCCTCTTTGGTCATGCCGGCCGTCTCGATCTTTTTGGCCAGATCCTCGATTTCATTGGGCGCCTCATCCATGTCCCCCAATTCCTTCTGGATCGCCTTCATCTGCTCGTTCAGATAATACTCGCGCTGATTCTTCTCCATCTGCCGCTTGACCCGGCCGCGAATGCGCTTCTCCATCTGCAGGATGTCATTCTCACCCTCCATCAGACCCATCAGATGCTCGATCCGCTCACGCACATTGGGCATCTCGAGTACCTGCTGCTTCTCCTCCAGTTTCAATGACATATGCGCAGCTATGGTGTCAGCCAGACGGCTCGGCTCATCGATACTGGTCAGCGAGGTCAAGACTTCAGGTGGGACTTTTTTGTTCAGCTTGACATACTGGTCGAAGAGATTGGTCGCAGAGCGAATCAGGACCTCGGTCTCTCGATCATCCAGATCGAGGCTGTCATTCATACTCTCGAGCTGGGCGGTAAAATACTCATCGGTATCGACAAACTGGATTATCTTGGCTCTTTCACCGCCTTCCACCAGCACTTTGACCGTCCCATCAGGCAGCTTGAGCAATTGGAGGATATTCGCCAGGGTGCCTATGGCAAACATATCCCCGACATCCGGGTCATCCACGTCGGCGCTCTTCTGCGCGGCCAACAGAATCTGCTTGTTGCTCTGCATCGCGGAATCCAACGCCTGGATCGATTTGTCACGGCCAACAAACAGCGGTATCACCATGTGTGGGTAGACCACCACATCCCGCAACGGCAGGACCGGCACCACATTCAGAGGATCCACGATCATCCCAGTCTTCTTCTCTTCTTGACCCATAACTTTTTTACCTCAAATTGTGCTATGTCCAACGCTGTGGACCGCGCACCGGGTTCTGTACTTTCAATCCAGGATAGGAATAAGGGAAAAATAGGCGCCCGGTCTATGCCGGGCAATACCTGGTGTAGTGTTATTAAGGATTGGGACTGGCCCAGTAGAATTCAAGCTCTGTCCCAAAAAAAGAGTTTGAGAAAAAAGCAACTGGCTCAACATTCACCACTCTTGCTGGTTCAGTAATATTTAGAATGGGAACTAGTCCGATGCGGCTATCTGCTTATCTCCACTCTCAAACAGCATGAGGGGTTCGGATTCACCGGAGATCACCGCTTCGTCCACCACGACCTTGGTGACCTCTTCCATAGAGGGCAGATCATACATGGTATCCAGCAGAACCTGCTCCAGAATGGTGCGCAAACCCCGTGCGCCGGTCTTGCGATCCATGGCCTTGCGGGCGATCGAGCCGAGTGCATCTTCACGGATCTCCAGCTCACAACCCTCCATTTCAAACAGGCGGCCATACTGCTTGGTCAGGGCATTCTTCGGTTCCGTGAGGATCTTCACCAGAGACTCTTCATCCAGCTCCTGAAGTGTCGCCACCACCGGCAAACGTCCGACAAACTCGGGAATCAGACCGTATTTGATTAGATCTTCCGGTTCCACATCGACAATAATCTCGCCTATGGAGCGGCTCTCATCTTTGCTCCTGACCTCAGCAGAGAACCCGATACCACCTTTTTCAGAGCGGTCCTTGATGACCTTTTCCAGACCCGCGAAGGCGCCGCCGACAATAAACAGGATATTCGAAGTATCAACCTGCAGAAACTCCTGCTGGGGATGCTTGCGGCCACCCTGGGGCGGCACCGAAGCGACGGTGCCTTCGATCAGTTTGAGCAGTGCTTGCTGAACGCCTTCACCAGACACGTCACGGGTAATCGAGGGATTGTCAGATTTGCGCGAGATCTTGTCGATCTCATCGATATACACTATACCCGTCTGGGCCTTTTCGACATCATAGTCACATTTCTGCAACAGTTTCTGGATGATATTTTCCACATCCTCACCGACATAGCCGGCCTCAGTGAGGGTCGTGGCGTCCGCGATGGTGAATGGCACATCCAGCAGACGGGCCAATGTCTCAGCCAACAGCGTCTTGCCCGAGCCGGTGGGCCCGATCAAGAGGATATTGGATTTGGCCAGTTCAATGTCACTCTCCTTGCCGATGCTCTCCAACCGCTTGTAATGGTTGTAGACGGCAACGGACAGGATCTTTTTCGCCCGTGACTGGCCGATGACGTACTGATCCAGGGTGTTGTTGATCTCGTGAGGCTTCGGCAACTTACCGGTACTTTCATCCCTGGTATCCTGCATCTCCTCGCGGATGATATCGTTGCACAGTTCCACGCACTCATCGCATATGAAAACCGAGGGACCGGCAATCAACTTGCGCACCTCATGCTGGCTTTTGCCACAGAAGGAACAGTACAACAGTTTCCCGTCGTCGCCCTTCCCGTTTTTATCTCCGCTCATACCACCCCCTCCTGCGAGGATCTTTGCTCAGACTCAATCATATCCATCTGCACCCAGATGGCAAGACTCCTGCCACAATCTAGGAATACAATATCTGTTTGCGAACCCTTGGTTCAACCGCTCATCATCTGAGGTTATGACTCTGCCCCACTGGTGCGGCTGGCCAACACCTTATCGATCAGGCCATAGGAAACCGAATCCTCACCACCCATGAAGTTGTCCCGCTCGGTATCCTGGGCGACCTTCTCCAGTGACTGTCCCGTATGCTCGGACATGATGGTATTCAGGCGTTCCCTCAGCAATAGAATCTCCTTAGCGTGGATTTCAATGTCCGTGGCCTGTCCCTGAAAACCACCCATTGGCTGATGGATCATCATCCGTGAGTTGGGCAGGCAGTAACGCTTGCCATTGGCGCCACCGGTCAATAACAGGGCCCCCATGCTGGCGGCCTGACCAATGCACATGGTGCTCACATCCGGGCGGACAAACTGCATGGTATCGTAGATCGACAGCCCCGCGGTCACCGAACCACCCGGTGAGTTGATGTAGAGATGGATGTCCTTGTCCGGATTCTCTGACTCCAGAAACAGCAATTGCGCCACCACCAGGTTGGCCATTTGATCCTCCACCGGCCCGACCAGAAAAATAACGCGCTCTTTGAGCAGTCGCGAGTAGATATCGAACGAACGTTCGCCACGCGCCGTCTGTTCGATAACAATAGGTACCAGGCCCAGGTTTTTCGTGTCTAATCCGCCCATATGCAGTGTATCGGTCATAACTTCAGTATCCTTTAGAACAGGGTCCGGCTGACTCAGTCCCCACAGCCGCACAGGGTTGTGCCGCCTTGATTGATCTCTAATGAGCAACTAAGGAATCTTTGATGAGTTCAAAGATCCCTGTGGCACAAGGATGTGCCGCCATTTTCGATCGCTAAAAGCGATTAAAAATGAGGGCAACGGAAAATCGCCTCTTCTGTTTCCGTGCTCTGAATAAAGCCATGGATGCCTTTATTCAGAGCTTCCCTGATCAGACAAAATCACCCTTCCGCAGTCAATGCGGCAAAAGTGGTCTGCTCGTCAGTCACATTTGCCTGCTCAAGCACCCAATCGACGACCTGATCCTCCAATACGACATTCTGTACGGCGGCAAGTTGTTCACGGCTGCTGTAGTAGTGCTGGACCACCTCTTCCGGAGTCTCATAGCTAGCGGCATACTCTTCAATGGTTTCGCGCACCCGATCTGTATCCAGCTCGATCTTGTGCTGTTTGATGATCTCAGCAATCAACAGCCCCAACGAAACACGCCGTTTGGCCTGATCCGCGAACATCTCGCGCGGCAGCTCGATTGAGCCCGCGCCTTCACGCAAGTGGCTGCGGGCCTGTTTACGCAATGCCTCGATTTCCTCATCCACCAAGGCAGCCGGGATATCGATGCTGTTGGTATTGTAGATCAGATCCATGGCCTGGCTTTTAACTTTGGCCTTGGTCCGCTGCTGGAGTTCCCGCTCCATGTTTTCGCGGATATCCGCTTTTAGCTTATCCACTCCTTCGCCGGCGCCAAACTCTTTGGCGAACTCATCGTCCACCTCGGGCAGCTGCTCTTCGGCCACCTCATTGACTTCCACCTCAAACGTTACCGGTTTTCCCGCCAGCTCTTCCACCCGGTAATCTTCAGGGAATTTGAGTTCCAGGCTGCGTTTTTCCTCTTTTACCACGCCAACCAGGCCCGTTTCAAAGCCCTCAATCATGCTATTGGAGCCAAGCACCAGCGGCACATCATCGGCTGAGCCACCCTCGAAGGCCTCGCCATCCATCAAGCCCTTGAAATTGATCTTGACTTGATCACCCTCGTTCGCGGCTCTGTCCACCGAATTCCAGGCGCCCCGCTGTTTGCGCAGCTTCCCGATCATTTCGGCGACATCCTCATCCGTGATATCGGCCACCGGCCGGAGAATTTCTCCATCGAGTTTGGTCAGCTCAATCTCCGGCATCACCTCTACGGTGGCGATATAGCTGAAAACCCCTTCGCTATCGGATTTGGCGGGTTCAATTTTGGGCATGCCTGCAGGCACCAGGTGCTCTTTGTCGATGGCCTCCTGATAACTGGTCTCAATCATCTGCCCATAGACTTCCTGCAGCACCTGGCCACCATATTGGCGGCGCAGCATGTTCATGGGCACCTTGCCAGGACGGAAACCATCCATTTTGGCGGTCCGGCCGATCTGCTTCAGGCGTATGGTGACTGCCTCCTCGATTACCTCAGCCGGCAGCTCCACGGTCATACGCCGTTCAAGCCCTTCACCCGATTCCACCGAAACTTGCATCTATTCCTCTCCTGGCAGAATGTCCTGCCTTCAACAAACTTTATGAAAAATACTTGGAAATGGTCGGGACGGGAGAATTATCCGGTCCAGAAAAATGGTGCGAAAGAAGAGACTCGAACTCTCACGGGTTACCCCACAGGAACCTAAATCCAGCGCGTCTACCAATTCCGCCACTTTCGCTATAAAACCATGCAGGGGGCCCAGAAACGCCCGCTCCACACATAAGCGGTCGATTATACCGAGGAAATTGGTCAGTAGCCAAAAGCATTTACACGCAATTCGCGCTTTAAACTCTTCAACACTAACAAATCATTGCAAATTTTGCCCATAGGCAAGAAAAAATCAGCCAGTCCCACTCTAGAAATCCTTGAGGAAGCAAGATCTTTACAAATGAGTCAAATAATTTCTTTGTGCGTAAAAATACCTCTCTCTGTTTGGAAGGATTCGAAATAAGAAAAAATGTTCTCACACGGAGACACGGAGAAAAAGAGATGAATGAGCCGGCAACTGCTCCTCAATAGCGGCTCCTGCGTTATTCTACTGATGAACTTCCTGCCCTAATGCGTTGCTACTTGTACCTACATGGATTAGATAAATGATCTTTTTATTCCTCTTCGTGTCTCCGTGCCTCCGTGTGAGACAATTTTTTCGTGTCAAGGTATGGATTATAGCGCCTCATGACTCGACGGCCTGAGGCTCAGCCTCGCTGGTACTCCATCAAGATTATATTGATGGAGTACCAGCATTCAGCCCACTTCAACACGCTCTACCCGCTGAAACCCTCTGGGCAGTTTATTGCCCCGCCTGCCCCGCTCCCCCTGATAACTGTCCAGATCAGCGGGCTTTAATGTAATGTGGCGTTTCCCGGCATGCGCCGTCAGGCTCCCGCCGGCCGGCACCGCGGCAAGCGTGACCACAAACTCCTCTCTGGTTTCAACCCGTTTGCCGGGTATACCGATGATCTTGTTGCCCTTGCCCCGGGCAAGTTCAGGCAACTCAGCGACGGGAAAGACCAGCATCCTGCCTTCATTGGTGATCGCCACCAGCCGGTCGCTCTGGGGATCCAGCAATAAAACCGGCGGTAGCGCCTTGGCCCCTTTCGGCAGGGTCAGCATCGCCTTACCCGCTTTATTTTTGGTGAACATATCGCTGAGTTTCACCCGGAAACCATAACCGGCATCGGATGCCAACAGGTAGGCTGCATCGGACTCTCCACCCAGCACCGAGCCAAATCCGGCACCGGGAGGCGGCGTAAGGCGGCCGGTCAGCGGCTCCCCCTGGCCACGCGCCGAGGGGAGTGTATGGGCCTGCAGGGAGTAACTGCGTCCACTGTTATCCAGAAACACCACCTGCTGATTACTGCGCAGCCTGGCGCAGGCCAGATAGCTATCGCCTGATTTGTAATTGAGCCCTGAGGGATCGATCTCGTGTCCCTTGGCGATGCGCGCCCAACCCTTTTCAGACAACACCACTGTCACCGGTTCACTGGGTGTCAACTCGGTCTCGTCAAGCGCCTCCGCAGGAGGGCGATCGAGTATTGGGGAACGCCGCTCATCGCCATATTTCTCGGCATCCGCCTGGATCTCCTTGCGGATCAGAGTGCGCAGGCGCTGCTTGGACCCCAGGGTCTTCTGCAGCCAGTTGCGCTCCTCCTCCAGTTCCTCCTGTTCACCACGGATCTTGATCTCCTCCAGCTTTGCCAGATGCCGCAGACGCAGATTGAGGATCGCCTCCGCCTGCAGCTCCGAGAGCCGGAAACGGCTCATCAGTTCCGCCTTGGGGTCATCCTCGTAACGAATGATGGCGATGACCTCATCGATATTCAGATAGGCGATCATCAGGCCTGCGAGGATATGCAGGCGATCCAATACCTGATCCAGACGGTATTGCAGGCGTCTTCTCACCGTCTCGGTGCGAAATGCCAGCCACTCCTTGAGCAAGGTCAGCAGATCCTTCACCGCCGGCCGGCCATTGGCGCCGATCATGTTGAGATTGACCCGGTAGGTACGCTCCAGGTCTGTGGTGGCGAACAGATGTGACATCAGGCGCACCGCATCCACCCGGTTGGAGCGTGGCATGATTACCAGGCGGGTGGGATTCTCATGATCCGACTCATCCCGCAGGTCTTCCACCATGGGCAGCTTCTTGGCCTGCATCTGAGCGGCAATCTGCTCCAGTACCCGCGCCCCCGAGACCTGATGAGGTAAAGTGGTGACAATGATGTCGCCCTGTTCCCGTTCATAGCTGGCGCGCATGCGAATGGAACCATTACCGGTCTCATAGAGCTTCTTCAGATCGGCTGCGGGAGTGATGATCTCAGCTTCGGTGGGATAATCCGGACCTTTGATATGTTCCAGCAGTTCAGACAGGGTTGCCTTGGGAGACTCCAACAGATGGACGCAGGCGCTCGCCACCTCCCGCAGATTGTGCGGTGGAATATCGGTGGCCATGCCGACCGCAATGCCTGCCGCGCCATTGAGCAGCACATTCGGCAACCTGGCGGGCAGCATCATGGGCTCCCGCAGGGTGCCGTCAAAATTCGGCTGCCAATCCACCGTGCCCTGCCCCAACTCCTGCAGCAGCACCTGGGCATAGGCCGTCAGCCGTGATTCGGTATAGCGCATCGCCGCGAATGACTTGGGGTCGTCCGGCGAACCCCAGTTCCCCTGTCCGTCCACCAGTGGGTAGCGGTAAGAGAAGTTCTGCGCCATCAGCACCATCGCTTCATAACAGGCGCTATCGCCGTGGGGATGGAATTTACCCAGTACATCGCCCACGGTGCGCGCCGATTTCTTGAATTTCGCCGTGGCGCTCAAACCGAGTTCCGACATCGCATAGACGATGCGGCGCTGCACCGGTTTCAGCCCATCCCCAAGATGCGGCAGGGCACGATCGAGAATGACATACATGGAATAGTCCAGGTAGGCCTTCTCGGTGAACTGACTCAGTGGGACCTGCTCAATTCCTTCCAGACTGTGGTCGATGCTGTTACTCATGGATGGTAATTCAGTGGTTGAGGTGTGGTATGCACGGTATTTGCCGCGCATGATACGGAATGCTGGTTAGTTAGTGAACTGAGGGTGTTGTTGAGTGTGGAAAAATAAGAGCGTTAGGTTCACGGACCGCATTAACGAGCCGTGAACCTGATCTACCAGGAACTAAAATTGAATACCGAATTGGGCGGCCGCCCCCACTTCATCGCCATTACCGGCAAAGGCGATATCAAAGTGCAAGGGGCCGGGAGACAATCCCAGTCCGATCGAGGCGGTGCTGCGATCGCTGTTGCCCAGATCCACACGATAACCCAAACGCAGCTGCACCCAGTCCCAGCCGTTCAACTCGGCGCCCAGCGCCAGGTACTGGGATGGGTCTTCCAGACCGGCCGGCTCGTTTTCCATCAGATCCAGATCGGCCGCCAGGGTGTACATGTCCGTCTGCCAGCTGACGCCAACTCGTACCTGGGGATTGAGTTCCACAACATTACCCGTTGCCTCCTTGAGCCCCGTGTCCGAATTCAAGCGCATCGTCTCATACTCCTGAGCGATGAGATTCTTGACCACCAGACCGGCCCGCCAGCCGGGAGCGAACTCCAGTGCGGCGCCGATATCGAGATTAAAATCGGCATAGTCCTCGGTGTAGTCATCCGCATCGAAATCGTCCTCGTCGGCGGTGTCCACATTCGCCTCATAGTCGAACACGGTCGCTTTGACATATTTCGGGGTAATGCCGATCGAGACTGGAGCGCCCAGGGTGGAGAGTTTGTGTGCGAGAGAGACGCCCACTTCACCCACAACGATACCGCGGACCTCCACGGAAGAGGTCAGGTCGCTATCCACATCGAAGGTCACGTCGCCAAAATTGGTTGCTGTGGTATCGATATAGGTCAGGCCCAGATCCTGACATGGTGTCGGGTCGGAAAGATTGTCAGAAAGACACTGAGAGAAGGTATCGATATCAGATGTCAGGTCAGTAAGGATCTGCTCGTCTGTGTAGTGAATGATGCCGCCTGCCGCCATCCAGCTGTTGGCCATGAACCCGATACCGATGTCCTCATCAGGCAAGCCGACGATGATGGCGCCACCCAACTCACCTTGGATCATCTTTTCGCTGATCGAAACCAGCCCGCTATTCAAGGCATCGATATCATCCGACAGCAGAGACACCTCGTTCAAATAGGTGCTTGGATCGGTATCAGGATCGACACTACTGACTGCGGTGATACTTGCGTCCACGTTATCCAGGTAGTCTGCCGCCTGAAACTCATCCACTGCGTCTACGAAATCATCTGGATCATAGGCCCGCCCACCAAATGCAGGAGTGGTCAGAAAGACACTGTCTTCACCCGTCTCTGTGGCCAGCAATGCCGGATTGAACAGTGGGGCGGTATTGCCATTACTGACCGCCACCCCAACACCGCCCATACCCATGGAACGGGGGTCGAATGAGTTGAAAGGCGCTGCCAGCGTGCTGGTTGTGATCGTGCTTAAAAAGATTGCAGCCAAGAGTGTGTACCGATTGTTATTTACCATTGAGATCTCCGTTCAATGTGCTGGGTGTGATAAAAATGCGGACTCAGTCTACGGTCGTCCATTCCGGGCAAATCTTTAAGACAAGCGTTCATTCACTCGAGCCTTGGACTGCAATCACAGAAGCCATCCGGACGCTTGGCGCGTTTACGATTTTCTTGTGGTGAATTCCCGCCACAGCCGATAGGATGACATCAGCCCGAATTACTGAATTAACCTGATCCATTTCCAACAAGGAACTGACATGACCGAATTGTTGACACCACAGGACGCGGAAGACGCCTACTATGACGCCATCGATGAGAAAGACCTGGAGGCCATGATGGCGATCTGGGAAGAGTCGGACGAAACCCTCTGTCTGCTGCCCATGATGCCGGCCCAGCGAGGCACAGAAAGTATCAGAAAGGCCTGGGAGCCTCTGCTGACCGGCGAGATCCGGCTCGACATGGAAATCAAGCACCTGGTCTGGATAGAAGCCGGCGAGCTGGCCATTCATTTGGTGGAGGAGCACGTACAGGCTCCGGGTCAACAGGGCAAACAGACTGTCTATGCCACCAACATCTACCGTAAGGGCGCTGACGGCTGGCATATCCTGATGCATCAGAATTCACCCACTCCGCCACCGCCCGGTCTGCAGATGCCCGATATTGGCTAAGCGATGGAGAACCATAAACTCGTCTTACCGGAACACCTCAACCATTACGGCTATCTGTTTGGCGGTAACCTCCTGAAGTGGGTCGACGAGTATGCCTGGACAAAGCGGGGAGAAAACACAAGACTTCTATTGGTGGGTACTTCTGATCTTCACCTCTCTTGTGGATCCGGCAGCGCCTCTTTGCGAAACACCGGTAGATCCGGACCCGCTTCATCTTCCAGATCCACCTTTTCGATCTTATCGAAACGGCTGGTAATCTTTCTCGCCGATATGTTGACGTCGCTGACATCCGTATGGGCCTGGGATATATGTGTGGCGAGCTTTTCCATGCGCACCTGAAAACGCTCGAAATCCTTCGACAGCGCCCGCAGGTGCTGCTGGATAATATGCACCTGCTCGCGGGTCGCAGCATCCTTGAGCACCGCCCTGGCAGTGGTGAGGATTGCCATCATGGTGGTGGGCGAGACCAGCCAGACGCGTTTTCGGTAGGCCTCCTCCACCAGATCCGGGAAGTGGGCGTGGATCTCGGCGAACACCGCCTCCGCCGGGATGAACATCACCGCTCCGTCCGAGGTCTCTCCGGGAATGATGTACTTGGCGGCGATATCGTCGATGTGCTTCTTGATGTCCTGCCGAAACTGACGCTGCGCCTTATTCCGGTCTGACTCCGGTAACTGGTCGTCCTGCATACGCTGATAGGTCTCCAGGGGAAACTTGGCGTCGACCACCACATTGCCGGTGGGATCGGGCAGAAACAACACACAGTCCGCCCGCTTGCCGTTGCTCAGGGTATGCTGCAGGGAGAAGCCCGACTCAGGCATCACGTTGCGCACCAGGGCATTCAGCTGCACCTCGCCGAATGCGCCCCGGGAGCGTTTGTCGGAGAGCACCTCCTGCAGGCTCACCACATTGCTGGAGAGCTCGGTGATCTTCTTCTGCGCCTCGTCGATACGGGTCAGGTGAGTCAGCACCTGGGTAAAGGTTTCGGTGGTCTTTTCGAAACCCTCGCTGAGGCGTTTCTCCACCTGACCGCTGATCTCCTTGAGGCGCTGATCGGTGCTCTCGGTCAGACCCTCAACCCGTTTGCCCAGGCTGTCGGCATGCAACACCAGGGCCTCATCCACCTGCTTGCGCACCTCGGCCATGCCGGATTGCAACGCCTCATGCTGGGCCTTCATCGTCTCCAGTTGGCGCTCATCGAAGGCTTCGCGGTGCCGCATCAGGGACTGGGAGAGCCCCTCCCGTAGCTCGGATAGCTTCTCTTGTTGTGTGAGACGCCCATCCGAGAGGCTTTCGGCAACCTGTTTCTGCAGGTTCTCGAAGCGTTCCAGCAGATCGATGCGCAATTTGCCCGCATCCTCGGTCAGATGGGCCTGCATCTCACCAAAGCGTCGTTCCAGCCCCTGGTAGAGCTTGTCGGACCGTTCCAGCAACACCTGCTGCATGCCGTGCAGGGTGCGCTGCTGGGCCAGCGCGCCCTTGATGATCTTTTCACTCAGATGATCCCGCAGATCCGCCTGCCCACCCAACAGGATGCGTTCCTGCTCCCGCAGCCGCTCTTCGAGCAGTTGCATGCGCAGGTCATGCTCCCCTTCCGTCTGATCCTGTTGCCGCAAGATGAGTTGGAGCCAGCGCAGACCCCAGACGAGTAGAATTAATATCAGTAAGGCAATACCAAGAGCTGACTGCTGCCAAGCCGGAAGTTGGGTAATAAAATTCATGGACGAAACTATACATCAAGCAGAAGCTCAGTACGTGAGTCCCTGATTCGTTGTCATGCCTCGGTCTTCTGCTGAAGAAAGTCAGCCGAACTTGCAACCTGAGCCGGCAGACTATACCTTTCACAACCTTTTTATTGATCTGCTACGCAAATGCACATCCACCTGAAAACCCTCGGCTGCCGTCTCAACGAGGCGGAACTGGAGACCTGGAGCCGGGATTTCCAGGCCCAGGGGCACAGCCTGACCAATCAGCCGGATCAAGCGGACCTGCTGGTGGTCAACACCTGCGCGGTAACCGAGGAGGCGGTGCGCAAATCTCGCAAGCTGCTGGGGCGAGCCCACCGCCAGAACCCCAATGCCCGTCTGGTGGTGAGCGGTTGTTATGCCTCCCTGGATCCCAGCGCCACCGCACAGGCCGAGGGCGTCGATCTGGTGGTCAACAACCAGGACAAGGAGCGCCTGGTGGAGATCGTCAGTGAGAAACTCGATCTGAAGGTCATGCCGGAGATGGCCATCGAGACTGAAACCAGCGGGCTGCTGGAACGCGGACGCCAGCGTGCCTTCATCAAGGTCCAGGATGGCTGCCGCTACCGCTGCACCTTCTGCATCGTGACCCTGGCCCGGGGCGAGGAACGCAGCCGGCCTGTCGATGAGGTGATTAGCGAGATCAACCGGCTGCATGCCGAAGGCATCCAGGAAGTGGTGCTGACCGGGGTCCATCTCGGCGGGTATGGCAGCGACACCGGCAGCAACCTCCATGAACTGATCAGCAAGGTGCTGACCGAGACCGGCATCCCTCGTCTGCGGGTCGGTTCGCTGGAACCCTGGGATCTGCCGGAGGGATTCTGGGAACTGTTCCTGAACCCCCGCTTCATGCCCCATCTCCACCTGCCCCTGCAGAGTGGCTCGGATAGCATGTTGCGGCGCATGGCCCGCCGTTGCAGGACCGAAGAGTACCGACAAATCATCGGACAGGCCCGGGCAGCGGTGAAGGATTTCAATGTCACCACAGACATCATCGTCGGCTTTCCCGGAGAGACCGATGACGAATGGCAGCAGACCTTCGACTTCGTCGAAGAGATCGGCTTCGGCCACCTGCACATCTTCGCCTATTCACCCCGTAGCGGCACCAAGGCCGCACAACTGACCAACCCGGTGAGCCGGGAGAGCAAACGCCTGCGCAGTGAGGCCTTGCATGCGCTGGGTGAAAAGCTGAAGCGGGAGACCTTGCAGCACTATCTGGGCAGAACCCTGCCGGTGCTCGTTGAAGGCTCAGGAGCGAATGGCTGGAGTGGCTATACTCCCAACTACATGCGGGTTGCCATTGAAAACAATGGAGATATAAGTCTCAGCAATAAAATTGTCAATATTGAGCTGACAAAGCTCAACCAAATCGCAAATCAGATAATGGGAAAACCAGCAGCCATGTAGGGTGGGCGCCGCCCACCATTGCCATTTGATTCAACCACCGAAACCATCAGCAACATTGTGGGCGGGCATTGCTGCTCACCACTGTGTTCAATTGCTGCACCACGCCAACGGTTGAAATCAGCTTTACAATGTTCACGCAAAAAACCTGTCACTTTTTTCCAATACGGTTCAGAACCCTCGTTTCAGCTTTGGAGGAAACAGGGGCTGCATGGAAATGCTGCTTTAGAAAGTGTGAGATGACCATACTCATCTCATCGAAATAGGGATTCTCCTGACCGTTGTATTGATTGCTTCGGCGCACCAAAAAGGAGTGTGGCAGGTTATCATCATTGATATGGACGATTTTACCTCCGTTTGAAAGCCTGGGAGCTACATCATTCTCTGCCAGGCCAAAGGTAGTAATGGTAACCGGCGAGTCGATCTGACTGGACAATTCCAGCACCGCTTGCGGAGAGATCCTTGCATCGGCATAGGTCAAAGCCACAAAGGTCGGAACCTGTAACCGCTGCCCCATCTCACGCAGTCTTTCCATAAAAGATACCGGGTCATCCCTCTCTGCTTCACCATTGGCCAGGTTACTCTCTATCAACCGTGCGAGCTGACAAACCCCATTCCCGATACGATGTTTGTATTTCACCGGATTTGGCGGCAGATCGGTTTCCACTGACATGGTACGAAAACCCGGCACACAAGTAAGGCTCGATACCGCGTTGAATGAGCGTAATTTGATTGCCGGGGAAAACAGCAGCAATCCATGGATATCAGGGCGCCTCAATGCGGCATCGATAGAGAGCGCACCACCCAGGGAAAAGCCACCAACTATGACCTTGCGCCCGACCAGTGAGGCCATCTCCAGACCCTGCTCCACCTCGGCACGCCACTGCTCGGCAGTGACTTCCAGCATATCTTTGGTATCCGTACCGTGTCCCGGCAGAAGCACAGTCAATACATTGAAGCCATGCTCATACAGCAGAGTGGCGATATCGTCCATGTAGTAGGCGGAATCATTGAGCCCATGCACGAGCAACACCGAATATTCCGTTCGCATCGGATGCAGGTGAGCCGTTGGTGCACCAGGAAGCCGATAGCCAGCGCTGCGGCGTTCGATCTTCTCCAGCTTTTCCTGTCGGTAATCCTCAAACCGCTTTCGCCCCAGGAGCAGACAATTCTCCTCAACCACTCCGCAGGGAACCATGGTGGGCATCGCCTTGACTGGAGCCAGCACACTTGCACAACCTCCCAACAGCAACACCATTGTCAGCAAGAGCCAGACCAGCGAATGGCTCCATAACAGCCGGCTGAGATGGAGTAATGGTTTATCCATGGACGGTATCACCGCTGACCCGTGGCTGCTGCCGATAGCCAAACTCTGTCTCGATGACATTCAGCTCTTCTTCATCATGCGTCTTTTTTCCCGGTGCGAAACAGAGATGTTTCTGAAAACTCAACAACTGTTTCACGACTGGATCTTCTGTCAGCTTGATACAGAAAAGCTGGAAGCCCAACACATTGATCCTGGTAACAGCTGAGAGTTGTTCCAATAATTTCGGGTCCCGGCATACTGGAAGCATATCGAACACCGTTCTTATCTGATGTTTACGCAGCACCACCACATCATCCTTGAAATAGACATAGAGACCGGCCTGACCAATCCAATCGATGATCTGCCCTGGATTGAAAGCGGTACGCACCACCAGCTCGATGAAATTGGCATTCGCAAGATTTTGCGCATCGACTATGCCCAGTTCGATGAGCCTGGCTCTGTCGTAGGTATGAATGCCCTCCACCATGTTGAGTGGCAGTGAATCGGCGCTACGTTTACTACGAAAGATCAGGGGAAACTGTTCCTTGAGAAAGATCAGCGCCCGGCTGGGAAACCAGCCGACCAGAAACGCGATCACAGGCAGTCCTGCCTGCATCGTGTGCAGGGTCTCAAACCCATGAATCAGATGCGCAATCATCAGGGAGAGAATCGGCGCCAGGATCATGCGGATACCGGCATGAAAATAGACCGAGGGGGCAAGATCACCCGCATTCAAGCGATGCAGGATGTTCTGCGTGGACCAGAGAAACGCACCTATGAAGGCGAGGCTCATCACCGCCATGTTCTGGATGCGCATCGACTGCAAAACATCTTTATCCGCCAGACTGACGCCGGTAAGCAGGAAATTCACCTTCCCCTCATGCTCGACGACCATATCGGCGCCAAACAGCAGAGAGACAAAACCCAATATAGCAATCAGCCATGCGAAAATTACCGGCATACGGAAATCACGCGCGGCATACTGCTCGGCGACCTGGTTACGGGCGAACTCAATCACATCCTCCGCAATCGCCAGCATATCCACCACCCGGGCGAATTCCGCCTCTTTCTTGGTACGCCGCACCAGGAGAAACGAAAGCAGTGTGACCGGCATGAAGCCGCTTAAAAAGAAGGCAATAAATCCCTTGAATATGGGTGAGTATTCGATTTCCATTTGTACCTCCCCGGTCCTGCATGCGTCTTTATTTAGTTATGACTGCAAGCCAGCGCAGGACTTTCCGTGTTTGATCGGCGGGCTACACCGCTCTGTTTATAGAGACTACAAACTACGACTTATTAAGAAGAAGCATAGAATAAACCGAGTAAAATGGTATGTTTTGGCTTTTATAGGTACCGTAAACAGCATGTGGATGTGTCTCGGAATTTCAGCAGACCTAAACGGACATCATGTATGAATGTTAAAAATGAGGGACGCAAGCCTATGCGTTATTGTTTTTTCTCGTAGCCGGCTTCTTTCTGATGCCGAAAGGCAAGGATAAATACCGCATCACTTTTTACCTCGTGATGGTAAAGCGCCACATAACCAGAGTCTCCAAATGGAATGAGTAACTCACGAACTTCAGGAAGATCATCAAATGGCCTACCAATTCCTGGCTCTGTTTCCAGAAGCGCGAATTGGCGCTCTATTGCCTGACCCGCGCGCATCGCTGCCTGTGGATTTTTTTCTGCGAGGAACATCCGACAACGCTCTAACCCCTGCGCCGCACCTTCTGTGATAACTACTCGTGGCACTGCGGGATCTTTGTTTCTTTATCCTTGCCCCAAGTCTTTAACCAGTCGCGGATTTCCTGGCCTGTCAAATGCCGCCCAGTTTCTTGGAAAGCCGTCCAAGATGCCAAGGCTTCTTGCTTGAAGCTCTCACGCTCTTCTTCACGCTCGACATAATCGCGGATTGCTTCGCGCATGATCCAATGTGCTGAACGATGCCGTATGTCAGCCAGGCGTTGGATACGACTTTTCAGGTCGTCGTCAAGTTTCACCGATGTCGCCATACTGAAACCCTCTTTATTACTAGGTAGTACCTTTTAATAATTTAACCCATATTCTAGCATTTACCAGTTACCGATAGAAAATCGAGAAGTATCATCAGCTTCCCTTGGCCAATAGAATCTATAGGCTCAGACTCCAATACCGCTACCAGTCACATAACGCATAGACGAATCACCCTGTTATATATTGGTTGCGCGGCTTATTCATCAGCGGAAATGGCTTGG
>JBDLIT010000033.1:0-31494 GCA_039714735.1 Pseudomonadota bacterium
ACCCTGGGCGGGATTTCAGTACATGGTTTTGGACGTATCGCTTTAAGAAATCGGAGGAAAGGTTAATGTCAAATGAGATGCTCTATACACGCTTTGAGCGCTTGTGGCACTGGCTGCTTGCTGGACTAATCTTACCCCTGTTGATCACGGGCTTTGAGATTCATGGCGAATATACTCTCCTCGGTTTCGAACAAGCTGTGGACATACATATCATATTGGCCTGGGTCATGATGGGCCTGTTGGCGTTTGTCATCTTCTGGCATATGACGACAGGAGAATGGAAACAGTATATTCCATCCAGCAGGAGCAAATTGATGGCTATGCTGCGCTACTATACCGTGGATATCTTTATGGGTGGCGGTCATCCTCATCATCAGACCCGCAAAGATAAGCTGAATCCTCTGCAGCGTGTGGCCTATTTAATCCTGCATGTTGTGATTACCCCTTTGACCTGGGTAAGTGGTGTTCTCTATCTCTATTACACACTATGGGATGCCTGGGGTTTGTCTGGCTTAAGTCTTACTGTAGTTGCGCTTGTGCATACTGCGGCAGCGTTTCTGATGCTTTCATTTCTGATCGTGCATCTCTATCTGGCCATCACGACCAGTGAGAAGCCGTTCGGGCATGTTAAGAGCATGATCAGGGGTTATGAAAAGCAGTAGATGATTATTTCATCTGGCTTTTCAATGCCTGATTCTGTGCTATGCAACTCCTTGGGTTATAACCTGGATTGCGAGGTGTTAGCTTGACGAATAGACAAAAGACAACATGTTCCGCCTTGGCGCTAGACATTTTCTATCACACTAAAGCTTGACCAGCTAAAGTGATATGATTCAAAAGTTTCTTGTATTCTAATTGTTGAATGCAGAATATTTATACACGTAAATTAACGGGAGTATTGAATGAACTACAAATTGAAACTGCTGCCTTTGGCCATTGCAGGTTGTATTATGGCTGCGCCGGTGGCTGCTGCGGATAACAAAGCTGCTAAGAATACGGGTACGGTCAGTGCGCAACTGAAGTCAATGGTGATTCTTGATTCTGCTGATAACGGTTATGATCCTTCAGAGGGTACTTCATATCTCGTAAAGCTGAAGTATGAGACAGCATCCTGGAACAATATGAAGGTTGGCCTGGGATTCTACAATAATGGTGATCTGCTGAATCAGACCGATTTCGATAAGGCGAATGATTCAGACAAGCGCCTGGCAAGAGGTATGTTTGTCACAGACGATGGCTCAGAAAAGTCTCTCATGGGTGAGATGTATTTGAAGTATGACGCAGGTAAATTTGGATTCAACGCGGGTCGTCAATTGTATGATACGCCGCTGACTAAGATTACCTATAGCACCATGCCCAATTTCCATACTGTGTTTGGAATCAATACGACTGCAGTTCCGGGACTCAAGCTGTCGCTGGACCAGGTTACTCAGATGTCCTTTGGCGCACGCGCCATGACTGACTTCGGGTTGATTGGTGAAGGAACTCAAACTGCGGGTTCAGTTGTAAGGCCAGACGTCATTGGGCAGGCTGAGTTTCACGATATCAGTCTAATTGCCACAGCAAATGATTCGGAAGAGACAAATGGTATCACCGTGCTTGGAGGCACCTATAGTGGTGTCAAAGGTCTAAAAATCTCGGCATGGGATTACTACGCGGATGACATCTCCAATACCTTCTATGCAGATGCTAATTATGGTATGCCTGTGGGTGGTCTAAAATTGAAACTGTCTGCACAATATCTAACTCAGAGTGAGCAAGGAAGTCTCGTGGAAGATAATCCTTTCCTCCCTACAGGTAACTTTACCGATGGCATCGACTATAATCTCTTCGGTCTCAAGGGTGTAGTAAAATGGAAAGGATTGATGGGTTTTCTCGCCTATAATAAATCCTCAGGCGATACCGGGATGTTTAACTCCTGGGGTGGTGATCCGGCCTATACCAGTTCCATTTTTTCCAGAAACGCCTATCGTGAAAATGTCAGCGCATATAAACTCGGCGTAAAATACAGTTTCTCCAAGAAAGCCTTTGTCATGCTGAGCCACGCGGATTATGGTCAGTCTGATTCTGTCGGAAGGCTTGCAGGAATAGGTAATGTGACGGCGTTGACTGACGCTAGAGAAACCGATCTGGTGTTTGTCGTTAAACCGATGAAGGGTTTGATGTTGAAATTGTTCCATGCCAATCGGACCAGTGAGTACGATGGCAGCAAGGACAATGAACTTACCCAGGCTCATACCCGCTTTGTTGCGTCCTACAAATTCTAACCCTACTGGTTAGTAGTAGTTGCCTCCCGGAATGTATATTCTCTCCGGGAGGCGGCGCTCTCTATCTTTCAAATCATCATTTAGCAGGTTATGGGTTCCAGTTTAAGAGAAGTTATTAAGCACCTTTTGGACTCAATGGATGAGCGGAGGCAGCTTAAGTCCCTAGACCAGAATGCCCTGGAGATGCTGGACGGGGCTCTCGATAAAGTTATCGAGGGCACTGATAGCCGGATTAGAGCGGTGCCGGGATACAAGCGAAAGCTCTATAAGTCCATCCTGAAATCCCTCGAATACGCCGACAGCATCGTCGAGCAGATACCGCATGCGATCGATCTGACTCCCAAACATTTTGTCACTGACCCCTATATCAGGGCGCTTTTTCCCACCTTGGGTGGCTTGAAAAAAATCTTCAAGCAGAGCTCTGAGTTACATGACTACTTTTCCGAATCGGAACACATCAATAATTCTGAGAGTTGTGTATTACTTTGCATGCGCAAGGAGGAGCAGACGATTCTGGGCATGGAGTTGAATGGAGAACAGGTGCGCAAGGATGTCCAACAGACCCGGGTGATGTTCTCAAATCACAGAGTCTATTCACCGGCTGAATCTGAAACCAATGCCCGCCAGGAACTGAAATGCTGTATTTTCGAGGGCCTGGTGAACAATGCGCTCGACAAGATCTCAGAGTTGCGTGCGCGAAGGCATCAACTCGAGCTTGAACAGCAAAGGCTCAACGCCAGATTGCGCCAGCACAGCCGAGGCCCGATGCATGGTGACGATATGCAGAACATCGCCAGTGATGGTGTCAAGCTGAGAAATAAGGCGTTGGAACTGGAAAGAGTAGAGGAGGAGCTACATGCAATGGGTTATATCTCACCGGAGATCTCTCTGGATCTTGTCAACGACATTTTGAGCGAACCTGAGCAATTCGTCCATTTCAAGCGCATCTCGATCAGTCTTGACAAGGAAGGCATCAAAAGAGTTAAAGACGAACCTTCACGATCAGTCAGTCAATTGGAATTTTCTGAAGTGCAAATCAAGGGTCAACCACCACGGGTTGTGACACTGGCGAACATCAATCGAGATGAACTTGAGAAGCCCGAATCGATCTCATACGACACCATTCTATAGTTCATAAGACCTGCTAAATACCACTCTTTTTACCAAATTAGCGCAAAATCAACCCCCGGCTTGCTAGAACCGAGGGTTTCACCTAACCTTCAAGCTGTTTTTAATATAAATAGGTGCTATCCATGCGGCTTCACAGAGCCATGTTCCTGTTTTGTTTATGTATTCTTTGCTCCGGTTCTGTATGGGCCGAAGCAGAACCGGTGACAATCGGAGTGTTGAGTCATCGTGGCGATCAGGTGACACGGAATATGTGGGGACTGACGGTAGACTATCTGGAGGAAGCGATACCACAGCACCAATTCCGGATACTCCCTCTGGATTTTGACGAGGTCGATCCTGCGGTTGCGGCCGGGAAGATCGATTTTGTCCTGGTCAATCCAGGTATTTATGTCAATCTGGAAGTCAAGTATCGCGTCTCGCGGATTGCCACCCTGTATAACCGGAGAGGTGACGTGCCGTATAAGATATTCGGGGGGGTCATTTTCACCCGACAAAGTCATCCGGATATCCACACATTGATAGATTTGCGTGATCGCTCTCTGATGGCAGTGGATGCAACATCCCTGGGTGGATTTCAGATGGCCTGGCGTGAAATGAATGCCGTGGGGCTAGACCCCTATGAGGATCTGAGTCGATTGGAATTCGGCGGTATCCATGACCGGGTGGTCACGTCGGTGCGTGATGGTTTGGTGGATGCAGGCACGGTGCGTACCGACATTCTCGAGAGAATGTCTTTGGCGGGTGAAATAGACCTCTCAGAGTTCCGGATTATCAACCCGCAGACAGATCCTGAATTTCCATTCGTGCACAGTACGAGACTTTATCCTGAGTGGCCCTTCAGCAAGGTTGCCCATACACCCAATGAGCTGGCTGAGCAGGTTGCAGTGGCGCTGTTGAAAATGCCCCAGGATCATCCCGCAGCGATTGCCGGTAAATATGCCGGTTGGAGTATTCCACTCGATTACCAGCCTGTGCATGAGCTATTTAAGGAACTGGTGCTGTCCCCCTATGAGGATCTGGGGAAATTTACCTTATTTGATGCAATCAAGCGTTATTGGTATTGGTTGTTGGCTGGCCTGGTGATCCTTCTATTCATGGTGATCATGACGTTGTGGGTGCTAAGACTCAATAGAGAGTTGAAAAAAACCCAGAAACGGCTTGAGCATCAACATGAGCTGATTCTTGACTCTGTGGCGGATGGTATTTACGGGGTCGATTTACACGGCAATTCGACTTTCTTTAACCGTGCAGCTGAAAAGCTGACCGGTTGGAGTGCGGAGGATGTTATTGGTAAAAACCAACATCAACTGCTACATCATACCCATGCTGATGGAACACCCTATGACTTCAGCGATTGTCCTGTTTACCAGACATTCTGCGATAACCAGCCAAGGTTTATCTCTGAAGATCTCTTTTGGAAGATCGATGGAAGCAGTTTTCCCGTGGAGTACAGCAGCACGCCCATCAGGGATGAGAAAGGTGAGACAATTGGCAGCGTCGTGGTATTTCGGGACATTGCAGAACAGAAGCAGGCCGAGGAGGACGCCCGCCAGCATCAGGTTGAATTGGCGCGGGTTGCCCGCCTGAGTACGCTTGGTGAAATGGCTTCAGGCATTGCCCATGAGCTCAATCAACCCCTCACTGCGATTTCCACCAATGCCCAGGCCAGCATACGGCTGTTGGAATCCAATAACCCGGATACCAATGTCTGCGTGGATGTTATGGATCGCATCGCTGCCCAGGCCGATCGGGCTGGGGAGATTATCCGGCAGTTGCGCCGCTTTGTACGTAAGGAACCACTGGAGCGATCAAAAGTCGATATCAATTCCCTGGTCAATGCGGTGGTCGTGCTCATCAGGCCGGAACTAAGACGAGAGAATGTCAGATTGAGTTTGCAGCTTGATGCAAGACTGCCCGGCGTCGCCGTACAACCCATCCAGATTGAACAGGTCATACTCAACCTGGCAAGAAACTCCATTGAGGCATTGAGCGAGGTTTCCGTAACTGCGCGAAATCTGATGATTCAGACCAGCAGAGTGGAACTCGAAGGCATTCGGGTGACGGTAAGAGACAGTGGACCGGGGCTTAAACCGGAGCTGATCGACCATCTGTTCGATCCCTTCGTCACCAGCAAACCAGATGGTATGGGATTGGGCCTCTCCATCAGCCATGGGATCATCGAGGCGCATGGTGGTAAACTCATCTCTATAAGCCCCACAGGAGGTGGCGCGGAATTCTCTTTCTTTTTACCCTTGCACCAGGATTCCTGACACCATGGAAAAACTTACCCCAAATGTCTTTGTTGTTGACGACGACGAAGAGGTGCGCAATGGACTCAAGTTACTGCTCGAATCCGTGGGATTGCCCGTTGTCTGCTACGCATCGGCCCCTGACTATCTGAGAGGATTCGATGCCAGCCTGCCGGGTTGTCTGGTCGTGGACATCCGCATGCCGGGCATGAGTGGATTGGATATGCAGGAGAAGCTGGCCAAGGAACCCATCCACCCCCCGGTGATCGTGATTTCTGGACATGGTGACGTGCCGATGGCGGTTCGGGCGGTTAAAGCGGGAGCTGTTGACTTCATTGAAAAGCCATTTCGTGACCAGATTCTGTTAGACAGTGTCCACCGGGCCATAGAGATGGATGCAAAGCAGCGCGGAGAGGCTTCAAGATTGTCTGATATTCGTGAGCGTCTGGACCTGTTGACCCCTAGAGAGAAGGAGGTTCTGCAGCTGGTGGTGATCGGCCGAAGGAACAAAAATATTTCGGAAGAATTGGGTATCACGCTCTCCACGGTAGAGGCGCATCG
Organism: Pseudomonadota bacterium; assembly: GCA_039714735.1. GTDB lineage: Bacteria > Pseudomonadota > Gammaproteobacteria > Chromatiales > Chromatiaceae > JASJBU01. Next base: position 6,209 of record JBDLIT010000033.1, read on the forward strand.
TTCCCGAGTCATGGAAAAGATGGAGGCTGATTCCCTATCACAATTGATGCGTATGATGCTTTCCTTGGAGCAGGATTGAGGAAAACCGCAATGCAGCATGGTGCATCTGTCTATTTTCTTTAAGTAACAATTAGTTAGATAATTATCTTTCGCGATTTGCTCGAGGGAAGTATGGCTATCTCAAGATTTCCTGAAAAACAGATATAAAACTTCACCCGTTGAGCGGTGCTAAGCGATCCGACAACATGGCTTGTTGCGAATAGCGTTTCGAAAAGAATATAACTTGAGCCACTGAGCTCTTTTCAAGACCTTGGAGGATGAGAAACCATGACGATTTCCAGGCGTGAATTTCTTCGGTTAATGGGATTAGCCGGTGCAGCAGGCATGATGCCCTCTTCGGTCTTTGCTGCAGCCCGCCAACCCAGTGATCTCTATGAGATTCCCAAGTTTGGCAATGTTTCTCTGCTGCATTTCACCGATACTCATGCCCAGCTGAAGCCTATCCATTTTCGTGAACCCAACGTCAATTTGGGTTTGGGATATGCCTTAAACAAGGCCCCGCATCTGGTGGGTACAAATCTACTGAAGCATTTCGGCATCACCCCCGGCAGCATTGAGGCCCATGCCTTCAGCTATCTGGATTTCGATAAGGCTGCGGGCAAATATGGCAAGGTTGGCGGGTTTGCCCATCTGCAGACCCTGGTCAAGCGCTTGCGTGATGAGCGTGGCCCTGGCAACAGCCTGCTGCTGGACGGTGGAGACACCTGGCAGGGTTCAGGTACTGCTTATTGGACCCGTGGTAAGGATATGGTTGGCGCCTGTAACCAGCTTGGCGTGGATGTCATGACGGGACATTGGGAGTTCACCTACCTGGATGAAGAAGTGCTCTCCAATATCGCCGATTTCAAAGGCGACTTCGTGGCCCAGAACGTGAGCGTCAAGGATGATGCCCTGTTCGACTATCGTTTTGCCGACTTCGAGGGTTTTGACGAAGACGAGGGTGCGGCGTTCAAGCCATACGTGATAAAGAATGTGGGTGGCGCCCGCATTGCCGTGATAGGTCAGGCCTTCCCCTATACTCCGATCGCCAATCCCCAGCGTTTCATGCCTGACTGGACTTTCGGTATCCAGGACGACCACATGCAGGCCACGGTGGATGCGGTGCGGGAAAATGAAAAGCCCGATGTGGTAGTGGTGATCTCCCACAATGGCATGGACGTGGACCTGAAGATGGCCTCCCGGGTCAGCGGTATCGATGTGATCTTCGGTGGCCATACCCACGATGGTGTGCCGGCGCCTACGGTGGTCAAAAATGCTGGTGGCAAGACTCTGGTGACCAATGCGGGCTCCAACGGTAAATTTCTCGGCGTGATGGATCTGGATGTGAAGGGCGGCAAGGTGCGGGATTTCCGTTATCGTTTGGTGCCTATCTTCTCCAACCTCCTGCCGGCCGACAAAGAGATGCAGGCCTACATCGATAAGGTGCGCGCACCCTATAAAGGTAAACTGGAAGAGGAGCTGGCGGTGGCGGAAGAGACCCTTTTTCGCCGCGGCAATTTTAACGGCACCTTCGATCAGGTGATCTGTGATGCCCTGAACAAGGTCAACGATGCACAGATCTCCCTCTCTCCCGGATTTCGCTGGGGCACCACCGTGCTGCCGGGACAGAAAATCACCATGGACAATGTCATGGATCAGACCTGCATCACCTATCCCGAGACCTATCGCCGGGAGATGAGTGGAGGGGATATCAAAGCGATCCTGGAGGATGTGAGCGATAACCTGTTCAACAATGATCCCTATTACCAGCAGGGGGGTGACATGGTGCGGGTCGGTGGACTCGATTATGTCTGCGAACCTGGCCAGGCGTTCGGTAAGCGGATTTCCAATATGACGTTGGATGACGGTACTGCAATCGACGCCGGCAAGAAATATATGGTCGCAGGTTGGGCCACAGTAGGCTCCAAGTCTCCGGGACGTCCGATATGGGATGTGGTGGCTGATTACCTGCGCGACCAGAAAACGGTGAAGATCAAGAAGCTCAATACCCCCAAACTTGTCGGTGTGAAGGGTAACCCTGGTCTTGCCGACTATCGCTCGGCCTGATTCTACTGAGTCGTCTGTGGCAATATTCCACCTCAGTCCTGCTGCTCCGGATTAAAGCCGGGAGGGAGTTTTCCGGATAACAGATAGGCAAAGGCGATGACCTCCGCAACGGCGCGATACAGGGCTTCCGGTATTTCGTCACCCAGGGGGACTTGGGATAGGAGTGCAGCCAGCTCAGGGTCCTCATGCAGAGGGACGTCATGTTTATCGGCGAGCTCAAGAATGCGCGTTGCCAGTTCGCTCCTCCCTTTGGCGGTGATTCTGGGGGCGTTTTCACCATCATACTGCAAGGCGATGGCAAGGTCGGGCCTGTTGGTGTTGGGGTCGCTCATGCCTTTTCACTCAACAGGGAGAGGTCACTTGGCATGGCATCCAACGCCTCTATCCTGCCCTGATAGGTCTCCAGTTTTTTTACTTCCAGACCGGCCGTCTCGTAGGCCTTATGCAGAACCGCCAGATGAGCTTTCACCAGATTCGTGGTGTTTTCCCACTCAGCCCAGATCACCGTAGATATTGCAGCCGCCTGGAGTGTTAGTTGAATACGCATCGGGCCCAGCAGCTGAAGGTTCATCTGCAGCGTCAGACTCCAGATGTTTGCCTCGGCATCCGATGCCTGGCTCTGGTCTCTTTTGATCAGAACCTGAAAAGGATCGATAGAATCTCCATGCAGAATTGGCAGTTCAAACTGCCAAATCTGTCGGCCGGGCTCATCCTGTGGCAATGAGGCGAGTTGATTTGTCTGGATACGGGCAAGGGTGGCGTCGAGCTGTTTGAGAAGGGCGTTGAGTAATTTTATGGCTGGACCCTTTGGGTCGGCCGGTTCGGCGGATTGAGCGCCTGACTGCTTGACCTCAGGCTGCTGAGTGATGGCTGTCTGTAACAGGCGGATGAGCCTCAACAGGTTGAGTTTCAAGTCACCACTGCTGGTCGAATCGCTCATCAGGCGTGCTTCCGTGAACAGGCCGCTGTTGAGCAAAGCCTCCTTGATTTGCACCCTGAAATCGGGATTCTCAGTCGAGGGTAATCGAGCGAGCAGGGACTGGAATGCCTGTTTGACCTCTGTTGGGAGGACTGTTTTCGCAGCACTGTCAGTTAAATGAACCAGCTTATCCAGCAGTTGTGGTATCGGCTGCTGGCGGGGCAGAATGCTCTTCAGCGCCTTGGCCTGTTGCTGTTGCAGGGTAGGGTGGGTCAGCAGCCTCAGTTCCGGAAAATCGCCGGTCTTATCGACCTGCAGGGTCAGAGGCTGTCCGGGTCTTACTGATACCTGAGTCTGTGCAATGAGTCGGGTAACGCCAATCTGCAACCGAACGCTGCCGTGCTGATTCTCGCTCAGAGCGGTGCCGCGCAGAATCTGTCCCGGCTTGAGGCTCTGTAGCAACTGCTCCTTTGGCATGGATGCAGGCAGGGGGATAAATAAATTCGCGCCGGGAATTCGCATGAATAGGCATCTCTATCAGTTTCACTGAAGTATAAATCAACCAGATGGTTGTTCAATTCCTGAGGGCTTGTGCCGCTAGACAATGTATGGAAATCGTGCAATGACCAAGATGTCCGATCAAGCCGCAGAAAGCAATAATATCTGGTTCCTTAGAGTCGAGGGTGCTCAACTTGGGCCATACCCCAGTGCAAGGGTAAGAAACCTACTGGCGAATGGTGAGCTGAGCCTGCATGCCGAAATCAGCAGGGACCGGAAAAGTTGGAAGAAAATACAATCGGTACCGGAAGTCGTGCCGCTGAAACTGCGCGCCCAGCTGGGTGATCGTTCAGCCCAGACCCTGGTTCATGCCAGACGCGTGGCGGAGCAGCAGTCGCGGACGGTGAAAAGTGAAAAATTTCCTGTTGCTGCATTGCTGGTCGTCTCGTTGCTCATCAGCGGGATTCTGGCAGTTTCGATCTGGAGAGGTCTGCCGCAAGAGCGTGATGTGCCGGATTGCAGCGCACAGGCCGCACCCCAAGTAAATTGGAGCAATTGTGTTCTGATCGGTATCGATGTCGGCGCTGCCAGCCTGGCGGGCGCGAATCTCAACAGCGCGAATCTGCGCCAGGCAAAATTGACCGCCACGAACCTGATGGCTGCAAATCTTCGCTACAGCGATCTGAGCGGGGCCGACATGAGCTATGCGCAGCTCAAGCAGGCTGTCCTGTTGGGGGCAAACCTGCAGGGCGCAGATCTGGCGGAAGCCGATCTGACGGAGGCCGACCTGCGATTTGCCGATCTGACAGGTAGCAGATTGGAGGGGGCAAGATTGAATGGCGCCAGGCTTAGTGAGGCGATCTGGATCGATGGAAAGCCTTGTGCCGGCGGTTCAGTAGGGAAGTGTCTGCGCTGACCGTTCAATCCGGAAACGATTCAGTTTCATATCGGTAGACCTTCAGGGTCTCTGACCAATGATTTTCAGGGAGTCCCGCCTTATTCTTCAGGTGGCGCAGAAAATCTTCTATCTTTGGCAGTGATTCCCAGACAGATGGTAGAAACGTACCCTTCGAGAAGCCATCCGCCAGAATCAGACCGTCTATTCCAGGCCGGATCTGCTGCAACAGATCGGCTTCAGAGTCGAAGTTCATGGGTTCTGGTGGGGTCAGCACTGAGATGTGTATCTCCAGACCGGCAACTTCAGCCTGAGAGAGGGGGGAAAAGCGGGGGTCCCGGAACGCGGCAGAAAAGGCATTTTCCGCAACATCCTCCACTAATGGCAGGCTGGCTTCCAGGTGACCAATGCAACCCCTTAGCAAACCGGAGCGATTGAGGGTGACAAAACTGGCTCGCTCAGTCTGCAGTTCAGGGATGAAATCAGTGCCGGCAACCTTCAAGGGCTCGCCCTGATCGAGTCCACACTGAATAGAATCCCGGGCGATTTTCAACAATGTTCTGCGCGCAATGTCAGAGAGCCTCTCAGAAGGTTCAGCATGCATAAAAGATATCCCTTGGATTTATCCGAATGTCTGTTAACCATGAAACGATCGTTCAGAAATATCAAGTCTGGATTCGTTGCAGGGTATTCGCCATAATCCCGCCTCCTTGCTCATACCTCCGGTGCCAATCATGTGGTTTAAGAATCTCCGTCTCTACCGTCTCCTAAAGCCGTTCAATCTGTCAGAGGATGAGTTGCATGATCAGTTACTGGCAAAGTCATTTCGTCCTTGTGGCAGCCACGAGCCCTCTTCCCTGGGCTGGGTGTCACCCTTGGGCAGGAGTTCTGAAAAACTCGCTCATGAAGTGAGTGGCTGTGTGATGATTTGTGCCCGGCAGGAGGACAAACTGCTGCCGGCTTCGGTGATAAAAGAGACCCTGGAAGAGCAGGTGGATGTCATCGAGTCTGAAGAAGGGAGGAAGATTGCTCGCAACGAACGATCCGAATTGCGCGATGAGATCATCCACCAGCTCATGCCGAAGGCGTTTGTGCGCTCCTCCAGAATCCTTGCGATGATAGACAGGAAAAACGGCTGGATACTGGTGGATGTATCCAGCAGTGCAAAAGCAGAAACGATTATCTCTTTGTTGCGGGAAACATTGGGAAGTCTGCCGGCACGGCCATTTGAGGCAAAGATATCGCCAGCCTCAATCCTGACCGAATGGCTGCATCAGCCCGCTCAACATAAGGACTTTGTGGTTAAGGACAGCTGCGAATTACGCGACACGGATGAAGAGGGCGGGACTATTCGCTGTACAGGACAGGATCTGACTGCAGATGAGATCCAGGCCCACCTCAAAGCCGGCAAACAGGTGGTGAAGCTTGCCCTGGAGTGGGATGAACGGATCTCTGTGGTGGTCGAATCTGACCTGGCCCTCAAACGCATCAAGTTTCTGGATATCATTCAAGAGGAGGCTGCTGATGTCCAGACAGAGGATGAAATTGCGCAATTTGACGTTGCATTCAGTCTGATGGGCCTGGAGTTCCAGCGCCTGATTCCACGACTATTGGATCTGTTTGGCGGGCTGAGCAGCGACAATGAGGCAGGCTGAACTTAGGTGGGGCCGCTTAGGATGTGGAGAGAAGTTACGTTATTTGTATAACTAACAATAAGATACAAGTTAATTTTAATAACTGTTAGCATGTCATGGTTAATTGACCTGGGTCAATGACCAACCTGTGGAGTCCCGATATTCTACTCTTCAACGCACACGGTTGGTCGTTTCCGTGATATGCGCTGGTCTAGAGCGAGGAATAGATACCCAATTGCCTCCAGGGTGTCATTCCTCGCTTTTTTTATACCAGGAATTTTGGCGACAGCGTTTGCATCAGTAGCCGTAGTATTCCCTGAACCAGTTGGCAAAATTCTCCACCCCCACTTCGAGTTGGGTGTCGGGTTTGTATCCTGTATCGGCGATCAGATCCGCGACATCCGCATAGGTGGCGACCACGTCGCCGTCCTGTAGCGGCAGCATGTTGAGTTTTGCTTTCTTGCCCAAAGTCTCTTCCAGGACTTCGATATAGCGCATCAGTTCGACAGGTTCATTGTTGCCGATGTTGTAGAGGCGATAAGGCGCGGTGCTGGTGGCGGAATCGGGTTCATCACTGCTCCAGTCCGGGTTGGGTTCGGGAATACGGTCCAGCACGCGGATCACCCCCTCCACGATATCGTCGATATAGGTGAAGTCCCGTTTGTGCTTTCCGTAGTTGAATACATCGATGGGTTCACCCTTCATGATCTTGTGGGCGAACTTGAGCATCGCCATATCGGGTCTGCTCCAGGGGCCATAGACGGTGAAGAAGCGTAGGCCGGTGGTCGGCAACCGATAGAGATGACTGTAGGTATGCGCCATCAGTTCATTGGCCTTTTTGGTGGCCGCGTAGAGGCTCACCGGATGGTCGACATTGTCATGCACGGAAAAAGGCATGGAGGTGTTGGCGCCATAAACCGAGCTGCTGGAAGCGTACACCAGATGCTGGACATTGTTGTGCCTGCAACCCTCCAGGATATTACCAAACCCAAGCAGGTTGGAGTCTATATAAGCCAGGGGATTTTCAATGGAGTAGCGGACCCCGGCCTGGGCCGCCAGATTGATCACCCGGTGGAGCTTGTATTGGGTGAAGCAGTCAGCGATTCCTTCCCGGTCCTCCAGTTCAAGACGCAGATCGGTGAAATTCGGATGCTCTAGGGTGCGGGCGAGGCGGGCCTTTTTTAGTTCGACGTCGTAGTAGTCGTTCAGACAATCGATACTGATGACTTCGTCACCACGCTCCAGCAGTCTGATGGCCAAGGCCGAACCGATAAAACCGGCGCCGCCGGTAATTAAAACTCTCATTTGGGTTCCTGGTGATTGATAACTTTTTTGGAGGCGTACTATTTCTTTAAATCCTCCACATACCAGCTCATGGCTTCCTCCAGTCCCGCGCCAATGCGGTGCGTCGGTTCGTAGCCGAGCAAGTCACGGGCCTTGGAGATATCTGCCAGTGAGTGTTTGACATCACCGGCGCGGAAATCGCGGTAGGTGGGTTTTACCCCCTCCAGGTGGGCGAAATCCTTGCTCAGAATCTCGCGAATCTGTTCATAGAGTTGGGTAAGGCTGGTCTGGTCGCTAACCGCCACATTGTACACCTGGTCGACGGCTGACGGGTTTTGCGTGGTCGCGGCCAGGAGATTGGCCTGAACTGCATTGTCGATGTAGCAGAAATCACGACTGGTCGTCCCATCACCATTGATGAAGACCTCTTTATCATGGATCAGGGAGGCCACCCATTTCGGAATCACCGCGGCATAGGCGCCATCCGGATCCTGGCGTCTGCCGAAGATGTTGAAATAGCGCAGCCCGATAGCCTTGAAGTCATAACAACGGGCGAAGACCTGCGCATACTGTTCGTTGACCAGTTTAGTGACCGCATAGGGCGATAGAGGGTTGCCGATTTTGTCTTCCTGTTTCGGTAGATCAGGATGGTCGCCATAGGTGGAGCTTGAGGCAGCATAGACAAACTGTTTTACCTGGGCGTCTCTGGCGGCGACCAGCATATTCAGAAAGCCTGTGATGTTGTTGGCGTTGGTGTTGATCGGATCATCCAGGGAGCGCGGCACTGATCCAAGAGCAGCCTGATGCAGCACATAGTCAACGCCTGCACATGCCTTGGCGCAGTCATCCAGGTCGCGGATATCACCCTCGATGAAGGTGAAATTGTCCCACTGCTCGGTTGATACCTCGTATTGCACCTTATCGAAGTTATACCGGTGACCGGTGGAAAAATTATCCAGCCCTACTACCTTTTGGTTGAGATTCAAGAGGGTTTCCAGCAGGTTGGAACCAATGAAACCGGCCACTCCTGTCACCAACCAGGTTGATTGATTGGTGAGGAGTTGCTCTTTAAGTGTTTGGTAGCTAGTCATTATCAGTCCATATTTTCAGGTTTGGCATTAGAGTCGAAGGTCTACATCCGCAACGGGTAAAATATTTTTTACATCGTACAGAACGCCATTTTCTCTACACAAAGCGCGAATTTTGCCGCTCCCCATTTCTGCAAACTGTCTGTGTGCAACCGCCAAGATGACTGCCTGGTATGCTCCCTCCTTGAGCTCATCGATGGGGGTCAGACCATATTCCTGTTCGGCCTCATCGGGGTTGACCCAAGGATCATAGACATCGACCGTCGCGCCATAATCCTGGAACTCTGAAACAATATCCACCACCCGGGTGTTTCTAAGATCTGGGCAGTTCTCCTTGAAGGTTAGTCCCAGTACCAGGACTTTGCTATTGCTGGTGGCTATGCCTCGTTTCATCATTAATTTGACAGTAGAGTGAACCACATAGGCCCCCATGCTGTCGTTGAGTCGGCGTCCCGCCAGAATGATCTCCGGCTGATAACCGATGGATTGGGCCTTGTGGGTCAGGTAGTACGGGTCAACGCCGATGCAGTGACCACCGACCAGTCCGGGACGGAAGGGTAGAAAATTCCATTTGCTGCCTGCTGCCTCCAGCACCTCGAGGGTGTCGATACCCAGGCGATTGAAGATCAGCGCCAACTCGTTGATGAGTGCAATGTTGACATCTCGTTGGGTGTTTTCGATGACCTTTGCGGCCTCGGCCACCTTGATGCTGCTCGCCTTGTGGGTGCCGGCGGTAATCACGCTGCGGTAGAGTTGGTCGACGAAATCGGCGACCTCCGGGGTTGAACCTGAGGTGACTTTCTTGATCGTGACCAGACGGTGTTCCTTGTCCCCTGGATTGATTCGTTCCGGGCTGTAACCGACAAAAAAATCCTTGTTGAAGGTCAGACCTGAGTCCGCCTCGATGATTGGCACGCAGTCATCCTCAGTTGCACCGGGATAGACCGTGGATTCGAAGATGGCGACATCACCTGTTTTGATCACTTTGCCCAAGACATGGCTGGCGCCGATCAAAGGTGCGAGGTCCGGTTGTTTGTGTTCATTGATGGGAGTCGGAACCGTTACGATATAGACGTTACAATCCTTGAGATCGTCAAGGTCACTGGTATAGGTGAGATGCGGCACCTGTTGTAACTCTTCCGGTTCGACCTCAAGGGAACTGTCACGCCCTTCCCTCAGTTCCATCACTCTTGCTTCATTGATATCCAGCCCTATCGTGGGATATTTCTTTCCAAATTCCACCGCCAGTGGCAGGCCGACATATCCGAGACCAATGACACCGATACGCGCCTTTGCTAGATCAAGCATGTTGCATTCCCTATCTCTACTTTAAAGGTTTTATTGTTCTAAAATATTTGACGAGTTCCAATCTGTAAAGATATCAGCATCTTTCGTCTAGTGGATACGTCCTGATCGACTCTCAACGGAAAATCATGGCTGAAGAAGAAAACACGCAAATCATAGACATAAGCTTGATATAATGCGAGATGAAGAAAGCATGATCTCAGGGTGACTGCTTTTCGTCTGGCGGCTGCCAAACGTACAATGGGCGATCCAACTTATTGAAAACAAAAGATACATTACACTCTGATTATTCGTGTCAGGGGATGCATTTCCTGATTGATTAAATGTTTTTCTCGAGCGATAAAAAAACCGGATTGACACTTTTCCACTCGGGATGCAGACTGCCACGGCGTAAATAAAAAACCATTTTATTAAAGAAACACTGGAGGTTAATCTCATGAAAAGCACCAAAATACTATTATTGTCACTGCTGTGTATCCTATTCCTCAGTCCGTTGGGTAATGCGTACAGCAAGGACAAAGTGACTATCCAAGCCGAAATTCCATTTGACAGGCCACAGAGTGTTCCCGGCAACATCCGCGCCGAGTGTGAACTAGACAAGAAAATGCATGATTTCCTCATGGCCGAGTTCGAAAGGAACGATGTGGAAGTCGTAACCGTTGAAGATATCTCCAAAGCCAAGGGCAAGGTTTTGGATATGAAAATTGATAATCTCACTGGCTTTGGGGGCGGCGGATGGTCCGGTCCGAAGTATATGGAGATGTCAGGAAAACTCATCCAAAATGGCAAGAAAATCGGCAGTTTCACCGCGAGGGAACGCTCAATGGGCGGGGGCTTGAGGGGGTTTGCGTTCGGGGGGACATGTAATATATTTCATGTGATCGAGGAAGCATTGGCCCAGGATATCGTTAACTGGGTTCTGGATGAACCTGAAATGGGGGCACGATTGGGAGGTTCGTAGTGGTCACCGATTGGGTGTCTTTGCTCGGAAACTAAGTTTCCAACCTATACATGGGGTTGGCGGATGACGTTTTAAGTATCTCTACACCAGGTAATCTTTTCTGACAGAGGAAACCACGCTTATTCAAGCGTGGTTTTCTTTTTTAAACACGCTGTCCAATGTCAAAATTCATTTCTGATGATCCGGCAATTGCCCTGATTGCACTGCATGCTGGTTACAGCCACTCCACCCTGGCGCTGAACTCTATCGCGGCATACTCGGTCGAAGAAGCCTACTTTCCGAATATCCACATATTTGAATCACTGGTTAACAAAAGCCAGCAGCAACTGCTGGAGCAACTGGTGGCGCTACGCCCCACGGTAATTGGTTTCTCCACCTATCTGTGGAATATCCAGGTCTGCCTGCATCTGGCGGGTCTGCTGGATCAACTCTTGCCCGAATGCTTGATTCTGCTTGGCGGACCGGAGGCAGGACCCAGAGGTGAGGAGATATTGGCGGAGTATCCCGAGATCGATTTCGTCATCGATGGGGAGGGGGAGGCGGCCTTCCGCGACCTGCTGCGCTGGCGCCTCTACGCGAAAGGTGAACTCGGTCAGATCTCGGGTCTGATCTACAGAGCAGCAGGCAGGATCAAACAAAACCCGATACAGATCTTGCCGGTGGAGCAGATTCCCTCACCCGTCACCAGTGGCGCGATGGACTTCAGTAAACCGCTGGTCTACTGGGAGACCTCCCGGGGCTGTCCCTTCAAATGCACCTTCTGCACCAGCGCCACGGACCGCTTGCGCGCCTTTCCACTGGAACGCATCGAGGCCGACATGAGCGTGCTCGAAGGGCTGCACAACAAGGTGATCAAGCTACTGGACCGCAGCTTCCATCTGGGTCGGGAGCGTACCTTGAAACTGTTGCAGCGTTTCGCCGTTACTCCCGACGGTTTGCGTTTTCATCTGGAGCTCAATCCAGACCGGATCTCCCCGGAGGCCATGGAGGTCTTCCGCCAAGCCGCAGCGGGCAAGTTTCAGTTCGAGATTGGCCTGCAGACCCTGACTGAACCGGTCTTGGACATCATTGAGCGCCGCATGCAGATCCCCCTGGCGCTGGATAATATCCGCCAGCTGGTGGAGATGGCGCGCCACCCGGTACATCTCGATCTGATTGTGGGTCTGCCCGGGGAGAGTGCCATCCACTGTCGGGACTCCCTCAACCGTGTCTTCAGGCTGCATGCGGAACATCTGCAACTTGGCACCCTTAAGTTGTTGCCTGGAACTCCTCTGCTCGAACAGGCCAATCAGCTGGGGTATCGATGGGACCACAGGCCTCCTTACGAGGTGATTTCCCATCCATTGCTCAGTTTTCAGGAGATTTCCCGCTTCAAACTCTATGCTGAGCTGCTGGAACGCTTGTGGAACAGCGGTTATCTGACTTCGACCCTGATGTGGCTGATCCCCAACCACTTTGACGATCGGGTGACCGATTTTTTTGATGCGCTCATGGATCGAGTGGGGGAGGGCATCGCGCGGGGCAATCTGCAACCCGACAGCCAGTTTCGATTAATCACCGAATTTCTGCTCTCCCACTTGAGAGAAGACCCGGTATTGTGCGAGTTACTGCTCTGGGATTACAGCCAGTTCAGTCTGGTCAACTCCAAGACCCCCGCATGGATAGCAGGACAATTGCACAAGAGCACCACCCTTCCGGTGGCGGGAAGTCGGCGCCGCCTGCCCGTGCTGGAACTCTCTGAGGTGGCGCTGAAGATCGTCAATCGGCGCCGCCTGGAACCCTTGCTGGTCGGTCACTACGCAGTCTGGCCAAGACAACACAAAAAGGGTAAACCGGTGGAGATCATACGGGTTGCTCAGTCTGAATCTTGACAGCGATCTCATAGGTGGCGCTATCTGCATAGTGCAGGACGAGCTGACCTATCACTTTACGCAGTAATTCTTCGACTGCTGCACGACCCGCCAGCTTGAATCTCTTCGCACAACTTGGCCAATCCCGGTTCTGCAGTACCTTCATCAATAACAGCTGGGCATCTGCAGGTTCGGGCTTTGATTCACCCAAGGCTCTGAGGGTCAGTTGTTCGATTGCCGGCAGGCTGATCTCATAACCCCGGTGCGCGAAAGCAAAACCAATCAGATCGAGCCAGTCGTATCTATCAGGTGGTTCCGGTTCAGATTGTGAAGTATGAGCGAGTAAGGCACAGGCCAGGCCGGGGTCCATGGTGTTCAAGGCATCGCCCAGGAGTCGATGAAGCTGTTGAGTGAAACGCTGCCGGGCAATGTCAAAGATCTGTGCTCCCACTGCCGTGATGGGGTGCAGCATGATGACCGATTGAGTACCACTGCTTGCACCCCGGCGCAGTCCCACTCGTACGGGTAGCAGCCGATGCTTGCTCCAGAACCTGAGCAGTTCAGGGGTGGCGCCAAAGCTGGCGCCCAAATAATCCAGAGTTGCGGTCTGCGAGTGGTGCAAAATCTCCTGCACCAGTCGACTTCCCAGTCCCCGCTGCTGTAACAGTGGGTGTACCGCAATACGCATGATTCTGGCGCCGTGCAGGCTGGCGCCGGCTTCCAGGCCAATATGGGCGGCAAGAGATTGAGCCAGTAGATGTCCCCGAGGACGTCGATAACCTGACCAAATGGCATGCGCGGTCGCTGGGTCGAAACCTCCTTCCTGGGCGACCAGGGCGGTGGCTAGGATACGTCCCCGGTAGCGCAAACAGAACACCGTCAGATTGGGTCCATCCAGCAGATGGCGCAGATCGAACGGGGTGGTCCGGTAGTGGGCCAGCACCAACAAGCCAAACAGATCGGTCAGGTCCCGTTCATTCTTGACTAACCTCTCTCGGTCGAGGATCTCGAGTGTGCATCTGTCGGGTTGTGCACCAGCAATCAGATCATCCGGAGCCGGTGAGGCATTTAGGGCAAGGGCGGAGAACAACCATTTTTCCAGGGGGTCATCCGCCGCCCAGCGGATGGGGGTTTCCAGACGGACCTCACGCCAGTGTGGAAAACGCTGATCCAGCACCTGACGGAAACGCAGGGCGAAGCCTCTACCCGTGCCTTCATAGCCATGGATAGTGGTGGCAAAGGCAATGCGCGGATAGTGATCCAGCAGCGCCTCCAGCAAGGGAGTCGGAATGGCCGCGGCTTCGTCCACCAGTAACAGATCGGCTGGCTGTGGATGTTGCAGCAGGTGATCGGGTGCATGATAGGTGATACTCGACTCACCCATGTGCAACGAACCCGGGGTTGTTTTTGCGACGCTGAGGCTGTGGGTTGCCTGTGCAAACAGAGATTGGGTGGATGCCTGCCGGGGTGCGGTGACCAGGATGTTTTTCCTACCTGAGCTGATCAGCCGGGCAGCGGCAATGCCCAGGGCGGAGGACTTGCCTCTGCCCCGGTCTGAGATCAGAACCACTGGCCGTTGCCGATGCCCCGTGACGACATGCACTACGGCGTCGACGGCTATCGCCTGATCCTCGGTGCGGCATACGGCATCAAATGGTTCTCGCGAAATTGCGGCCGAAACCTGTTCTGGTGGGCTGGGAACATCGCCTCCCTGCTCAAAACAGAAGATCGAGGAATCGTTCCTGATCAATCTGGAGAGCCGGCCCAGGAAACGTCCGGTGACATCAGAGGCGGTGGCGCCAGCGACAGCAATGCGTTCATGCTCCGGATCCGGATAGGCTGACCATTCTGATAATTTGGGGGTCAGCAGGATCAGGATGCCTCCGCTTAATAAGGTTCCAGTCATCGCTCCGAAGGCATCCGGATCGAATCCTGTATAGGCATCGTAGACAAATGTCTCTGTTTCAGACCCCAGCAGTGACAGTGCATCAGCATTTGTCAGGCCGGAGAGACCCATCGGTGCGGAGTCACCCACCCAATATGGATTGGCGCATGACAGGTGCGTCAACAGCTCCTTTGCTTGAGATATACACCAGGAATGCCCACCCGAAAGCACCAGCATTCTGCGTTGAAACCCGGCAGTCGCCTGTTTCCGCAGGGTTTTGGCCAACTTAATCAGTTGCTGAACCTGGAGTGGGAGGTCAACAGACATGGTAGCCGCTTGTCCTGTGTTTTGGTTTTGGCCAACAGGCGCCGTTTGCCCGTTGGTCCATGGAAAATAGTATGTAGCATATCCTGTCAATTGCTAAGCTAACAGGTGAGCAGCCATTTTTTTCTGGAAACCCCGGAAGGCAATGTAAAAAAAGGATAATCTCCATTTGTTAAGCCGCATCGATCCCTGATTCACAGTCATACCTTGAAGGTTATGTTTATGCCGCGACTATTTCAAAGTTTATCATTCTGTTTGTTGGTGTTGGTGTCGAGCTATTGGCCACTGACAGTTGCGGCTGAGACCGCCAAGAAGACGATTATTCTGGCGGTTCACCCTTATCTTCCCTTCCAGGAACTGCATAAGCGCTACCAACCGTTGGCGAAATATTTAAGAGAAGTGCTGGATGCAACGGTCGTTGTGCGTATTGGTCGGGATTATGGCGAACACATTGCACATATCGGAATGGACAAGGTGGACATTGCCTATATGGGCCCCGCCACTTATGTGCGTCTGGTGGAGAAGTATGGTAAGAAGCCACTGCTGGCGCGCCTTGAAGTCAATGGCAAACCTGCATTTCATGGCTATCTGGTGACCAACTCAAACAGTGGAGTGAATGATATCCAGTCCCTGCGCGGCAAACGCTTCGCATTTGGGGATCCGGCATCTACCATGAGCCACCTGGTTCCGCGGCATATGCTTATGGAGGCGGGTATGGATGTCGGTGATTTGATGGATTATCAATTTCTCGGCAGCCACAAAAATGTGGCGTTGGCGGTCCTTTCGGAAGCCTTCGATGCAGGGGCTGTCAAGGAGGAAGTGATGGTGTCATACAGGAGTAGAGGGTTGAAGGCCATTGCCAGGAGCGCCCCTTTCTCTGAGCATCTGTTCGTGGCTCGTGCGGATGCTGAAGATGAGTTTGTCGATGTGGTTAGAAAAGCGCTCTATCAATTGTCAGAGTCACAGGAGGGACGCAGGATCCTGAATTCCATCAAATTTGGAGTAACCGGACTGGTGCCTGTTGAAGACTCCGATTACGACAATCTGCGTGCTGTGCTCAAGCAGTTGAGTGAGCACGGCATAGAGTAATGTCCCCTGCAGTGACTAATAAACGCCTGAGAACACCATGGCCCGGATTGGCCCTGTTGATGATCATTCTCCTCGCATCGACCATTGCGATTTTGGAACAACAAAGGGAGCGGTCATTACAGATTGCCAAGGACAATGCCAATGATGATATCCATTTCATTAAGTCAACCCTCAGTAGTGCTTTACAGCAGCATGATTTTGAGCAGTTAAGTGCTTTGGTCTATTCCTGGGGTAGCCACGTGAGGTACACCCATGAACTCAAGGTAACAGCAGCCAACGGATTCGTGTTTGGACACTATCGGCGTGAGAAGCCGGCTGAACGTCCATACCAGTTGGAAGAGATGATCAACTACTCTTATAAAGGCAAGGCATCGCTGGTATTTATCAAGGACCTGGGTAGTGTGGATGCAAACATCAATAAGCTTCGCTGGCAGTTGTTTAGCGGGCTGCTTCTGGTTGGGCTGATATTTTGGCGCATGGCTTGGCTCAGTCTGAATCGGAAACGCGAGGCTCTGACACTCGACCGCACGAATCACCGTCTGCAGGATATGGCCGAGCAACTGGAAGCCACACGCGCTTACCTGAGGAACGTATTTGACTCCATGCCCTCCACCCTGGTGGCGGTGGACGCAGACGCAAATATCACCATGTGGAACAGGGGTGCTGAAGAGGAATCCAGGCTCTCCTCTGAAGCGGTTCGCGGCAGGTCATTCTCAGATGTGCTACCCGATTTTTCTTCCCGAATTCACGAATTGAAGGAGGCAATCGATTCAGGCATACCAGCCCGGATTGAAAGGCATGTAACCCATACTGACGGTACGCCCAGGTTTTCTGAAATCGTGATCTACCCGCTGGGAGTCGAAAAAAGGCGAGGAGCAGTAATACGCATTGATGACGTAACTCAACGGATTCAGATGGAACAGATGATGGTGCAGACCGAAAAAATGATGACGGTGGGTGGTTTGGCGGCAGGGATGGCCCATGAGATCAATAACCCATTGAGTGGCGTACTGCAGAGCTGTCAGAATATTCTGCGCCGTCTGTCAACTGATCTGCCGGCAAATGAAAAAACCGCGCATGAACTGGGACTGGATCTGGCTGTAATGCATGAATTCCTTGAGAGACGCGGCATATTCGGTTTCCTGGAGGGAATTCGTGAGGCTGCTGAACGAGCAGGCCTTATTGTTGCTGATATGCTTGCCTTCAGTCGCCGCAGCACCGCAGAATTTTCCCCTGTTCCTATCAATGAGTTACTCGATACGGTGGTCCGTATTGCCGCCAGTGACTATGATCTGAAAAAGACCTACGACTTCAAAAAAATCACTATCGTCAAAGAGTATGAACCGAATCTTCCTTCTGTTGCCTGTGACCGCACAGAGATTGAGCAGGTACTGCTGAATCTGATAAAGAATGCCGCGCATGCCATGGCTAGCCAGGAAAGCTCGACTGAACAGCGTATCGTGCTCAGAACGATGGATGATGGCAGGTGGGCTCGAATTGAGGTGGAAGACAGCGGGCCTGGTATGAATGAGGAGGTGCAGCGGCGAGTATTTGAACCGTTTTTCACCACCAAACCTATCGGACTTGGCACCGGGTTGGGACTGTCGGTCTCTTATTACATCATCACGGAACAGCATAAAGGTACAATTTCAGTGGATTCCATGGCCGGTGAAGGGAGCCGATTTGTTATTCGTTTACCCTATAGAAGCGGGGCATCGCAGATATGAACATGCGCGTGTTGATCGTGGATGATGAATCCCTGATCGCGTCCAGCTTAAAAATTTTTCTCGAGGATGAAGGACTGACTGCTGACACTGCCGCTTCCGGAGAGGAGGCTGTTGAAGTTCTGCAAAAAGATAAGGGGTACGATATTTGTATCATGGACATGCGCCTGCCCGGTATGGATGGTAATGCCGCTATGCGGTCAATCCATGCGATCTGTCCTGAAGTTCGATTCATCGTGCACACAGGATCGGTGAACTACATTGTACCCAATGACCTGAAAAGGTTGGGAATCATGGATGGGCGCCTCTTTCAGAAACCGCTTGCCGATATGGCCCCGATCGCTGAGGCAATAAAATCTCTAAAAATTAGCTAGTATCATCACATGGCTGCGAACAAAATTATTCTGACGATTGAGGATGACCCGACCATCCGTGAAAATATCGTTGCGTATCTCGAAGACAGCGGTTACGAGATGCTGGAGGCTGCGGATGGACAGCAGGGATTGGAGCAATTTCACGAAAAACAGCCGGATTTAGTGCTCTGTGACCTCAGAATGCCGAAACTGGATGGTCTGGATGTGTTGCGGGAGCTCACTCAGGCATCACCGGATACCCCGGTGATCATCGTCTCCGGCGCCGGCATGATCGGTGACGCCATTCAGGCGTTGAAAAGGGGCGCCTGGGATTACATCACAAAACCCATCCCCGATATGCGAATACTGGAGGTTGCAGTCAATAAGGCGCTGGAGCGATCGAGGTTGCTGAAAGAAAATCGCGCCTACCAGGTTGAACTGGAACATCTCAATAGGGAGTTGAATGACGCGCTCGATCAGTTGAAGGCAAATCAGCAGACCGGCCAGGAAGTACAGACCAGGCTGCTGCCTGCTGAGCATAAACTGTTGGGTGATTTTGTTTTTCGCCATCGGCTATACCCCGCCATGCACCTGAGTGGTGACTTTGTTGATTATTTTTCCATCGACAAGGAGCATGTTGGTTTCTACATGGTGGATGTTTCCGGCCACGACACGGGATCAGCGTTTGTGACAGTGATCGTCAAAACCCTGATGTCGCAGATGTGTGATGCACTCAAAGATGGTGATGAAACGATACTAATTCCTAATCAAACAATGCTCCGGCTGAATGATGAACTGTATCGGCAAGACCTGGATAAATACATCACCATGTTTTACGGTGTCTTGCATCTGGCAGACAATCGACTGATTGTCTGCAATGGGGGCCACTATCCTCACCCCTTCATTTATGATGGTTCCCAGATCCAGCATCTCAGCACCAAAGGCCGGCCGGTCGGCCTATTTAATGATGTGCAGTTCATCAATAACGAGATACAATTGCCGGCTGAATTTTTACTTTTGATTTTATCGGACGGTGTCTTCGAACTCATGCCCGATAAAACGAACAAAGAGTGCTACGCAAATCTGCTTTCTAAGGTTGACAGTACTGAGATGTCACTTGATGAGCTGATTGATGTGATCGGATTGGATGATACCAGCCGATTATTGGATGACGTGGCCCTGTTGGCTATTACCAGGCGGTCTGAAAATGTCCGATAACAAAGTCTATTACGCAACAAATGACGGAATCCACGGCCTGAGATACGTTGGGCATATCCGCTATACGATTGGTGCGTCGCTGAACAAATTCATCAATAAACTTTTCGAGGGTCCCAAACCGAAAGGCTTTATGGTGGATCTTCGGGAGACCAAAACCATCGATAGCACCAATCTCGGTCTATTGGCGCGCATTGCCAACCTGATGAAACAGTGTGGGGTCCCGAAAGTAACCTTGGTATCCACCAATGAGGATATCAATACCCTGCTGTTCTCCATCGGTTTTGACGAAGTATTCGATATCGTGGATGAGGCGGGTCATGCAATGACCAACAGTCAGGAGCTGGGATTGCCAGACAATACGGGGCCTGACATGGCGCGTACCGTGCTTGATGCCCATCGAGTGCTGATGACGATTGGGGACGATAACCGATCGCGTTTTAAGGATGTCGTAGAGCTGCTCGAAGAGCAGCTGGTGAAATCCGAGCGTTTGATTGGCTAGATCCCCGCAACACGGATGTGCTTGAACTATTTAATCCTTCACAACGCCAGCTGAAGAGCCTGTCTGTTTCAGGTGGCCTCGACCTCGAAGCCGCCAGATGATTACTGCCGGCTGTCAGCGATGGTTGAGACTCCAAGCTGTGAAGATCGCCCATGTCAAATGAAGTCTACGCTGAGCAGATCCGGGTCAGAGGCTTGGTGCAGGGGGTCGGTTTCAGACCTACTGTGTGGCGTCTGGCCAATGCCTGCCATCTCTTCGGAGAGGTCTGGAATGATAGTAAGGGTGTCATTATCCATGCCTGGGGCGAGCGACAGGCATTAGATCATTTTTGTCAGAAGATTCAGCAGGAGTGTCCACCGCTCGCCAGGATCGATTCGCTCGATCGAAGCAGGCTCCATGAGCCGTTAACCGGACAGGGTTTTCGGATTGTCTCCAGTCGTGCTGGTCCGATGCATACCGGCATCGTCCCCGATGCGGCAACCTGTCCTGCCTGTCAGGCGGAGATCATCGAGAATGCGAATCGCCGCTACCGTTATCCGTTCACCAATTGCACCCACTGTGGCCCCAGACTGACCATTATCAACGCAGTTCCTTATGATCGGGAAAACACCAGTATGCGCTGCTTTACCCTGTGTGCTGAGTGTCAGGCTGAATATGATGACCCGGCGGACCGGCGTTTCCACGCCCAGCCCAATGCATGCCCGGTCTGTGGACCAAGGGTCTGGTTGCTGGATGCAGGCGGCGCTGAGATTCAACCGGCCCTGCAGGAAGACCAGGACACTCTTCAGCTCGCGAGCCGGCTATTGGCTGAGGGTCAGATTCTCGCGATAAAAGGCATTGGCGGTTTTCATCTGGCCTGTGACGCTACAAACTCTCGGGCAGTGGATGAGCTGCGTGGCCGGAAAGGGCGCTACCATAAGCCGTTTGCCCTGATGGCGCGGGAGATGGCGGTGATCCGTCGCTATTGCAGCGTGAGCGAGGCCGAGGCCGCCTGTTTGCAGAACCCTGCGGCGCCCATCCTGTTACTTGAGCAAAGCGGTGAAACACCACTGCCACCGGCGGTAGCTCCCGGACAAAACACCCTGGGTTTCATGCTACCTTATTCACCCTTGCACCAGCTGTTGCTCTCGGGGTGGGACCGTCCGCTGGTAATGACCAGCGGCAATCTGAGTGAGGAGCCCCAGTGCACCGATAACCAGGATGCTGTAAAACGACTCGGGGCCGTGGCGGATGCCTTTCTGTTGCACGATCGGGAGATCGTCAACCGGGTGGACGATTCAGTCGTAAAAGTCATGGCAGGTTCGCCAAGACTGCTGCGCCGCGCCCGAGGTTATGCGCCAAGACCGATCCAACTGCCGCCTGGTTTTGCGGCTGCTGCTGCTCTCATGGCGCTGGGCGGCGAGCTGAAAAGCACCCTCTGTCTGCTGAAGGATGGGCAGGCGATTCTGTCGCAGCATCTGGGTGATCTGGAGAACGAGGCCACCTTCAGAAGTTATCAGAAGACCCTTAATCTCTACCTGCAGCTGTATGATCTGCAGCCCCGGCTGCTGGTAGGTGACCAGCACCCCAACTACCGCAGCACGCGGTTTGGCCGTGAATGGGCCCTGGAGCTGGGCGTGGATTGGCTTCAGGTCCAGCACCATCATGCGCATATCGCCAGCGTGATGGCGGAAAACCAGTGGCCTCTGGAGGCCGGTCAGGTGCTGGGCATCGCCATGGATGGCACGGGTTACGGGTCTGACGGCTCTGTCTGGGGTGGTGAGTTCCTGCTCGCCGATTACCTCGGATATGAGCGGCTGGGTCTATTGCGGCCGACGCCGCTGCCAGGCGGCGCCAAGGCGATACTGCAGCCCTGGCGCAACAGCTTTGCCCAACTGCACAGCCTGTTCGGTTGGGAGCAAGTCATGGCTCGCTGGGGCGGGTTGGAGGCGATACGCTGGCTCGATGGACAACCACTTGAGCTGCTGATCGGCATGATCGAGCGAGAACTGAATGCGCCGTTGAGCAGTTCCTGCGGTCGGCTGTTCGATGCCCTGGCCGGTCTGCTGGGCATCTGTCGGGAACAGATCAGCTACGAGGGACAGGCCGCCATCGAGCTGGAAGCTATGGCTGGTGGATATGCAATCATCCAAGGTGGGGGGTATCCATTTGCACTCACGCCTTCGGATAAGGGACTGATGCTCGATCCGCAGCCTTTCTGGCTGGCGGTATTGACCGATCTGGAGCAGGGTGTGCCGCATGAAGCGATTGCCGCAAGGTTTCATGCAGGGCTGGCAGACGCCATCACCGATCTTGCTCTGCGGCTGGCTGGAGAGCATAAAATCGATACCGTTGCTCTGTCGGGCGGGGTGTTCCAGAATCGCACTCTGTTTGAACGGGTGGCTGGAAATCTGCAGGAATCCGGCCTGAATCTGTTGAGCCACCAGTTGGCGCCGGCCAATGATGGAGGACTTTCACTGGGGCAGGCTGTCATCGGCGCGGCCAGGCAACTCAGGGACAGCGATAGTTGCTAGAATTATAAGTAGGTACTGATTGCAGGTTCCTTAGCTCATGAAGACTCATTTCCCCACTCAATACTGGCACCAGCTCGAAGATGGCCGTGTGCAGTGTGATCTCTGTCCCCGTTACTGCCACATCAAAGAGGGCAGGCAGGGTTTCTGTTTCGTGCGGGAGAATTATCAGGGCGCGGTGGTACTGAATACCTATGGCCTATCCAGCGGCTTTTGTGTCGACCCCATCGAGAAAAAGCCCCTGAATCACTACCTGCCGGGAACGCCGGTGCTCTCATTCGGCACCGCCGGCTGTAATCTGGGCTGCAAGTTCTGCCAGAACTGGGATATCAGCAAGTCCCGGGAGATGCATACCCTGGCGGATGAGGCATCCCCCGAGACCATTGCCAGGGCGGCCAAAGAGCTGGGTTGCCGGAGCGTCGCCTACACCTACAACGACCCGGTGATCTTTCACGAGTATGCCATCGATGTGGCCAAGGCCTGTGCCGAGTTCGAAATCAAATCGGTGGCGGTGACCGCGGGTTATGTGTGTCCGGAGCCCCGCGCTGAATTCTACCGCTACATGGATGCGGCCAATGTGGACCTGAAGGCCTTTACCGAGACTTTTTATCATAAGTTGACAGGCTCGCATCTGGAGCCGGTGCTGGAAACCCTGAAATATCTGAAGCATGAGACCGATGTCTGGTTCGAGCTGACCACCCTGCTGATCCCCGGTGAGAACGACTCGGAGGCTGAGCTGGAGGCCATGACCCAATGGGTGGTTGAAGAACTGGGGCCCGATGTGCCCATGCACTTCTCCGCCTTTCATCCCAGCTGGAAGATGATGGACCATTCCCACACCCCGCTATCAACCTTGCAAACGGCCCGCCGCATCGCGCTCAAAAACGGGGTGCGCTATGCCTATGTGGGCAATGTGCATGACCCGCAAGGGGATAGCACCTATTGTCACCAATGCGCTGCGTTGTTGATCGGCAGGGACTGGTATGAGCTCAGTGACTGGAAACTGACGCCCACCGGCGAATGCCAGGCCTGCGGCGCACCCTGCGCCGGTGTGTTTGAGGCTAAGCCGGGCGCTTGGGGAGCGAAGCGGCAGCCGGTCCGGCTGGCGAGCTATCAATAGTCGATCAACAAGACTTTAATAATTTTTGTCCTAGTTTGAATCCATTTGCTTAATTCGTGCGTTTATCCAGTTGAGCACAGTTGCTTGATACTGCGTTTATACCTGAAATATGTTCAAAACAGAGGAACAAAATCATGAATCAATCTGCGCGTACGAAGTCTGCCCTGGCCGCCATGCTGGCTGCCGGAGCGATGCTGGCCTCGAATTCAGTCTTGGCCGTACCCGATGCTCCATCGACCTGGGAGAAATGCACAGGTGTTTCCAAAGCCGGTAAAAATGATTGTGGATCGTTGGATAAAAAGCACAGCTGTTCCGGTCAGTCAACCGTAGGTAATTCACCCCAGGAATGGATTTATGTGCCTGCCGGAACCTGCGAAAAGATTACCGGTGGTGTCGTTGCCGGCCTCAAGCCGGCCAAGTAGCTGCAATGACGACCACGTTTCCCCCTGGGGAGCGCGGGCTGGTGTCGGGTGTCGGCATTGGCCTGCGTGATCCCCATTACAAGCAGTTGCTGGCTGGCCAGCACGGCGTACCCTGGCTGGAACTGCTGGCGGATAATTTTCTGGCGCCGGGAGGCATGACCCGAGTTCAGTTAAACAAGATTGCTGAGACATATCCGCTTACCCTGCATTGTGTCGGCATGAATCTGGGGGGTGTCGACCCACTGAATTTCGATTATCTGGGAAGCATCCGGGAACTCGCGGAGCATGTGGGTCCCGCCTGGATTTCCGACCATCTCTGTTTTACTCAGTACCAGGGGCATCATTATCACGATCTATTGCCGCTGCCCTATACAGAGGAAGCCGTGCGCTATGTGGCCAAGCGCATCCGGTCCGTCCAGGACTTCCTCGAGTCCCATCTGCTGTTGGAAAATGTATCCGCCTATGTGAAATCAGATTCCCCGATGAGCGAAGCGGAATTTCTCACAGCCATCGCTGAAGAGGCTGACTGTTATCTACTGGTCGATGTCAACAACCTGTATGTGAATCAGGTGAATCTTGGCCTTGACGCCATGCAAGCCCTGCAGAGCATCCCATTGCAGCGCATCCGTGAGATCCATCTGGCCGGTTATGAGGATAAGGGACGTTTCCTGATCGATGCACACAACAACCCGGTGAGCGAGCCGGTCTGGGATCTTTTCGCCCATTTGGTGACGCTGGCGCCTGATGTGCCTGTCTGTATCGAATGGGACAATAACATTCCACCTCTCGAGGTATTACTCGATGAGGCTGCAAGGGCGGCATCGATAGTTCACCAAGTCAGGGATGCGGTCGCATGAATCGGCTGGTTGCATGGCAGCAATCCCTGGCTCAATCGATCGAGGCAGATCCTGCGGCTGGGTCTCTGGTCGAAAACGGCCTTGACGGCGCCGTTCACGACAGGTTTCAGGATGGCCTTGAGATTTACCGAAACAACAGCCTTGGCTCGCGCAGCCTGGCGCTTGAATCGGTCTATCCTGTGTGTCTCAGATTGCTCGGCACTGAATGTTTTCGTGGCTTGGCGCGAGAGTTCGTCAGACGCCATCCCTCGATGCATCCCGATCTCAATCGCTTTGGCGCTGGTTTTGCGAATCTGCTCGACGAGGTGCTGGAGAATCAGCTTGAATTCGCCCGGCTGCCCTGGCTGGCCGATCTGGTGCGTTTGGAGTGGCTCTGTCACCAAGTCTACTATCAAGCGGACGATGAACCGCTTGAAATCGGTAATTTGGATGAAGTTGATGCATCCCGATTGTGGCCGCGGCCCAGTCGCTGTCTGGCCTGGCTGCGCACACCCTGGCCGGTCCATGAGATTTGGCAGACTCACCAAGATGCAGCCGAACCGCCGGTCATGCAAGTCGTGGCGGGTGAGTGGCGCCTGGTAATTGAGCGTCGAAACCAGAATGCAGTGCCGGTGGTCTCCGATTCGGGCATCCTGGATCTGCTCGATGCCTGCGCGTCAGGCGCCAGTGTCGCTGAGATCTCGGCCGATCAACGGCTGGACGCCGAGAGTCTGGGTGAACTCATGATTCGCGGATGGATCGGCAG
>JBDLIT010000034.1:0-30808 GCA_039714735.1 Pseudomonadota bacterium
GCCCGGAACACCGCACGCCCCTTGTTCATGGTCTCTTTCCATTCGAGTTCGGGGATAGAGTCGGCCACCACTCCGGCACCGGCCTGGATATGTAGCGTCCGGTCCTTGATCACCGCGGTACGAATCGCAATCGCGGTGTCCATGTTGCCGTTCCATGAGAGATAGCCCACCGCACCGGAATAGACGCCGCGCTTCACCGGCTCCAGCTCATCGATGATCTCCATCGCACGGATCTTCGGTGCGCCGCTCACGGTACCCGCAGGAAAAGTGGCGCGCAGCACATCGATGGCGGTCATGCCTTCCTTCAGCTCGCCGATGACATTGGAGACGATATGCATCACATGGGAATAGCGCTCGATAATGAACTCATCGGTCAGCTGCACACTGCCGACCTGGGCCACCCGGCCCGTGTCATTACGCCCCAGATCGATCAGCATCAGATGCTCGGCGCGCTCCTTGGGATCGGCCAGCAGTTCCGCTTCCAGGGCCCGGTCCTCCTCTTCGGTATAACCGCGACGCCGGGTGCCGGCGATCGGCCGCACAGTCACCACTCCATCTTCAAGACGGGTCAGGATCTCCGGTGACGAACCCACTACATGGAAATCACCGAGATTCAGGCAATACATATAGGGCGAAGGATTCAATCCCCGCAAGGCGCGGTAGAGATCCAGCGGCGGCGCTTCGAAGGGGATCGAGAGGCGCTGGGAAACCACCACCTGCATGCAGTCGCCATCCAGGATGTACTGTTTGATGCGTTCCACCGCCTGCTTGAAGCTCGCTTCGGTAAAACCGGACACAAAATCGGATTCATTCACTCGCCGGGAGGTCTTGCTCAATTCCCGGGGAGCCCCCGACTGCATGTCCCGAATCAACCCGTGAATCCGCTCCTTCGCCGACGCCAGGGAGCCACCTGTGGTGGGATCCACGTGCACAATCACGAACATGCGCCCGCTGAGATTGTCGAACACCACCAGCTCATCGGAGACCATCAACAGGATATCAGGGGTACCCAGCAGGTCCGGGTTTGGACACTCGGCAAGGCGCGGCTCTATGTAACGCACGATGTCGTAACCGAAATAGCCGACCAAGCCTCCATTGAAGCGCGGCAGGCCATCGATCTCAGCCGCCTTGTAGCGCTGCTGGAAGCCCTCGATCCAGGCCAGGGGATCCTCGGCAACCGTCGATTCAGTGATCTGGCCATCGGTCTCTATTTCGACCTGATGACCCCGCACCCTGACCAGGGTCCTGCAGGGCAGGCCGATGATGGAGTAACGCCCCCATTTTTCGCCGCCGTGGACGGACTCGAACAGATAACTGTAGGGTTTATTCGCCAGCTTGAGATAGACACTCAAGGGCGTATCGAGGTCGGCCAGGACCTCACAAACGATGGGGATGCGATTATAGCCCTGATCAACCAGGGCATCGAATTCTTGGGGTGTCATGATCCTCTCCACACAACAGACTCGGCGACAAGTTTCGGGTTAGCTGATGTCACCAACGCCATCGCGTGCCGTTTTTCAGTGTCTTGTTGTGTGAAAGTAGGTACATAGTAATTTTTCAGTCAGGCTCCAGTCTGCCTAACAATAATCGAAAAACCCACCGCTGCTCAAGCGGCAGCTTCCAGTAGACCCTTGAGTTCTACCATGGAGTCGATCACCGCATCGGGATTGTAATCACGAATATCTTCCCCATGGTTGTACCCATAGCTCATGCAGATGATCTGAAAGCCTGCGGCGCGGGCCGCCTTCACATCACTCTTTGAATCCCCGATCATCATTGCATTGGCCGGCGTGACCCCGAAGCGATCAGCAGCATGCAGCAAGGGCAGTGGGTCCGGTTTCTTTTTCGGCAGTGTGTCGCCAGAGATGACAAGCTCGAATTCATCGAAGATGCCCAGGTCTTTTAATAATGGGATGGTGAACTGGGCGGCCTTGTTGGTGACACAACCCAGTCGATAGCCTGCGGCCTTTAAAAAATCCAGGCCCTCCCGAACCCCGGGATAGAGCAGGGAACGCTTCGAGGTGTTCTCCGCATAGAGTTCGAGAAAGATCGGATAGGCCTTCTCGAAATCGGCATCATCCGGCTCTCCATCCAACTGACCGATCAGCGCACGCCTGACCAGGCGCTCAACGCCGTTGC
Source organism: Pseudomonadota bacterium (assembly GCA_039714735.1). GTDB lineage: Bacteria > Pseudomonadota > Gammaproteobacteria > Chromatiales > Chromatiaceae > JASJBU01. The sequence continues at coordinate 2,140 of JBDLIT010000034.1, forward strand.
CAACCCAGTTGCGCACCATATCCTCACCATAGGGAGGGCGATCCAGCTGTTTCATCATCTCATCCACACAGTAGGCGAGGTCAGGCACACTATCCACCAGGGTGCCATCCACATCGATGAGGATCATTACGGGCTTTTTTTTATGACTCATGGGTACTACCTAAACTAAAACGGCAGGCATAGCCGCGCCATACCTACCGTAATCTATGAAAAAGGGAAATCAGACCTTGGCCAGCGCTGACAACATTTTTCCGACGATGGTGTCATAACGGTTGGCATCGCCATCCTCAGGAAAACCAAAGATGCCTGAACCGGCAACAAAGGTATCCGCGCCGGCTGCCTTGATATCAGCGATATTGTCGACCTTCACACCACCGTCGATCTCAAGGCGGATATCCAGCCCGGAATCATCGATCAGCTTGCGGCAGGCGCGCAGCTTATCCATGGTGGCGGGGATGAAGCTCTGACCACCGAAGCCGGGGTTGACCGACATCAGCAGGATCATGTCAACCTTGTCCAACACATAGTCGAGATGGGAAAGCGGGGTTGCCGGATTGAAGACCAGACCGGATTTACACCCTTCGCTGCGAATCAACTGCAGACTGCGATCGATATGCTCGGAGGCCTCCGGATGAAAGGTGATGTAGGTGGCGCCCGCCTTGGCGAAATCGGGGATGATCCGGTCCACCGGCTTGACCATCATGTGGACATCGATATCAGCGGTTACGCCATGCTTGCGTAAAGCATCGCACAACAGCGGTCCAATGGTCAGATTCGGTACGTAATGGTTGTCCATCACGTCGAAATGTACAATTTCAGCACCGGAAGCCAGTACTTTGTCCACTTCCTCGCCCAGCTTGGCGAAATCCGCCGACAGGATGGACGGTGCGATTTTATCGGATTGACGAGCCATATTTCTCTCCTGCTGTGTAGGTCTCCAGGGCCGAAAGACGGCTCTGGCCGAGGGTTGAGGCTTAGCACTCCCGCAACCCTGAAATTATTCAAGCGGCGTCACTTTAACCCAAAGAGCAAGAATTTGCAGCCATGCACACTATGCCTATTGACCTATGTCTGCTATTAAAAGGAAACAACGGTTGCGCTACACCACGCATGTGGTGGGACCAGACAAAAAACATGATATGAAAAAACTCTTACTACCCCTGTGCTTCACCCTCCTCTGTACCGCAGCCATGGCTGCAAACCTCCAGCGGGAACAGCAAATAGCCGACCAGATCGTCAACAACATCAGTCAGGGAGAGCCGATCTGGCTCGGCAAGCAGGCCAGCCAATATCTTGCGCTGCACCTGCAGCCAGCTACGCATAAAACCCTGGGGGGAGTCATCCTGCTGCATGACATGGACGCCAACCCGGATGCGGCGCATGTAATCCAGCCACTCAGAGTCGGTCTGGCCGAGCAGGGCTGGGAGACACTCTCGATTCAACTGCCCCTCGCTTCACAGAATGCCGAACTCACTGAACATCGATCACTGTTCACGGAAGCCCTGCCGCGCATCCAGTCCGCGGTGGATTTCTTTACCGCCAAACAGAATCGTAATTTAATCCTGATCGGCCACGGCCTGGGGGCCAGCATGGGACTGACCTTTCTCGCGAAAACCCCCGCACAGGAGATTCGCGCGTTTGTTGCGATTGGTTTGGCGGGCGGGGCCTTGCAGAATAAGGACCCGCACCTGGAAACCATCAGCACCCTGAAGATCCCCATGCTGGATCTGTTTGGGAGCCGTGATCTGGAAAGCGTCATCCGAAACGCAAAACTGCGCCGCTCAGCTGCAAAACGCTCGGGGCGAACTGGCTACCGTCAGGACAGCGTGACCGGGGCTGAGCACTATTTTCAGGGTCTGGAAGACAACCTCAAGGTCCGGATTGGCGCCTGGATCAGGAAAGCTGTGGCCGGCATGGAGATCGATGGCGGAGAGGCGGCTAATCCACCACCATCAGTTCCTTGATGCGTCTGACATAGTGGCGGGTCTCCCCAGGCGCGTAGGGCGCCACCTGCTCCCATTGCTTGACCTCACCCAGTTTCTTCTGAGCCCGACGAAAGGCCTTGTTGATATTCCCCAGGCCTGCATTATAACTGGCCAGGGCAAAGGCCAGCCTCTGTTCGGTCGGTAGACCTTTTTTCCATTTCCTGTAGAGCATTCGGTCATAGTAGATCCCCGCAGCGATATTCCAACGCGGCTCTTCAATCTGGGTAAAGTGAGGATTCTTCTCTTTTATCTCCGCATAGGTCGCAGGCATGATCTGCATAAGCCCAATCGCACCGACAGGACTATTGGCCTTTGGACTCAAGCCCGACTCAGCGATCCCCTGGGCCTTGAACCATTGCCAGTCGATATGCGGACCGAAATAGTGCTTGGTATATTTCCTGAAATAGTGGTCATATTCATCGCTCCAATGCTCGTGCTTAACGTGCTTGAATACACCCGCCAGGGCCAAACCAGGCAACAAGACCAGCACAACAAACCAGCGAAGCATCAATCCCACGCGGTACTCCGTCAAACTCAATTTATCGGAGCGCTAGTTAAGTCCAAGACCGATAACCAGACCCAGCGCAGTGCCAATTCCGACAAAGATGCCCATAATCATTACGCCGACAGCCATGTTGCCTTTCTGCAACTCATCCGGAATGCTGAAATTAACGATATGACTGAACACCTTGCAACCGAACCACATAAAAAAGATGGTCAACAGACCACCAAAAATAGCGTAAACAAAATTCAGAATGATCGGATCTAGCATGTCTGTCATGGTTTACCCTCCAGGGGCATTGATCTATTCAAAATTGTGCCGCTCACAGCTACATGTTGTTAGCGTCCACAGAAACCCTTATTTAACCTGAATAACCCTCATCGCATGCCTCGCGCCTCTTTGACCCTCTCATAGGCCTTGCGAATCTCATCCGTTTTCTGGGCTGCTATCTTCATCATCTCTTCGGGAAGACCCTTGGCCACCAGTTTATCCGGATGATGCTGGCTCATTAGGCGACGATAGGCGCGCTTCACCTCTTTGTCACCTGTATCTTCACTGACATTCAGAATCGAATAGGAATCGGCGAGGGTGATCCTTTGTGGTTGCCCTGCACGCTGCCTCCCTTGTCCGGCGCCCGCCCCTGCATAGTGTCGCTCTGCGCGAATCATCTGCTCCAAGCGACGGAAGGTAAACTCCGGGATATTCAACCGCTTACAGATATGCAGAAGCAGCGACTCTTCAGCTTCGTGCATATCACCATCGGCATAAGCCGCTTGCAGGAGGATTTCCACGAACATCTGGATCAGGGTTTGGCGGCGGTGGCACTCCCGCCGAAACTGTTCCAATACATCATCCAGAGGGAAATCGTCTGACTTTCCTTCATTAAAGAGCCCAATTGCCGTCTGTCTCATCTCTGCCGAGAGAGACATCTGCGACATGACTGCTTCAGCTACCCGTACCTCACTGGAGGAGACCTGACCATCCGCCTTCGAGACGCTCCCCATTACCGAAAAAGTCGCAGTAAAAAAAGCGGTCTGCACCCGTTCACGATCACCGCCACCCCAATCGGCCGCATTCTCAGGCAACCCCTCGATGCCTTTATCGAATCTATGCCCTAACGCTGCACCCAGCACCGCGCCCAGAGGGCCTCCGAGCATAAAGCCAAATGCACCACCTACGAGTTTTCCCCACCAGCTCAAAATCTTGCTCCCGAATCATTCAATGCTTGGAATTGCCCCATTCTAATACGATTTTGCCGCCACGCCTTCACTTTGCAAGAGAAAACCATAGCGCGGAAGACAGAATCGCCAACGGGCTCATTTGATCGTTAGTATCGTTACTTACCATTTAAATACTGCTCATCACTGAATGATTGCACCCAAGAGGGACAAAAAAGCACCAGAACGGTGATGATCCAGCCATTGAGAATGGCTTCGGGAAAGAACATCAGAGGAAAGAAGGGAATGATGGTGGCATTCAGTTCAGCCATCGTGTAAGCACCACTCATCACCAATAGACTGACTGCCGCATAGCCACTGGCATAACCCACCAGCCATGCAGTCAAGAAACCATTACCCAAGATGTAAATAATAAAATGTTTCGGCAACCAGGAACGCACCAACACCAGAAAAACCTGTGAGAGCGTGATCGGCAGCAATGCCACAGTCAGCACGCTCATAACATAGCCCTCCCAGCCATAACCGGCATTCAGACATGTCGCCAGTAAGGCCAGGCTAGCGGCCAGCAGGGCCAGCGACCAACCGAACATGAGAGTAATCGTGGTTGCACCCAGCAGATGGAAAGAGAGTCCAGGCTGAATCTGACCCCGGACATGCCACAACACAATGAGCGCCACAACCGCTCCCAGAAAGACATGCAACTGTCCTGGTTGCTGCAATCTTCCCCAGGGAGCCATACGAATGGCATAGAAAAGCGCAATCGCATACAGTCCCCCACTCAACCAGAGGAAGGCGGCAGAAAAAAGCTGGCCATCAAGTTCCATAATTATCTGGGATTACCGACCATTTTTTAAACGCAGTGATAAGACATATTTGTGGCTAACTCACTCTCCTCAAACAAACTACCATGCAATACCGCGCTGGGAAGGACCGACCTGAAGGTCAGTGCTGTATACCGGTGCGCCATAACATTTGGCGAACAAAGCAGCGAAACAGAAGCCCATGCCCAATACTTCACCAGCAATCCAATCCATGTCCATAAATGAATTTTTCGCTGGCGCCGAATGGCATTACTTAATATAAACCTAGAAAGTCTGCCTGAAACCCCGAAGAAAACTGATTTCCAGCAATATTCACAACCTGCAACAATGTCATAATTATTATATGTGAGACACAAATCGGAGAGCCACGCTAAAATGAACAGACCAAAAATACGAGTTGGCCACTGGTTCCTTACCGTTGAGGGTGAAAAACTCGAAGTCGTCGCCTATGACCATGAGGAAGGCGTGATTGAAGTGCAATTTTATGATGGCACCATAGAGGAATACGACCAAGAAGATTGGGACGCGCTGGAGGTAAAATCAACTGCTCCGCCTGAGGACTGGGCAGGCTCTTACGATGTTTCAAGCGATGACTACGGAGTCGATCTCGATAGACCCGCGGGTGACAATCACTCAAACCCCCTGGATCACCTGGAAGACAAGGAGTAGCTTTACCGTAGCCAATACCCTGAGAACTACCGGATGAATCCGAATCTCGGGTCATTGCATATTAAGTTATACCCACATAAATCTAAAGGATGCGAGCAACCTGTCGTTATAATGTTCAACAACGACTCCCACAGCAAGGTAAGAGGTGAGCGATGAAAATTCTTTATGATATGAGTACAGGTAGAGTTCTTGAAGCTCCCCGTCAGGAGCGAATGCAGACTCAATTTCATTTTCAGGAGACTCATCCCTTACCCGAGCTGAAACTCCAGGAAATCAACACCGACTACCGCGAGGAACAGCGGATTCCGCCTGAGCTGGCCATAACCGACCTAAATGGTTTTCTGAAAGAAATGAGCTAAGGCCTACCCGCTCTTCTCGCTCCCACACCGGGCGTTTCACGCCCGGTTTTCTGATTTATGAGCCCAACAAGAAAATAACCTCGTCCCGCTCTATTAGCAGATCTAGTTTCTGCAGGCATTCACCCGCACAGGGGCCGCGCAGGCAGTAACCATCCTCGATTCGGAAGATGGCGCCATGAGTTGCGCACTGAATGAAACTCTCAGTCGGATCCAGAAACTGATCCGGCATCCAGTCAAGATTCACACCCGTATGGGGACAGTGATTCTGGTAGCCGTATACCGTATTGCCTTTTCGCACCAGAAAGACCTCCAGAATCCCTCCGACAGACTCTACATTAATCCCCAATGAACCAGGGTCTTTTATTGCTGACACCTTACAGAGAGTGATTTTTTTCGGAAGATCAGTCATTCTGCTCGACCAACCCGTCAAAGCCTCGACAACCGCACTTTATCCCAGCCAAACGAACGGCATCCGTCAACGCCTCTCCAGCGGTATGACCTCGCAGTAGGCCATCGATCATACCCGCATTGAAGACATCCCCCGCCCCCAGGGTATCGATGATCCGGGACGGGCTGAAAGCCGGCGCATGGTCTACTCGTCCATCCAGGTGTTGCAACCAAGCGCCTTGCTCACCCCATGCACAGACCAATAATGCCTGCTTGTTGCAGGGCCTGATGGCTGAAAACAGGCTGGCCGCATCGGCATGGCCTTGCGCCAGTGAATAAGCCTTGGAAAACAACAGCAGGTCAGGCAGAGGAAACAGAGAATCCATGCCATCCCGGTCTTTTTCCACTTCCAGTGAGATGCGCCTAAACGGATCTTTCTGCTTGAGATAGCGCATCATCTCGCGGGTTTCACTCACATTACGCCCTTCGAAATGGACCCAATCAAATTGCGCCGTATCGATTCGGGTAAAGTCACTGGCCAGATATTCGGGAAGATCCCGATAGTGAACAATGGTACGACTACCGGATGACTGGCTCAGAATGATGTAGGATGTAGGATTCTTGCCCTGGCTATACTGGCGGCAGGCCTGGGCATCGATACCATATACTGCCAGATCATTGAGTATTGACTGGCTATCCAGATCATTTGCCAGGGTACCCGCCCAGCTGCACTGGTGACCCAGTTGACTCAATACAACCAGTGTATTGGTTGCATTTCCCCCTCTTCGTATCTCCTGCCCCTCGGCTCGTAGCTCATCATCTTCAGCAGGATAGTCCGGAACAATATTGACAATGTCCAGTGTTGCGACACCGATTGCGAGCACTCGCATCAGTCTTTCCGGACTTTAATGCAGATGGGGACTGCCGTCGCAAACTGTCTTGCGCTGCTGCTATTTTTTTCGGAACAACCGTCCGAGCTTCGAACCCTTCGGGTCATTCCCGGTTGCGGACTGCCTATGCGTACGCGACTCCCCGATGAAATCCGAATCACGCTCGGTATCTGCAAATGGTTCTGAATGACTAGTAGCTCTTTCAGCATTGATGGTTTCAGAGTACTCACCCAATCCGCCCGTCTTACGTATCAGAAGCTCCAGCTTTCGCTTCAGTTGATCCACTTCCCTATCCCGGTCTTCTACAGAGTCTTCCAGTGTCCGGCATTGGGTCTGTGACAACCTTAACATGTGCTCTTTCTCATGCAAGGCCTGGCGGATCGAATCCATATCCTGCCTTTGCGCCTGCAATGATGCGGCTTCATTTATGTCCCGTCCGCCCAGAGTTTTCTGTTTGGCTTTGGCGGCAGTGAGTTCTCCGCGCATCTGCTCCAGATCTGCCGAGGCTTGATGACGCACCATGTCCAATTCACTGCGCAGCGCGGTCAGATCCGCATTTCCCCCATAGGATTGCGCGTCTTTAATCTGCTCCACATAGGTCTGTATCACGCTACGCAACTCGTTAACTTCCTGCTTCATACGGTCAGATATGGATCTGGCCTCGTCTCTCTCTTGTTCAATCATCTCTACCTTGGCGCGCATTTCGTTCAACTGGACGAGCAGATCGTCCGCCATCTGTGAGTCATCCACTTGGCCACGGAACTCGGATACCTCCGTGTGAAGATGATTATTTTCATCCATCAGCTCACTGAATTGGCCGCGCAACTCAGTAAGCCGGCGCTCAAGAACCTTTTTATCCTCTTCCAGGGCTTTCTTCTCGAGTTCGAGGGCATCTAGATCTTCCCCTAACATTTCCACCGCAGTTTCCTGGACTTCCCGCTCCCGCCTCAGAACATCTGTCTGTTTTGCCAGCTCTTCTGCACGACGGCGTTTCTTCTCTTCCAGTTCAAGCGCTGCTCGTAATTTTACTATCTCCTCATCCGAATCATCAGAAAACTGCGTTTCCATCTCCAGTTGAACTTCGCGCAGTCCATCAATATTTTTATTCAGCCTGGCAATCTCCTGTTGAGCTGCCTGCAGAGCCTGTGCTGAACCTTGTGATTCGTCCCTGGCGCCGGCCATTTGCACAAGTTCCGATTTCGCGGCGCTCAGTTCCCGCTCCAGCTGTTGGGTATTCTGCTGCTGGTGATTGGAGGAAAGATCAAATTCCTTTATTTTGTCTTGCAGGCGATTCTGAGATTCAGCCAATTCCAGCTCAAGTTCCGATTTCTCAGCCTGCACCACTTCCAGTTCAATCTTGCGTCCCGCCTCCCGCTCAATTTCCTCTGCTTTGGCTTTTTCCAGCTCTGACCTGACAGCCAGCAATTCTGTATTTTGTTTTTCCAAGGTTTCACGCAGGACCTGTTCTGACTCCAGGGCCTGCTTTTCCTTTTTATTCAGGTTATCCTGGATTTCGCTCAGACTGCGCTCCAGATCAAGCTTTGTCGATTTCAACTCATCGACCGCTTCACCTTGTTCGTCAAATTCATTCTCCGAAATCTCAATGGCGTCTTCCGCTGTCGCAAGGGAACGTTTCAGAAAACCAGCGTTGCGCTGTTCCTCTTCGAGCCTGGCTGAAAGGTTAATACGCTGCTCTTCCAGTTTTTTGAGTTCTAATCTTGTCTCATTCAAGGCTTCACTATTAGCTACCGCCTCGGTTTCAGCATTCTCCAGCCTTTCCTGCAGGGCGTTCTGACTCTGTTGATTTTCCGCATCAGTTTCAAGCGTCTTTTGCTGCAGTTCAGCATATTCCTTTTGGGTAGATTCCAGTTGCCCCGTTATATCTGCATATTCTTGTCTCAGACTCTCAACCGCCGACTGCTCATGGACGAGCTGCTGCTCTAGTTCAGCCTGTTTTTCAGAAAGCCCCTGGTTATCTGATTCCGCCTGTTGCAGATGGAGCTTCTCCTGTCCACTACTCTCCTGCTCTGTACGGAGTTGCGCCTCAAGATCGGCCATCTGCTGAACCAGATCTGACTCTGTCGACTCAAGAGCATCATGGGCCGTTTTTAGATCAGCCTCCAGTCGCTCCACATGCTCTGTAGCTTCTGATAATGCAGATTTAAACGATGACTCAGCCGTATCACGAGCCGCGAGTTCTTGCTGATGTGATTGGTTCAGATCTGAAATTGATGATGTGGCCTGGTCCAGCTCCGCTCTCAAGCTATTCAACAAACTCTGATGCTGGACATCCGCATCACCTCTAGCCTGTCGTAAGCCCTCAAGTTCCTGCTCTAAACCAGCCCGCTGCTGTTCCAGAGTTGTACTCTGTTCATTTAATTTCTGAATCTGTTGTTCCAGGGAATTCCGTTCTGAATTCGCCTGCCCGGCTTGCTGTGCCGCCTTCGCATGAAGTTCATCTATTTCAGCTTGTAATCGAGTACTTTCTTCATCCAGAGCTTCTTTGTCTGCCTCGAATTGCTTTAGTTCTGACTGAGAAGTGTCTAGTTCCCGCTTGATCGCGGCGATCTCATCAGCTGCCACTTGATCACGAGCGGCACTGGCTGCCTGGCTCTCTTCAAGTTCCTGCTCAAGTTTCGCTTCAAGCTGGGATTTCTCTTCCTCAATCTTTTGGGACTCTGCACCAGACTTTTTCAATTTGGTCTGGAGTTGAGCCAGCTTCTTTTCAAGATCGGCAACCTGCTGGTTAAGCAAGCGCTCACTATCCTGGTGTGTGCCATTGCTGTCCTGTTGCAGCGCTTCCCTTTCTGCCAGCGCCACCTGTAGCTTCTCTACCTCTTCACTATGGGCTTGCCTAGCTGTCTCAGCATCCTTTTCGTGAATCTCCAACTTACGCTTAGCAACACTCAAGGCCTGCTTGAGTAACTTCTGCTCAGTCTGATATTGAGTAAGTTTTTCCTCGAATTTAGATTGAGTTACAACCAATTGTTTCTGTAGTTCCTTGACAACATTGGCACTCTTCTCGTCTTTGGCTACGGACTGGAGGGACTCGCTATCCTCGGATGGCTCGGCATCTCGGTTGAAATCGATGACATTGTCAGCCTGGATCTCGGCTTCTTGTGTCTGGAGCCCCGCATGAATGGCTAATTCACTCCAACCCTCACTAAGCATATAAACTTCATAACCCCGCTCAACCAACAGATAGGCAGCGGTGGCTGACTGTCCGACCTCAGCACCATAGATCATATAAACACGATCACTCGCCAGACTTGAGGCCTGAAAGCGTAATGAAAAGAAAGGCAGGTTGATCGCATTAGGCAGGTGTCCCGCATCATAATCCTCGGGTGGGCGCACATCGACCCAAAGGGCATCCTCTTCAGTCATCTTGCACGCATCAGGATAATCAATGGTGCGGGAAAGAGGTTGCTTCACAAGCTCCACAAAATCCTGCTTACTCAATCGGACCAGTTCCCCATCCGTTATCATGGTAACCGTGCTGCTGCGTGGCGTATCCGAGATTAACGCTTCTTCACCAAATCCCTGCCCCGCTTTCAATTGAGCCAATTCCACAGGAGGACGGTCCACTTCCGGCTGACGTGAGACCCGACACACTCCGCTGCTGATCAAATAGAAATAATCACCCTCGTCACCTTGCTTGATAATGGTTTCATCTGCCGAAACAGTGACTTGCTTCATACGCATCATGACCCGTTGCAGATTCGCTGGCGGAATTTGCTGAAACACGGGGGAGCGCAACAAGAGGCTCATCCAATCACTTTTCTCGGCTGATTCCGCCTCGTCAACTTCGTAACTGGCCTTTTGGCTGCGCGCCAACATATCGCTCAGCATCCGGCTGTCGATACGCACATAAGTGACTCCACTCTTGGCCCGGGCAGAGTGTTTTCTGGGCAACTGATGAGCCAGTGCGAATCTCGCAGTCTGAGTACCACTACTGACTAAATCCATCTCCTTATGACCAGACAGCAGCGCTACCGTCCCTGCAAGGAGGTAGATATTCTGATGATCGGAATCACCTTCCCGAAACAGGTAAGCTCCCTTCCTGGCTTTCTCAATCACAATGCGGGTCAACAACTGTCCCAATTGTTCCTCGGACAGAGTATTGAGAGGCACTAGATTTTTCAGCAGGGCATCATCACTTTTATTGTTTGGCACAGCCATAATTAATCAATTGGGATTCAAGATCCTTAAACATTGGCCCTTTACACTTTCACCTTAACGGCAAAACCCTGCAAAAGCTGAATTAAAAAACTTTTTAAAATACCCTGTGGACTATGACTGATTTTGCATTTTTCCACCAAACCGGCTGCCAAGCCTGGTTCAGTAGAGATAACCTACACTTTTATAAATATGCGCCAACCATCACATAAAGGCGGAGCAGTCGCCGCAGGACACCGAGAAACCGCCAGAATCGCGAGTGAAATCCTAAATGAAGGAGGCAATGCCTTTGACGCGGCATTGGCGGCAATGTTAACCGCCTGTATCGCTGAACCCATATTGGCTTCACCTGGCGGCGGAGGTTTCCTGACGGCCCACCCTGCTGATTCCAGTCCTGTTGTTTACGACTTTTTCGCCCAAACACCAAGCAACCGGTCACCAGCTTCAGCGATCGAGTTTTATCCAATCAAGGCCGATTTTGGCGCAGCTCACCAGATTTTCCACATTGGCATGGGGTCCATTGCAACCCCTGGTTTTATTCGCGGCCTCTTCTCAATTCATCGGGATCTGTGCAGTCTTCCACTGCGGACGCTAATGGAACCCGCAATCTCTTTGGCAAAGAACGGGATACTTGTTAACAATTTTCAAAGCCTCATTTCACAAATAGTCTCACCGATTCTGCATGCCACCGCTGACTCTTTCGCACTCAACCAATCGCCAACATCCCCTGCAAGACTGATTGCAGAAAACGAATTACACACAAATCCAGAACTCGCTGATTTTTTTCAGCTGTTGATTTCTGAGGGCGAAGATCTTTTTTATCGTGGTGAGGCTGGTCAACTCATCATTGAGGCCAGCATTCAGAATGGTGGCCATATAAGGAAAACCGATCTTTCAAACTATAAGGTAATCAAACGTCAGCCATTACAGTTCACTTATCATCGCTCCAGAATTGTCAGCAATCCACCACCTTCCCTGGGGGGAACCTTGATCGCCTTCGCATTAGGATTATTAGAGACACAAACGCTTGGCCAGCATGATCCCGGAGAACTAATGCACTTACGGAGATTGGCACAGACTATCTGTCTGACTCAGCAGGCTCGTTCTGACTGGGCCGGTGATCTTGAGCGGATACTGGCGCCCGGGAGCAAACAGCAATATCTACGTACATTAAAAGAAGGGGGGATTTGCAATCGGGGCACTACTCAGATAAGCGTTGCCGACACTCATGGCAATTTAGCGAGCATGACACTCTCGAATGGCGAAGGCTCCGGATACGTCATACCCGGAAGCGGAATCATGCTAAACAATATGCTGGGAGAGGAAGATCTGAATCCTGACGGATTTCAAACATGGCCATCTGATCGGCGCATGGCTTCAATGATGGCGCCTACCTTGGTCTTCTTGGAAAATGAGGACATCGTGGTTACTGGCTCAGGTGGATCTAACCGCATTCGAAGTGCGATTTTGCAGGTCATTTCAAACCTGGTTGATTTCCAAATGCCCTTGGACGTGGCGGTAAGCCGGCCTCGCATCCATTTTGAAAATGGACTGCTGAGTTTAGAACCTGGATTCAAGACCAGCGTAGCCAACTTGCTGGCCGATGAATTCCCCAATCAACAGCATTGGGATGAGAAAAATCTTTTTTTTGGAGGTACGCATAGCGTAGTGGTGAGTTCAAGCGGACAATTTTCAGGCACCGGTGATGAGCGTAGAGGCGGCATTGCTATTACCATCTGATATTTCATTGGCCTAAAAAATCATTCTTCAAACTCTTTGTCACAGGCCGATCCCCCAACCAGACCTTCAATAATCCTTGAAAAAAATCTTCGCCCTGTATGGTTCCTTTCACTTTGTTCTGAATCGTGACTCGGGTTCCAAGCTCCGGGAGGTAATCGAGAATCACTCGATCTCCTTTGTGTAGGGTTTCAAAAAGTGAATTAAAGCTATCGAGTCTGCTTCTCAATGCTTGCATTTCATTTTCAGTATGATTTTCTCGAAATCCATCATTCCAACCCGAAGCGAACTTTTCTTGGTTAATCTCCGAATACAGAATATGCATCGTCACCCGCTTAGGGCCTTGCATATTGATAACATCATATGCATCTGAGGAGCGCTTCGTTAGATGCAGTGCCGCCACGTAAATAGAAACAAAATATTTCTTTCGCACCCCCACTCCATTCAAGACCAAACTCTGCTCATCATCAAGCCTCAAAGTATCATCGAACTGCACTCCCGCGAATTCCGCTGCACTAAGATCACCAACCAAGTTAAGCGCCACTAGAATGCTCAAAACTATTCTCATATTTATTTCCTCAGCCATGTAAAGGAGCCAATGCTCAAACTCTTCCCAACTTTAAACTGCTTAGTGTTAATACTATAAAAAAACTCAGTCACGATCATCGCAATTAAAGTTTATTCAATAAATAACGATAAAACATGCGTAATGACTCCTTAATGTTGTATCAAAAGAGTTATTTATCATCTTAAATATGTTATTTTATTTTGTGCCTTACATTGATCATCCAGGAGTTAATTATGGCCGTTAAGAAAAAGACCGCAAAAAAGAGCGCTAAGAAAAAAGTAGCAACAAAAAAGGTCAGCGTTGCACCCCGCCTTAAATCCATTTCCACCAAGCAGACAAAAACTCAGATCATCACAGCGATTGCTGAGGATACGGGTTTACCCCGGAAAGATGTGGCAGCTGTTTTCTTGTCCATGAGCAGCTTGATCACACGACATATTCAAAATCGTGGCTCCGGTGAATTCAGCATCCCCGATAGCGGCGTTAAGATTAGAAAGGTAAAGAAACCTCGCACCAAGGCGCGCATGGGGCGTAATCCTGCAACCGGAGAGGCAATCAAGATTCCTGCTAAACCAGCAACGACTGTCGTAAGACTTTCAGCACTGAAAGCGCTCAAAGATAAAATTGGTTAGTACAGGTTAGACGACTGCCAAATGGTAACGGTCTGGCAGTCGTCGACACATCCCAGACCTCAATGCTGATCCGGCGCCTTTAGTATCAATTGATCGCCCTTCTGAATAAGTTCCAGGTGCTTTAAAAAACTCATCCCCAACAACACATCTGAGCCAGGCATTGAAGGCATGATGGCCGCCTTGACCCCCGACATCAAAAGCGGGCCCAATTGAACAGTATCCAGTTCTGTCATCCAACTTCTTACAAGACCATTAGCCGTCATACTGGAGGCTGAAACTCCTCGTTTGAGACCAATCTTTGTTGCTAGATCTTCAGGCAGAGCCACATGCGTTGCGCCGGTATCCAACAGAAACACAACAGGAACTCCATTGATCAGCCCGGGCGCAACATAGTGCCCCATTTTGTTTCTTTGTAAGGTTAATGCCGCACTCTCATTCACGCCTGATGTAACCAGAAGATTGCGATTAGGATTGTGTTGATGGTCAAGCCAGTGAGAAAACAGAAAGGTCAGCAACAACATCAACAACGCCCAGGCGGCATACACCATCCAGCGGCCAATATTTTCACCTGAGGATTTTCCACGGCCTGGAGGAGACTGAGAATTTCTAAGAATCATGATGGTGGGACAGCCTCCAACTGATCAAGTTCTGGAAGCTGCCCCCTCTGTTAACTCACTACCCAAGCTAGCCACTTGGATCGTGCAGTCGAAATGATATCTATGAAGCTAGCGGCGATAAGCCCAGTTTTGCTGCTGACGATATTGGCGCACAAAGTGTTGCCGGTAGAAGGAGAGTGCACTGGTTCCATTTGCAGAGACGTCAAATACTTTCCAACCGGAATCACTGTGATAAAAACGAAAATCGATACTGGCCGGATATCCACTTGCCTGGAGAATGCCCACTTTGACTTTTACTTCATTCTTCCCTGCACGCCTCGGACTAAAAAACCGTACATCCTGATTATCATAGCTGCCCAATCTCTTGATCAGCGTCGTGAGCAACATCTCTTTGACTTTCTGTTCTACGACATTTCGTTGAGCCTCATTCATCTTCCGGTAGGCTGGACCAGCCGCCCACTGCGCCATGTAGGTGAAGTCAAAATAAGGCGCAATCTCATTTTCTACGAAACCGCCGATTACCTGGGGATTCGGCCGTTCTTTCTGCTGCATGAATTTCAGTAGTTTGGTCATACCTTCCCGAAGAATCACGCCAGGCCCCGTGTCCTGTTGCTGCAGATTCAATCTTTGTTGCGGATATCCATAACCGGGTGATGCCTGAACCTGCACTACCAGGAGTGCCATCAGTATCGCCAGTGCGACAAATTTTATCTTCATAGTTCCTCCAGTGGATAACAAATTTCAGCTGTTATTACAGCGCCGGTGAAAGGGTGCCTAGGGCAGGGAGTAAAATCAAGCTTGATAAGAATTGACTAATTAAATCAGCAACTAAAGTTCAAGTTGTTATTTTTTTATAGATATCCGAAACCTTCAACGGGAGTTTTTCCACCTCATTGATCACCGTGTAGTTTGCGGCGCCATACATGTGGGGCAGGTAATCCTGTCCCTCCTCATCGATAGTAATACAGAAGGCGTGGATACCATCGCGATGCGCCTCAAAAAGTGCCTGACGGGTATCCTCGATACCATATTCACTGCGATAATCACCGTGGTAATCATCAGGTTTGCCATCGGAGAGGGTGATCAATAACTTGGTCCTGGCCTCGATTTCGTTCAATCGCTGACTCAGATGTCTTATCGCCGCACCCATGCGGGTATAATCTCCAGCCCGAATACCACTGATACGCGCCTTGACCCCATCATCGTAAACCTCATCGAAGGTCTTCACTGGAAATATATCGCAGCGTTTCCGGCTCATGCCGGTAAATCCATAGATCGCATAGCGGTCTCCCAAGGTCTCCAATGACTCGGCGAGCAGCACCAGCGCCTCCCGTTCCGCCTCATTGATCCAGCCCTGAGTCGAACCAGACATATCGACCATGAACATCACCGCAATATTGCGGTCTTCCCGGTGCATGCGGGTAAACAAACGGTCCGACATCTCCAGGCCGGTATGCACATCGGCCCAGGCCTCGACAAAGGCGTCAATATCGATGCCATCTCCAAAGACCTGCCGCTTCAGCAGATGATCCTCGTTACGCATCGCCTCAAAACTCTTGCGCAGGTGCATGATCAAGCGTTTATGCTTGATGATAACTTGGTCGACAAAACCATCATAGACGGGCTTGATCGGCACTTCCCGCACCACACACCAATTCTTGCGATAGTGCTTACGGCGAAAGTCCCACTCCTGATAGAGAAAGGCCCCCTCCTCATGGTAGGTGCCGCTCCACACCTGTTCCGGGTCGAGCATCTTCTCTTCATAATCCTCCAGGTTGTACTCACCGGCCCCGGCAGGCACCAGATACTCTTCGGGAATCTCCCCAAGATCCTGAATGATGGAGATCATGGTCTCCTTGACATGCTCGGGGAGCGGTACATTTTTACCATCCAGGGACAGCTCCATCTTAAAACCTTCTGGAATCTCCAGATCAATCTCCTGCCGGGCATCAAAGCGTTCGACAGGTTCCTGCTCGGGTTCATGTCCTGCATTGATTTCATCTGCGATATCCTTCAGCGCCACCCTCAGTTGCGCCTTCTCCCGCTCCATGCGTTTCGCCATGGCCTGATTGACTGCGGCAGGCGTCAATTGTCCCTGGAAACAGACCACATCCGGCAGCGACTGTCCGATAGCCTGCTCCAGCAAGACAAGAGAGTCTGCCACAGTCGCAGATGGCAGCTTCAGTGGCGCCACCAAATCAATCCAGCCCACCGGCGGAGGATTATTAGAGAGTTTTTTCTTCAAGCCCTGCATCTCACGATAGAGCCCCGGAAACTCACGCTGGATGCAGGCCTCCAAACGCTCCATCTCCAGCAAATGAAAACAGTGCAGTGCATGCCGGGGGGCGGGATGAGACTCGAACTGCCGTTCGAGGTCGATATGAAATGTACCAAACCTAGCCTGGGCCCAGAGGTGGACCATAGTGGCCTTATAGAGTCTGAAATTGTCCCGCTTGTCCGGCAGATGCGCCATCACCGCCGGCAGATAGATCACTTCGCTGTCCGTATAGGCGTAATCCGCCAACTCTATCTTCATCCTGCGCCCGGAGAGACCCTGCACAATCGGCAGCAATACACCTATCTCTTCCTCGAAGACACAACCGGAGGCCCGCTCCCGCCCCTGCTGAACGAACAGCTCGATCTCCTGGATCACCTTGAGGGCCGGATGCAGGCCCGACTGATCGTAGACATTAAGCGAGTGGAGCGCCCAAGCCTCGATCATGTGCCCATCCATCATTTCCAGCGCACGATGTGACTGCTCGCAGAACTGATAAGCAATTTCAATATGCGTGCTGGCGATGCGCCGAATCCAATCAAGAATAAAAAGCTGCGATTCAACATCCAGCGATGCCAGTGCAGCCGCTGGTTTGTCTACATTCCGAAAGGAAAACTCGACCTCGAAATAGTCCTCGAGCCTCTGTCGGATCTGCTCAACTGTCAAACTGATAGGCCGTGGCATAGGAAATCCGTCACTCAATCCAACAGATTATAAGGTGAGTGTGGAGACTAACGGCTGTAGACCATGCAAAACCTTATTCGAAAGATCGGGACTGCGAGCTGGCACCAGTGACATGAGTATATCCGAATCACGTATGGCCTTGACCAGGGTACGACGCCCCGTCAATCTCGTCCCCGCAATATCGAAGCGGCTGCTGTCACACTTGATGGCCACATCAGCCTCGACACTACCCGCGGTAATCATCACCTTTGAAAACTTGGCATCAATCCCGACATCCGTTCCTTGAATGACGGTGTTTTCAATCGTCACCTGAGAATGCTCGATCACCAGTTCCTCTAGCTCGGCATCACGTATCAGGATATCCCCGCAGTTTTTCAGCACGAGCCGACGGATCTTTCCACTATAGATCTCATCCTGCTGGTTCTCACACACTACTTCGGATCTAATCTCATCCGCGACAACCGGCCGTTGGGTTACCAAACTTCCCGGTGAGCGCAGATGCTGCCTTAAGACTCGAATATATTCCTGCAGTTGGCCGCGTATCGGCACATGTCCGGCGTCGGGGATGATATGCAGGGAGGATCGTGGCAAGAGAGCATCCAACACCAGACCCGTTCGCGGGGGCGCGACGTTATCATCTTCACCCCAGATTATCAGGGTCGGTGTCTGCACCTGCTGCGGCGCATTGCTGTAATCCTCCACCACCAAACCAAGGCCGGCGATTACACTCGGATTCCCCTTCAACAGTTTTTCCCGCAAAAAAGCCGAATAGAGCACGATACTCATGTCGAAAGGCAGGCGGCGTTCAACCGATCCCAACAGGAGCCCCGCCAAATCGGAAATTGACGCCCTGGCCGGAATTGGACCTCCAGCAAATAATTCCAATCCGAGGGGTGCGAGATACTTTGTATAGGCCAAGCGATGCAGAATACCCGCCGCATCGGCCAGGGTAAGGCTTTGCAGGTCATCCCCGTAGGTCGCCGCATAGCGCAGGGCGATCGCTCCACCCATGGAGTGGCCCACCAGATGAAACGGACGCTTGGCATATTTACCCGTCAGATGATGGATCAGCCCGGCATAGCGGGTGGGAGAATAGACTGTATTGGCCTTGGACGAGCGTCCGAAACCAGGCAGATCGAATGTCAAAATATGGTAATCAGACTTCAAGCTGGCAATGGTCCCCTGCCAGTCGTCGGAAGCCCCATCACCGAGCCCATGCACCAACACCAGGGTCGGTTTCGACTTGTCACCCTCCTCCAGCACGTAGACTTCACCGCCAAACACCGGATCAGATATAAAACGCCCTTCAGCTGAGGCAGGCATAGCGATACACAACAAGAGGATAAAACCCGCCAGCAGCTTAAAAAACATCATAAGACTCACCCGTCCAAGATATTGAATACTTCTAAAAGAGCGAGGCACTCAGCTCATTCACTGCGACCAGCATATCACTATCATCCGTCAGGGCCTGGGCAATCGATGAACGACAGGCAACTACCGGATCAACCCCAGACTGAATCAACTTGGCCGCATGTACCAACAAGCGGGTTGATGCCCCTTCATCCAGGCCGCTACCCTTCAGATTACGGGTCATATGGGCAAATTTGACCAGTTGCGATGCCACTGACGACGCCACTCCCGTCTCATTGGCGATAATCTTCTGCTCAAGCCCGACCTCCGGGTAATCAAACTCGAGGGCCACAAAGCGCTGCCGGGTACTCTGCTTCAGATCTTTCAGCACACTCTGGTAGCCCGGGTTGTAAGAGATCGCCAGACAGAAATCACTGTTCGCCTCCAGCAGCTCACCGACCTTTTCCATAGGAAGCACCCGACGATCATCCGCCAATGGGTGTATGACCACGGTTGTATCCTTGCGCGCCTCCACGATCTCATCGAGATAACAAATACCCCCCACCCGCACGGCAGCGGCCAGCGGACCATCGACCCATACCGTTTCGCCACCTTTGACCAGAAACCGACCCACAAGATCCGAAGCCGTCAGGTCATCATGACAGGAGACTGTGATCAATGGCCGCTTCAGGCGCCAAGCCATATGTTCCATAAAGCGGGTTTTACCACATCCAGTAGGGCCCTTGAGTAATACTGGCAACTGATTCCTATAGGCTGCCTCGAATACCTCTATTTCATCTCCAACAGATTCATAATAGGGCTCGTCTTCGATGAAATATGCTTCAGGTTTCAGGATGCGTGCGTCCAAAACTGACCTCTTTGTAAGAAGATTAATCGGTATAAACTGACCATGGGAATACATTTTTACATGCCCACGTCTCCAAACGTAAATAATATTCCAGGGATAAATGGCCCATGATTGAAAATAAATAAATCATGCTTCCGTTTTATTCCCAAACCAGTGAAGTCGGGATACAGTCAGGTCTTTCAAAGATAGATGGATACTGCATCATCTACTTTTACTCTAACTGATTGAAAACAATACAAACTGAGGGATTCGCATGCTGAAGACATACCAGGAATGATTTGTATTAACTGCCTGAGATCGCTGCGGAAGACAGGTTAACTGCTTATTGAAACATGAAGATGCAGTTATACTTACAAGAGTCATGGAAATTGTGATCTGCAATCAACAAGCTGATGTTCCAGTCAACTCAACAAAGCGTTTTTTTGTTTCCTGCCACAGGATGGCACCTAGTACTCCGACACCTAATAAATATGACAAATTTTATAACGGCATTGAATATTCGGAGAATAAACAGATCGGGAATAGATTAAAAATATGGCAGGCCTATTGCGAATACTGATCATTCAAAAGGAGAGCGACTATAAACTTGTTGCCGAAGCACTGCAGCGCGCTGGACTGAATATCAAATCTCACTGGGTTGATAACCTCCGTTATTTCCATAAAGCCATTGAGCTGTATCAATGGGATCTGATCCTCTCCAGCCATCAGCTGACTGACTGCCTCCCGGAAGAAGCCCTCAAACTCACTGCCGACGCCAATCTCGATATCCCTTTTATTCTAGTCACCCCGACAATCAGCAAGGATAAACTGAGCTCGCTCTTTCGTGCGGGCGCGCATGCCCATATCGATATCCACAACCTCTATCTACTGCCACCCATTATCGAACGTGAGCTGAGTGAAGCTTCAAACCGAAAAAAACAGGCAAAAAACTATAAGAACCTCTATAAGAGCGCGAACAATTTCAGGACGCTGCTCGAGAATACGCCAATTCCTCTCCTCTTGTTGAGCAACCAACACATCACCTACCTTAACCAGGCGGCAAAAAAACTATTACAGTTCAGAGATGATGTTCCCTTCTCGGAGATTGAGGCGGAAGAGATATTTATTGCCCCGCCCGAGGCACTCACATCGCCACACCTGAACAGCCTCCAGCAGACCAGCAAGCCGATTCAATCCACATTCAGACGCCAGGACGGACAGGAGTTTCAGGTAGAGGCCTGGTCCAGCAGAACTTATCATCTCGGAAGGCCGGCAACCCAGATAATCTTTCATGACATCACAAACCGCATCGCGGATGAATTCAAACTCAAACAGGCGGCAAATGTTTACGAATACACCACGGAAGGCGTTGTGGTCATGGATAAAGACGCAAATGTCATCGCGGTCAACCCTGCCTTCAGCAAAATTACCGGCTATTCGGAACATGAGGTACTGGGTAAAAATCCGGGATTTCTGAACTCCGAAAAACATACAAAGACATTCTATGCAGAGCTCTGGGAAACACTTGAACAGAAAAACTCCTGGCAAGGGGAAATCTGGAATCGACGAAAAAATGGGGAAGTCTACACAGAATGGCTCACCATCACCTCAGTATTAGATGACCAGGGCAACACAACACAGTATGTTGCGGTCTTTTCAGACATCACCAGCATCAAACAATCCCAGTCACAACTTGAACATCTCGCGCACCATGATCCGCTCACTGATCTACCCAACCGGCTACTTTTCGAAGACCGGCTTGAGCACGCCATCGCATCGGCAAAACGGGAAAACGGCCATCTTGCAGTCATGTTTCTTGATCTGGACCGGTTCAAGAATATCAATGACTCTTTAGGCCATACGGTTGGCGATGCACTGCTCGTGCAGGTCGCCAAGCGCCTGCGCAGCCTGCTGCGTGAAAACGACACCGCCGCCAGGCTTGGGGGCGATGAATTCACCATTCTGGTGGAGAATCTCAAAGACCCCAGTTATTCGGCGGTCATCGCCACCAAAATACAGAATCAATTCAAACAACCCTTCGACATATTCGGGCGAAAACTGCATGTCACAGCCAGTATCGGCATCAGCCTCTATCCCGAGGACGGTAGAAATGTCGGCAACCTGACAAAAAACGCCGATGCCGCCATGTACCAGGCGAAAGAAAGCGGCAGAAATAGCTACCGTTTCTACACAGCAGAACTCACCCAGAGCGCATTCGAGCGACTCCTGCTCGAAACAGAGCTGCGAAACGCCATCAAGGATGATCAGCTGCTGCTCTACTACCAACCCCAATTCTCTATTGAGTCTGAAAGCATGACGGGGGCGGAAGCCCTGCTGCGCTGGAGACACCCCCGCATGGGGATAATCCCACCCGCGAAATTCATTCCCCTTGCAGAGGAGACCGGCCTGATCCACGAGATTGGACATTGGGCCTTACAACAAGCCTGTGAACAGACTCGAAGATGGTCTCAAATGGGGCTGTTCACAGGTCGTATGGCGGTTAATCTATCCGTGCGTCAGATAATGCAAAGCGACCTGATCCTGCGTTTTGAGGAGATCATTGAAAAAACCAATTGCCCACCCAAACATCTCCAATTCGAGGTAACGGAAGGAATTTTCATGGACCAGAAAGAGCTGTCTGTGCCGGTGCTCAACGTATTCAAACAGCTCGGTGTCAGCATCGCCATTGATGATTTCGGAACGGGCTACTCATCCCTCTCCTACCTCAAACACCTGCCTATCGATAAATTGAAAATCGACAGATCCTTCATCCAGAATATGCCTGACGATCAGGATGATATCGCCATCGTACAGGCCATCATCTCTCTAGGCGAAACACTGGGCCTGGATATCATCGCCGAAGGTGTGGAAACCGAGGCCCAACAGAACATGCTTAAAACCATGGGATGTCAGGAAGCACAGGGTTATTTCTATGGCGCGCCTATGTCTGTTGAGTCTTTCAATAAAAAACTGACAAGTATCTGTGAACAACCAAGTCAGGCCATATCTTTCTTTAACGGTAATTAAAAAAGGTATCGGCTGAGCCTAATGCATTAGCATTCGCTAATAATCTATAACCCATTTCTATGAAAGCATTCGAAAATTCGATGGTCTTTTCTTGGCTTTTGTCTGGCGGGGAAACCCGAAGACGGGTATGGTAGCGTGTCCAGATTCCAGGTGCATTACTGCACCGCTGATCATGGAATTACCCAGCAGACAAGTCAAGTATTATTGTCGATGGGTCGTTCCAAACTTTGAACGCCATTCCGCAACGGAGGAAAATCCATGACGGAAGTAATCGCAACCAATGAGACTATTCTCGTGGTAGGCGGAGGGATTAGCGGTATGACCGCTGCTCTCGAGGCCGCCGAAACAGGGAAAAATGTCGTGCTGGTTGAAAAGCGACCTTATGTAGGTGGCCGCATCACCCAACTCTACAAATATTTCCCCAAACTCTGCTTTCCCACCTGCGGTCTGGAGATCAACCAGCGCCGGGCAAAGATGAACCCCAATCTCAACATCATCACCATGGCTGAGGTTACGGATATCCAGGGCGAAGCCGGCGATTACACCGCCACCGTGAAGATCAGCCCGCGCTATATCAATGAGAATTGCACCGGCTGTGGCGATTGCGGCAAAGCGGTCGAGGCTGAGTTCGACGACGAGCACAACTATGGCCTGGGCAAGCGTAAAGGCGCCTATCTGCCGCATCGCATGGCCCACCCCCAGCGTTATGTCATCGACCCCGCCGTGATCGGTACCGACGATGCGCAGAAGGCCAAGGATGCCTGTAAATACAACGCGGTGGACCTCGAGATGCAGGAAGAGACCATCGAGTTCAAGGCCGGCGCCGTCGTCTGGGCCACCGGCTGGCGCCCCTACGATGCCAACAAGATTCAGCCTTATGGCTATGATCGCATCGACAACGTCATCACCAGCGTTGAGTTCGAACGCTTGGCGGATCCCAACGGTCCGACCGGCGGCAAGCTGGTGCGTCCCTCGGATGGCAAGGAGATCAAATCGGTCGCCTTCATCCAATGCGCCGGCTCCCGTGACAAGAATCACCTGCTGCACTGCTCACGCATCTGCTGCATGGCCTCCCTGAAGCAGGCCACCTACCCGACGGATGAGGTGGACATCTCCATCTACTACATCGATATCCGCGCCATCGACCGCTTCGAAGAGTTCTATCAGATGGTCAAGGCCAAGGATAACGTCAAATTCATCAAGTCGAAGGTCGCCTCCATCGTCGAGAACAAAGAGAACGGCAATCCTACCCTGCATGGCGTGGATACCGAAGGCTACAACCGTTATGCCAGCGAGCATGATCTGGTGGTGCTGGCCGTCGGCATGGAGCCCAGCGTCGACAAAGAGAGTTTCCCGGTCGAGATCGTTATCAATGAAGAGGGCTTCATCGAGCCTGCCCCGGAAAATGGCGGCGTCTTCGCGGCCGGCTGCTCGTCCGATGCACTGGACGTCAACCGGGCCGTACAGCACGCCACCGGCGCCGCGCTACGCGCCATTCAGGTGGTCAATCGCGTAGCAGGAACGGAGGGTTAATACAGTGGCTGATGATAAGAAATTTGCTGGATATGTCTGCACCGGCTGTGGCATCGGCGAACGCCTGGATGCCGGCACCCTGGAACAGACCGCCACCCGTGACGGCAAGATGCAGAGCTGCAAACAGCACGAGATGCTGTGCAACGCCGAAGGCGTGCAGATGATTAAAGACGACATCGCCAATGACGCTGTCACCCATGTCATGATTGCCGCCTGCTCCCGCCGCGCCAAAGTAGAGGCATTCAACTTCACCGATGTGGCCTTGACCCGCGCCAACCTGCGTGAGGGTGTTATCTGGGTCCGCCCGGAGTCCGACGAGAACACAGAAACTACCCAGGAGATGGCGGACGACTATATCCGCATGGCCTGCGCTGAGCTCAAATCCATGACCAAGCCGGCCGCATCCGGTGAGCAGGATGTGAACAAGAACCTGCTGGTCGTGGGTGGTGGCATCACCGGCATGACCGCCGCACTGGAAGCTGCCGCTGCAGGCTACCCGGTACACCTGGTAGAGAAAAGTGCTGCCCTGGGCGGCGCCGTTGGCGGCTACTACAAGGTCATCCCGAACCGTTCACCCTATGCGGAACCTGCCGAGAACCCGGTACCGGCGATGGCCGAGGCTATTGAGGCTAATGACAAAATCACCGTCTATCTCAATAGCTCAACCGCAAAGATCGATGGTGCACCCGGCCGCTTCAGCGTGGAGATTGCTACTGAATCCGGCTCCTCCCAGACCGTTTCCATTGGCGCCATCATGCAGGCCTCCGGCTGGAAACCCTTTGATGCCAACAAGCTGCCTGAGTTCGCCTACGACAAGAGCGCCGACGTGGTTACTAATCACGAATTGGAGGCCCTGGCCGTGGCCGCCAATGGTGGTCCCATCAAGCGTCCTTCAGACGGTAAAGAGGTCAACAGCGTCTGCTTCATCCAGAATGCCGGTCAGTGTTCCACTAAAGAGGGCTACCTGCCCTACTTCTCCGGCGTCACCGACCTGGTGTCCATCAAACAGGCGATGTATTTCAAGGAGTTGAACGGTGATTGTGATACCACCATCCTGTTCAACAACCTGCGCACCCCGGGCGCCGGCGGTGAGGACTTCTACCGCGCTGGTCAAAAGGCGATGGTCACCTTCTCCAAGGGTATTGCCTCGGAAGTCGTTTCCGGCGACAGCCTGAAGGTCAAGTTCAAGGATATGATCCTGGACGAAGAGACCGAGATGGACTGTGATCTGGTGGTTCTAGCCACCGGTATGGAACCTAATTCAGGCCCCGACCCCTACGCACAGCTCGCTTTTGATGAGGCTGAAGAGGGTTCTGAGGAGAAAGAGACGCTGAAGCAGGCCCTGGAAGTGGCCCCACCCTCGATTCTCAACCTGGGGTACCGTCAGGGCACCGACCTGCCACATCTGCGGTATGGTTTCACTGACTCACATTTCATCTGTTTTCCGTATGAAACCCGTCGTACCGGCATCTATGCCGTGGGTCCAGTACGCCGCCCGATGGATATCCAGCAGGCTCGTGACGACGCCACCGGTGGCGCCATGAAGGCGATTCAGGCCGCAGAGAATGCGGGTCTGGGCCGCGCCGCCCACCCACGTTCCGGTGATCTCTCCTTCCCCAGCTTCCGCAAGGAAGGCTGCACCCAGTGTAAGCGCTGTACGGTAGAGTGTCCCTTCGGCGCCATCAATGAGGACGCGGAAGGCTACCCGATGTACAACGAGTCGCGCTGCCGGCGTTGTGGCACCTGCATGGGCGCCTGCCCGGTGCGTGTCATCTCCTTCGAGAACTACTCGGTGGAGACCGTAAACCAGCAGATCAAGAACGTCGAGATCCCGGAAGAGTGGGACGAGAAGCCGCGTATCCTGGTGCTGGCCTGTGAAAACGACGCCTACCCGGCGCTGGATCAGGCGGCCATGAATGGTGTGGAGATCAACCCCTGGGCCCGCGTCATCCCGGTGCGCTGTCTCGGCTCCGTGAGCCTCTCCTGGGTCACCGACGCCTTGAACAGCGGTTATGACGGTATCGTATTGATGGGCTGCCGCCGCGATGACGACTACCAGTGCCACTTCGTCCGAGGTTCCGCTATGGCGGCCGAGCGGATGAGCAAGGTCGGCGACACCCTGGAGACCCTCAACCTGGAACCGGAACGTGTCGAGGTCTATGAGGTCGCAATAACCGATACCCAACGCGCACCTCAGCTGATCAACGACATGGCCGACACGGTAGAGAAAATCGGCCTGAGCCCGTTCAAGTTCTAATGGCGCAAGTGCTTCAGCGGAGCTCGCTCCGCTGAAGCACACAAAACGACCTGAACAACTTTACTTTTTGTAGGGTGGACTTGGTCAACCACCCTAGACACCCTACAAAGGGGAGTGAAAATGAGTGATTTAAACACGTCAATGATTGAGAAATACCGCAGCAGCTTCCTCAAGGAAGTTGAGGCAAATGTCGAGGAAGGCGAATGGGTCAAGATGTGCATGCAGTGCGGCGTCTGCTCCGGCTCCTGCCCCCTCGGCAAGCACTGGGAACACCCACCGCAGGAACTGTTCATGATGATTCGCGCCGGCAAGCGCGAAGAGGTCTTGAGCTCCGACTCCATGTGGATGTGCACCTCCTGCTACAACTGCATCGCACGCTGCCCACGCGGCCTGCCGATCACCCACATCATGCATGGCCTGGCGGTCTACTCCAAACGCCTGGGCCTGACACCGAAGAAACAGCCTACCGCTGAGTTTTCTCAGATCTTCTGGAACAACCTGATGAAGAAGGGGCGGGTCAACGAGCTGAAGCTGGGACTCTCCATGTACTTCAAAGATGGCTTCGGTGAAGGCGTCAAGAATGCCATGGCCAACCAGAAACTGGGCCAACAGATGATGAAGACCAAGCGCATGAACGCGATGGAAGCCCTTGGCGGTCATGGGGTGAAAAGCCCTGGCGATCTGCAGAAGATCATCAAAAAGGCTCAGGAAATCGAAGAAGCCAACATCCAGGACTTCAAGTAAGTGAGGACTAACCGAAATGGCTAAAATAGAACTATCATTCTACCCCGGCTGTTCCTCACAGAAAGGAGCAACCTCATCCAACTACCTGCTCTCCGCGCAGACCATGTGCGAAGAGCTGGATATTCAACTCAACGAGATTCCTGACTGGAACTGCTGTGGCGCCTCCGTCGGTTACGGTGGCGGTGGCGAGCTGCCACGTCTGACCCTGTCGGCCCGCAACATCGCCCTCTCTGAAGAGCACAACCCAGGACAGGAGATCGTCTCCCCCTGCGCCGCCTGCTGGCTCAACACCCGCGAAGCCAAGGAGCGCCTGAACGAAGACGAGCAGATGTTCAAGGATGCCAACACCGCGCTGTCCGAAGCCGGCCTCAAATACCAGGGTGAAGCCAAGGTGCGTCACATGGTAGAGGTGCTGGTGGAGGACATCGGTTTCGACGGCATCAAAGAGAAGGTCAAGAAGCCGTTGGAAGGCCTGAAAATCGCTGGCTATGTCGGCTGCCAGACCAACCGACCCTTCGGCATCGCCGGTGAGTCCTTCGAGAACCCGATGTATCTCGACAATATCGTCGAGAGTGTGGGCGCCGAGTCGATTCCCACCTTTGAAAAGAAGGTGCAGTGCTGCGGTGGTGCCCTGGCCTTCTCCGAGCCGGAGAAGTCCCAGGAGATGATCAAGGGCATCCTCGAGGCGGCCTCTGACAATGGCGCCGACATGATCGTCACCCCCTGTCCGCTGTGTCAGGCCAACACCGAGATCTATCAGGATCAGATCAACGAGAAATACGGCACTAAGTTCAAGATGCCTATCGTCTACTACTCGACCCTGCTAAGTGTTGCCTTTGGCCGAAATGCCAAGGATGCAGCGTTGAACGGGCATGTCATTCCCGCCAAGAAACTTGAAGAGATCGCCAACAAATAAGGCGCTGGCTACCCTCTTCAGTTAGTTGCAAAGCGAGGCGGCCAATAAAGGCCGCCTATCACACATGAAAAAGCCACATACAGTGGCTTTTTCTTTTTCTCGATCAATGCCAACCAAACCACTCGTAAGAATGCCCACAGACAGGCCGCAAGCCTCCCTAAACATCGAATTTATTAGCTTAGCGCCCGTCCACAGAAACAAGGTCATTCCCTCCCTCCAGCCCCCTCCCTGAGGGCTGACTATTACCCACACTGAAGACAGTTTCAAGGTGCCGCCGCCATGGCAGTGGACATTATCCTGAACGTTTCGGTGATGTCATCAAGACGTTGGATGCCGCGCCACAGGGAAGTGGTTCCGGGCTCGCCGTCACCTTTGCGACCCATGAAGCCACCGAGCTTCGCCATGACACGAATGGCTTCATTGAGTGTCGGGGGTGTTTCAGGTGGGTACGGATTTTTCGTGGAGTGGACGCACAGGGCCTTCCACTCCTCTTCCTGAAAGAAGATCTCGCAAGA
>JBDLIT010000035.1:0-30564 GCA_039714735.1 Pseudomonadota bacterium
CACCCGGCCATTCAGGATATCTACACTGTCACCGTAGCGGTTGACGATGGTGTAAACCTGCCGGCATCGACCAGCTTCGACTGGGTGATCAATGATGTGAATCAGGCGCCTGTTGCAGTGAACGACGGGCCTTTCACAGTCATCCACGACACCTCACTGGTACTCGATGTACTGGCCAACGACAGTGACGCGGACGGCGATACCCTGACAGTCGTAGCGATCACCAACCACCCGGCCAACGGCATGGTGACGATCAATGCGGACTTCACCCTGACCTATACACCGGATGCCGGCTTTGTCGGGGATGACCCCTTCACCTACACCATCGATGATGGCTTCGGTGGATCGGATGAAGCCACTGTGGTGGTGAGCGTCACCAACCAGGCGCCTGAGGCCGTGGATGACGTCTATGGCACCGACCAGGTCACGACCCTCAACATTCCGGCCCCCGGCGTACTGGGTAACGACAGCGACGCCGACGGCGATTCGTTGACCTCAATACTGTCCAGTAACGTGAGCAATGGCGCCCTGACCCTCAACGCCGATGGGTCCTTCAGCTATGTTCCAGGTTCGATCGGTCCCGACAGCTTCACTTATGTCGCCAATGACGGCATCAGCGACAGTAATATCGCGACGGTCGCGATCAACGTGTCAGAGATCAATCTGCCACCCGATGTCTCTAATCCGGGCGCGCAGACCAACGCTGAGACTGACCTGATCAACTTGGCCGTCGTAGCCAGCGATCCGAATGGGGACACCCTCTCCTACAGCGCAACCGGTCTGCCCACTGGACTGAGCATCGATCCGGCCAGCGGCGTGATCAACGGCAGTGTAGCTTATGAGGCAGTTGGCCATCCCGATTTGGCAGTCATCTATCCGGTGACCGTTAACGTCTCCGACGGTGATCTTGTCAGCTCGGTTAGCTTTGACTGGACTGTAGATGATGTGAACCAGCTGCCAATCGCCATCGACGATGGTGCTACGACAGATCCCAACACGCCGGTCACTGTTATTGTATTGAGCAATGACAACGATGCTGACAATGACACATTGGCCGTATCCAACATCACGATAATGCCTTTGAACGGTACGGTGCAGATCAACAACGACGACAGCATCACCTATACCCCCAACACGGGTTTTGTCAGTACGGACAACTTTACCTATGAGGTCGAAGACGGCTTCGGCGGCACCGCCACCGCAACCGTTACAATCAGCGTGGTCAATATAGCCCCCGTGGCTGTGGACGATACCTACAGCACCGAACAGGATGTGGAGCTCGTGGTGCCTGCACCAGGCGTGTTAGGCAATGACAGTGACGCCGATGGGGATACCCTGACCGCGGCGCCGACCAGCATAGCGGCTAATGGCGTGGTAACCCTGAACGACAATGGGTCCTTCCTCTACGTACCCAATGCGGGTTATACCGGTCCTGACAGCTTCACCTATGTTGCGAATGACGGCTTCGTCGACAGCAACGAGGCCACGGTGAACATCAACGTAACCCAGGGCAACCTGCTGCCGGTCGCCGATGCGGGTGGGCCCTATGAAGGTACTGCCGGGGTTGAGTTGACCTTTGATGGCACGGGTTCGAACGATCCCGATGGCACTATCGTCTCCTACCTCTGGACATTTGGTGATGGAGGTACGGGCACCGGTCCTACACCGACCCACACCTATGCCAATGCGGAAATCTATACGGTAACCCTGGAGGTTACGGATGATTCAGGCGCCACTGACACCGCCGCCACCGTGGCCACTATCGCACCACCGCCCAACGTGGTACCGGTAGCCGTGGACGACAGTTACAGCATGCTGCAGGATTCCGCGCTGAACATTCTCGCACCCGGCGTCCTGGGCAACGACAGCGATGCCGATGGTGACCCACTGACCGCGGCACTCGACTCTGGCCCATCCAATGGTGCAGTCAACCTCAATGCGGACGGCTCCTTCGACTATACGCCGGACGCCGGGTTCTCCGGCACTGACAGCTTCACCTATGTGGCCAGCGATGGTGAGGACAACAGCAATATCGCGACGGTCACCATCAGCGTGGATACGGTCAACTATGCGCCCAATGTCGGCTCAGTGGCCGATCAGTCAGACGCTGAAGAAAGCACCGTAAGCCTGGCGGTGATCGCCGACGACCCGAATGGCGATGCCTTGACCTACAGCGCAACAGGGCTACCGCCGAATCTGACGATTAATGCCGGTAGCGGTGTGATCAGCGGCGTGATCTCCTTGGATGCAGTCAACCATCCGGACCTGAGCGCAAGCTATGCGGTTACGGTCACTGTCTCCGATGGCGTACTAAGCAGTGCGGTCAGCTTTAACTGGAACGTCACCGATGTAAACCAGGATCCGGTAGCAGTGGACGATTCCGCGTCCACTACCATGGATACTGCGGTCACCATCGATGTGCTAGCCAACGACAGCGATGCCGATGGCGATGCTCTGATGGTAAGCGGCGTAGGGACAGCAGCGAATGGTACTGCAGTAAATAACGGTGACGGCACTGTCACTTACACGCCGAACACCGGGTTCAGCGGCGCTGACAGCTTCACCTACACCATCGAAGACGGTTTTGGCCTAGCCGCTTCCGCCACTGTCACCATCACGGTGACCGACATTATCGGTGATGCGGATGTCTACCTGAGCAGTATGCGCGTACCGAGCATCTTGAAACTGCGTGAAGACAGAGAAACCACCAGACGCATCAACGTGTTTGGCGATGGAGTCAGCATCGAGCAGGATGCCACTGTCACCCTGTCTGTTGCCGGTCATCCGGGGATAGAGGTGGAGATCGATCCAGCATCTGTTATCAGTAGCGTGATCCCTGGGGGGGGCGACACTCGATTCACATTCAGTGCTGAGATTGAATGTGAAGAGGCTGGCAGCTATGTCCTGGAGTGGACAGCGGTCATCAATGCAGCAGAGAACGAAGATCCGACCAATGACACCCTGACCCAGAGCACAGCCGTTGAGTGTAAGGCAAGCACGAGCAGGAGGGAGAGATGATGATTGAGACGATTAGTCATTAACCTTTACCTTTGACTTCGCAGGGGGGGCAACCCCCCTGCCTTCACCCTCAGCACATTTTATCTTCTCCGGCGCACCATTCTGCTACTGCTTGAAAAAGCAGATCAGTCAGTAAACGAGAGATGACCTCGACTCACTGGTGAGTTTCAAGCCGGGAAAGCAATCAGTAAGAGAACTTTTCCTGCACCTGGTAGCCGAATTCAGGTTTCCAGCCCCAAGAGTAGTTGCGTAGATTGTAGACAGCCACATCTCTTGCATGCTCAGCGGAGTGAGCGCTGAAACCACAACCATAGCTGGTGCGGTTTTTCCCGATCCGGGTCTTATACTCGGTTTTCACTATAACCACATGTGCATGTGGCAGGTCGCTCGAGGCCTGAGGATGAACATCCTGATATTTTCCATGCAATCCCTGCTCGAGGAGTTTCTGTTTGGCCTTGTGGGTCGCACTCTCCGCACTCTCGCTCTCAGCCGCCACCCATTCGAGCGCCAGGGAGTTGCCCAGCTTCTTTGCCACCACACAACTCGCGCCGGCCTGCACCCACTGACTGCCGCACAGCAAAAGAAACGTGCTTACACTCACCAAGCCTTTCTTCATTTAAAGCTCCTCTCCTGGCTGATAGTCATGCTTCTGATTGAGCAGTCTCCAGAACCTCCCAGCGCTCATAGGCGGCTTCCAGCTCATGCTCATGCTCTTTCATTGCTTGTTGGAGCTCATTGATCTTTCCTCCACCCTGTTGATAGATAGTGGGGTCTGACATCTGCTGCTGGATCTCCGCAAGCGCCTTATCCAGTTCTTCTATGCGCCGCGGCAGACTGTCCAGCTCACGCTGATCCTTGTAACTGAGCTTGCCTTTCTTCTTTTTCGGCGCTTCTGCCGCAGGCTTGACCTTTTTCTCGGCTGATTTCTGTCTGGCAGCCACCTGCTTCCGATAATCTTCCCAGTCACTGTAGCCGCCCACATGTTCGGTCACCCGGCAATCCCTTTCAAAAACCAGGCAACTGGTCACTGCATGATCGAGGAAATCCCGGTCGTGACTGACCAACAGCAGGGTGCCCTGGTAGCCCAGCAGCAACTCCTCCAGGAGTTCGAGAGTCTCCACATCCAGATCATTGGTGGGTTCATCCAATACCAATACGTTGGCGGGTTTGGTGAACAGTTTGGCCAGCAACAATCGGTTTCTCTCACCACCGGAGAGGGCCTTCACCGGAGTACGCGCCCGCTCCGGGGTAAACAGGAAGTCCTGCAGGTAACCGATGATGTGTTTGCTCCTGCCGCCGATATCCACCTTGTCACTGCCGCCTCCCACATTATCCTGTACCGACAGCTCCTCGTTGAGCTGGCTGCGCAGCTGATCGAAGTAGGCGACTTCAATATTAGTTCCGAGCTTCACCTTACCGCTGTCCGGCGCCAAACGACCCAACAGCAAATTTAGTAAGGTGCTCTTGCCTGCCCCGTTGGGACCAATGATACCGATGCGATCACCACGCATCACCGTTGTGGAGAAATCCTTGATGACCGGTTTATCCCCCCAGGCGTAACTGATGTTTTCGACTTTAGCCACCAGCTTGCCCGAACGGCCAGCGTCCTGCAGTTGCATCTTCGCCTGACCGGTCGTGGAGCGGCGCTGTTGCTGCTCCTGCCGCATTGTCTGGAGGGCTCGGACACGACCTTCGTTGCGAGTGCGGCGCGCCTTGATACCCTGACGGATCCATGTCTCCTCCTGCGCCAGTTTTTTATCGAAGCGGGCGTTCTCCTGAGCCTCCGCATTCAGCATCTCTTCCTTACGCCTGAGGAAATTGTCATAGTCGCCCGGCCAGTCTGTTAGCCGTCCCCGGTCCAGCTCGAGGATACGGGTGGCCAGGCGGCGCAGAAAGGCGCGGTCATGGGTCACAAACAGCAGCGCGCCCGGATAGTTGAGCAGAAACTCTTCCATCCAACTGATGGATTCGATATCCAGGTGGTTGGTCGGCTCGTCCAGCAATAACAGGGCAGGTTCATTGACTAACGCCTGGGCGAGTAACACTCTGCGTTTGAGTCCACCCGAAAGCTCGGAGAACTCTTCATCCGGTGACAGAGAGAGACGGGAGATCACCGTCTCCACCCGTTGCTCCAGTTGCCAGCCATCCGCTGCCTCAAGGGCATGCTGCGCATTGGCCAGCTGATCCAGCAGTTGCCTGCTGTCTGCCTCAGCCAGTTGATTGCTCAACTGATGGTAGGTCTTGATCTGCTTTGCCAGATTGCCGGCCCCATCGGCCACAATATCAAAGACACTGCCCGTCAGGCCTTGCGGCACTTCTTGAATGAGGCGGGCAATCCTTACACCGTTGCCGACCACCCGCTCCCCATCATCCGCCGTCAGTTCGCCCAGGATCACCTTCATCAGGGTCGACTTGCCTGCGCCATTCCGCCCCAGCAGACAGATACGCTCACCTTTCTCGATGGACAGATTGACACCATCAAGCAATGGATGGCCCCCAAAACCAAGTTGTATCTCTCTAAGTCTGATCAGTGACATAAATCTACCAAAACCAAATACCCCCTGCCGCATTCTAACCAGGAGGGAGAAAAATCAATCCGTACATGTTGACCAGACCCAAGAGTGCTACACTCGAAAGCACTAACAGTCATTGGAGAACACTCAAAGATGGCTCAAACCTGCGCAGTGGGAGAGACATACAGATTCTATCCGGCCTGCATCTCCATACTGCTGTTACCCATATACAAAAACAGGCTTTATCAACATGAAATATCTGTTATGGTTAACCTGTTGAAAGGTTAATCTTTTACAGATACAACAGGATAACACCACCCTCCAACACAATTGCCATGGTAAAACTTGTCACCCTGAAAGAGGCCTGGGATGGAAAGGCCGATTGTAAATCCTGTGCGATCCGGGAGTCTGTTCTGTTTGCAGGATTACCCGAAGGGGTGTTTGAACAGATCCATGATCCAATTGACCAGTATACACTACCTGTTGGCGCCACTCTCTACCATACAGGCGATCAGGGCGAACGGTTGTATACGGTACGCTCCGGTATCCTCAAGCTTGTGCAGTATCTGCAGGATGGCAGCCAACGCATCGTTCGCCTGATCCGCTCTACAGATGTCACAGGCCTGGAGTGCCTGTTGGGTGAAAACTACCAGCACGAGGCGGTGGTACTGCAAGAGACTGAAGTCTGCAGCCTGCCGGTCAAGGTGGTCGATATCCTGAGCAAGGAAAATCCAACACTACATCGGGAACTGTTACACCGTTGGCAGCGGGCGCTGAATGAAGCGGATGCCTGGCTGACTGAGCTCTCCACCGGCTCCTCAAAGCAACGTGTGGCGCGCCTGTTGCTCCGCCTGGTGCAAGACAGCCAAAGCAGCGAATGCCAGCTGTTTGCCCGTGAAGACATGGGGGCGATGCTGGGCATCACCACCGAAACCGCGAGCAGGACCATTGCAGAATTCAAACGCCAGAGTCTTCTGGTGGAGTCCCAAACCAACCATTTCCTACTCGACATACCCAATCTACAGCGCATCGCCGAGGATTGATCATTTTCAATGCCAGATGGCTGGTTTGACACGTAGTATTCTCAGTTAAACAATTATCCAATCGCTGAGAGCGATTACAGGCATGTTGAAACAGACCCTATTGGAAGAAAAGGTCCCAGTCTATCTGTTGGAAATAGACCCGTCCGAGTGCCGTTTTGATTCTGTTGAAGAGATCGCAGATCATTTCAGAGCGAAAATCGAGGCGCATCACTCCGCCTGCTACATCGCGTCGTTCGATCATTTCGCCCACACCAGTAGCCTGCCCAATGGTCAGATAGCGGAGGATATCAGAGCAGCGATCAACATTGTTTTCTGCTTTGGCTTGACACTCCCGGAGCCCGTACAACTGGCCAACAGACCACGTTCGATCGGCATCTGTGAAACAAAAGATCGTTTTATCATCTCATTCATGGAGTGCCCCATGCCGGTTGCGAACGCAGTTCTCGAGAAATGGGCAAAATCACTCTACACCCCGCAGAAGAATCTACAAACCGCCTGATCAAAGTGCTGCAGGAGAGTCAATGAAAATCGGCATTACCAGTCAAAACTTCCGGGCCATCACCGGCCACGCCGGTAAAACCCGGCGCTTTTTAATTCTCGGCCAGGACGAAGCCGGTAAACCTGTTGAACTGGAGCGACTCGATCTGCCCAAAGAGATGTCGCTGCATGAATACCATGGCGACGATCACCCTATTTTTACCGTGGATATGCTGATTTGCGGCAGCTGCGGACAGGGCTTCATCCGACGCATGGCCTCTCAAGGAGTGCAAGTCGTCGCCACCAGTGAACTGGACCCGTACAAGGCCGCCAACGCCCTGTTCAGTGGAGAACCCTTACCACCACCAGCTCCCCATGAACACGATCATGCACACTCCAATGACGTCATCATGCCTAAACTTTAAGATGGCGTGTACCTGCTAAAGACTCACACCTTTAGTACGATTCACATCGCCATCTCAAGATCGTCTATGACCTGATCTATACCGGCCTGGGCACAGGCTTCATCCGTTTTACCCGAAGGTGCGCCACTGACCCCTACGCCCCCCAGCAGTTGACCAGCTGCCTGCACCGGCAGGCCACCGGCGGCCATCACCAGACCATCGATGCGGCCGATCGGCGTATCGGCACGATCACTCAACTGTGATGTCGCCGCATTGAAGTTGACCGCCGTGAAGGCCTTCTGGCGGCTGATCGGAACCGTAATAGGCGCTGCGATGGTGTCGCGGAGAACCACCTGCACAGTGCCGTCACGATCCACCACCGTCACCCCGATCTGGATACCCTGTTTGCGACAGGCGTCGATGGCGCCCTGGGCAATGGTGACCGCGGTCTCCATGGAGAGACGTTTGAGCGAGACGGTGGGTTCAGCCTCCTCATCGGCGAGTGCCATCCCTTGGCTGAAGGTCA
Organism: Pseudomonadota bacterium; assembly: GCA_039714735.1. Classification (GTDB taxonomy): domain Bacteria; phylum Pseudomonadota; class Gammaproteobacteria; order Chromatiales; family Chromatiaceae; genus JASJBU01. The sequence continues at coordinate 7,982 of JBDLIT010000035.1, forward strand.
ATGCCGCAATTAGCGGCAAACAATATTGGATTCTTTTCATGGAAAGCTACTCCTCCAGTTCGGTTCAATAAATCATCGGTATCTATGCAGCTCGCTCTGTAATGTCTTTGCACTCAACCCAAAAACTTCGTTGTAGGGGCTGCCCGTGGCTGCGAATAGCGACGCTAGTCGCTTTAAGTTAAGCGGCCAAAAGGCTTCCGCCTTTGGTCGCAGCCATGGGCAGCTCCTACACGGGTTGACCAATTACTAACATCTGACTCTCAGAGGCTACAATTTGAGGTCGTTTTACGGTGCGATGACATCGGGATTGGTGATCACAATAGCGCTGCCGCCGGATGCCAGAAAGCTGGCGATCTCGGATTGCATCTCCATTGTGGCGGCTGGACTTGCAGTCGGATCTAGCACTGAGCTGTGATCACCTTCGGTAAAACGCACTATGCCATCTCCAGTAAATGTGTCGTCTGTATCAGCGGTGATCGATTTAAGATCCATGATCCTCGCTAACGGCTCGGTACCGGACAGTGGCGCGCCCTCCACACTATTGGGAACCACCTGATCCGGCGGCGGGTTATCCCCATTACCGACTACTTCGATCATGTGGATCGGATGTCCGGCTGCGGCCATCTCCGCGAAGTTGATCGGATCTCCCGAATCCATGGCGGTCTGTGCCACTACCATGAAGCTATCGTAATCCGCTGTGCCCTTGATCACGCCATTGGCCGCCAGACCCGCCTCGATAATGGGGCCGATTTCCGCCGAGCCGTCGAGCAGCTTGGCGATACCGCCACCCGGCATGGCCAGGCTGGCGGCTTGCACGCTGTCCTCGAAACCTACATCCACACCGAGATAGACGGTGCCGGCGATGGCGCCCAGTGAGTGACCGACGAAGTAGACCCGGTCCGTATTCAGGTCGATACCGGCGATGCTAGGAAGACTCCTGCGCAATACCAACAGATCGGATACCGCCTGGCGCAGATTGTCGCGGGATGTGAGCAGGCTAGTCAGATTGACGAAGTGATGACCAGACGGATCGATAGTCCCATCGGCTCCGGCTGCACCGGTCTCGTTATTCACCAGATCCATATCGAAGGTGCGCTCCACATCATCGGGAAACGGCGTTTCACCTGCATACAGATCGTTGTCCTGGTCATTGGTGATGCCATGCAACGGCATATCGATCGCAACGGCGGCAAAACCTGCCTTTGCCAGCGCGTCGGCGATGGCCAGCAGGTTGGTTCGATCCTGGGTCATACCATGCTGAAAGATCACCACCGGCCAGCCATCGGTCGGTGCCGAAGCAACATCCTCAGAAGCCTCGTTGGGCAGGGTGAGCAACAGCGGGATGGTTTGCGTACCGGTCATGACAGGAGTTGGATTCAGCCAGGTCAGGGCCGATCCTCCCTCACCGGTCCAGTGTTCCGTCAATGGCGCCGTTGAATCGTCCTGATTGTCGGTCAGATAGTAGGGGATATTCAAGGTGCCGATATAAAGATAGGCGTCGCCGCTCAATTGAGCATTGACATCATGAGTTGTGAGACCGGTTGGCGCCAAGGTGATTGAATCGTCCCCGACCGCGTTCTCCGCTACTTCTTCCAGCACCGGCCTGATCGACTGGGTGCTGAAGACCCAGCTCAGGACGATGTCATCTGTCGCGATACCCTGAGTGGCGGCTGCGGCCTCGAAGGTCTGGGTCAGCTGCCGCAGGGGCTCCAGTACGGCAAGCTCATCGGTGAGGGGCTCGGTTGATTTCAGTACTCGATAGACGGTATCCGCCTTGGCCGGAGTATCGGCGGCATCGGTGATGCCGTTGGTGAAGACCACTAGATAACTGGTCAGCTCTGGCAGAGGAACCACCGGCTGGATCACCAGGACCTCCAGGTTGGCCCCGGCTAGGGCGGTCACATACTCGGTGGCGCCCAGTTCCCGATCCACCGCGAGGACGACGCCGGACGCGGGATCGGTGGTCACCTTGAACAAGCGCACCGTATCACCTATCACTAGACTGGCGGGATCCAGCGTAGTGCTGAATTCGACCGTGACAGGAGATGTGGTGGAGAAACCGTCCAGCTCGTTGAGGGTCGCCTTGAGTGCCTTGGCCCCATCTGACTCGAGAGGGTCGATCGGAATATTCAGCGTGTAATCGTCTGAACCCAGGAACAACAGATTGGTCGCAGATGGAATCTGCCCTTCGCTGGGATTGAACAGCGGCCGGGGCTGGATGACATTATCTTCCTCATAGGTCTCCTGGGCATCATCGGCACTTGCGTCGAAATCGTAATCGCTGGAATCATTACAACCTGAAAGGGCCAAAAGAGAAGTCAATGCAACGACTGGAAAAAATCTTGGTTTCATTATGCTTCTCCTTAGAAATTCATGGTGGCCTGAGCGCTCAGGATATCCACATCCGCCTCATAGACACCCCGTAGCGTGTAGCCATTCGAATCGGTGTGATCGATCGGCGTATCATCAATGAAGATATGGGTGTAACCCAGATCAAGCCAAAACGCCTTACTGAACGGCATCCCGAGCCCGAACGATAACCAGGTACGGTCGTTGCCGGGGATTCTCGGTGTCCGGTGCTGTGGGTCGGGGATAGGTGTCTCGTCATAGGCCCAACCTGCGCGCCAGATACGCGGGCCTTCCTGGAAATTCAGGCCGATGGAGTAACGCATGGTGTCTTCCCAGGACTCGTCGGTCACCGCGTCGTCCTGGGCGGGATTGTCAAATTCGATGCGCAGTTCATCAAAACTGCTCCAGTCGGTCCAGGTGATGTCCGCCAGCAGAGTCAACCGATCGGTGATGCCGACTACGCCGGAGAGTGAGGCGGATGCCGGCAGGTCTGCGGCTGCGGTGACAGAGGTATCGGTTAGAAAAGTGGTTAGACCAACTGAATCCAGAAAGCTGCGCAGCTCCGGATTCACCTCAAATTCACCGTCACCCTCCAGTTCATGAGAGACCTCCGAGCGGTAGGCGAGACCGATCCTGCTCTGCTCGTTGAACTGGTAGAGCAGCCCCAGGTTGTACCCATAGGACCAGTCATCCCCTATCACATTTCCACTGCTGTCGTTAGCAACGGTGTTGGGCAGCAGCCCTGAATCCAGACACTGCGCCAACAGATTATTGTTATCACCAGCAACTTTTAAACAGACGGCGCCTGAGTCGATCTGGTTACTCAGATCCGCTTTCGCATACTGGACATTAAAACCGACGCCGAGCGACAATCCGCTTGGACCCTGCCAGGCCAGGGATGGATTGATGTTGAGGGTCATCAATTGTGAGTTCGTCGCATGATAGCGGCCAACCCATTCATCGTCATAATCAGTCTCCAGGCCGAATGGTGCATTCAGCCCGATACCAAATGTGTACTGATCATTCAATGGAAGCACATAGTACAGGTTGGGTACGACTGCATTCACATCGGTAGTATCGTTAGAGCCAGAGAGGGAACCCGGCGTTACCGTATCGCCGGTCAATGCGGGATTGATGTAAGAGCCTTCGTCAGTGTAACTGGCCTCAGGCAAAACCACATGCAGTGCACCGGCTATCTGTTGTTTTTTAAGCCGGACCATGCCTGCCGGATTGAACCAGACAGTGCTGGCATCTTCCGAAACCGCTGCAGCTCCGGCAAAGGCGCTGCCCATCCCGGAAGCTGAGTTTTCAATCAACGCAAAACCAGATGCGCCAGCCGATTCATAAATCGCTGCAAGACTGAAAGCTACAGCAAGCGTTATTCTACTTCTCTTCATGGTGGTCTCCCTTGTAACGGGTTTTGTCTGAAGGCTCATTTTCAGAACTGAATCCAAAGTATCCCGCTAATTCATCGATATGTAATTAAGGCTCCGTATCCAATATTCACGACTCAGAATGAGCCATTCACAAGCGTGATTTTGGCATATTGTTTTAGTTGTCCAGCAAATACTAGCTAAAGGATGGGGAATTAAAAAGACGACTTTCGGAAATGATGAGATTTATTAGCATTCCCCCATAGAAGTAAGTTATGATATAAAATGAATTTATCCAAGCAAAGAATGGCGCAATGGTGTATTTGAGTAATGGCTGATCGCAGACTACAAGTTTTTCACACAGTTGCACGGTTGTTGAGCTTTACCAAGGCAGCGGAGACGCTGCACATGACTCAACCGGCGGTCACCTTTCAGGTCCGTCAATTGGAAGAGTACTTCAACACACGTCTGTTCGACCGCACCCACAACCGCATCAGTCTGACCGAAGCGGGAGATAGGGTCTTTGAATATGCGGATCGCATCTTCGTTCTCTATTCCGATATGGAGAACGCAGTACGTGAAATGACCGGAGAAATCCGCGGTGCGCTGACCATTGGCGCCAGCACGACTATTGCGGAATATATGCTGCCGGCATTGCTCGGGGATTTCGGCAGCCGCTATCCCGAGGTAACCATTCATCTGAGGGTCTCTAATTCCGATGGGATCGTCTCGATGGTGGAAAATAACAACATCGATCTGGGCGTGGTCGAAGCGCCTGTGGGTAACAAGAACCTGGTAGTGGAAGTCTGTCGTCAGGATCACCTGGTAGCTATCGTTCCACCCAATCATGATTTGGCTGAAAAGAAGTCGGTTAAGTTCGCTGAATTGCTCAACTACCATTTCATCTGCCGCGAAGAAGGCTCGGGCACCCGCGAAGTCATCAATGAGTATATGAATCAGCATCTCAATGGATGCGGTACTGGCCTGAATATCACCATGGAATTAGGCAGCCCTGAAGCAGTGAAGGGTGCGGTGGAAGCTGGTATGGGTGTTTCGGTCGTCTCACGCGCTACGGTACAGAAAGAGTTGAAACTTGACACCTTGCGAGCCATCGACCTGGAGCCTCAGATGGAACGGCCCTTCTCGTTCGTTCATCAGAAACAGAAATTTCGCCTGCGCGTGATGGAGGAGTTGCTGGAGTTTGCGCGTAACTATTGCGAAACACATCCCTAGGTTCACAAGTCTTGCAATACGTTCCAACCCAGAAAAAGTTAACTCCAGAGCAACGCCGATTGCTTGAGCTATTTACCGGCCTGGACCCGCAAAACCAGAGTAGCTTGATGGCTTTTGCCGAGTTTCTTGCGGGTCGCGCTACTTCAGCCGATGACCATGAAGCCGAACCTGAAGCACCCATCGAACCCAAGCAGATACCACGTCCCGCAAAAGAGTCTGTCGTCAAGGCTATCCAGCGGCTCTCGGCCAGCTACCATATGCTGCAGAGGGATAAAATGTTGGATGAAACCTCCTCTCTGATGATGTCTCACATAATTCAGGGGCGTGATGCCGTCTCGGTAATCGATGATATAGAGATACTCTTCGAGCGGCATTATCAACAATATCTCAAGCAGGATTAGATTTCTGGCCAGATAACCAACGTCTAGAACCATCACCTCATGCACACCATTACCGCCTGGTTCAAACGTTACTTTTCCGACCCCCAGATCATCTTTCTGACCCTCTTTCTGGTCCTGGCATTCAGTATTGTCCTGACCATGGGCGACATGCTTGCTCCAGTGCTTGCAAGTATCGTCATTGCCTATCTGCTGGAGGGTGTGGTCAACCTGCTGGAGACTCGCTCACTCCCCAGACAACCTGCTGTCATCATTGTTTTCATCCTTTTTCTCATGTTCGTCGCATTGGTCGTACTGGGACTTTTGCCCTTGCTCTCCCGACAGATCACCGAATTTGTACAGCAGTTACCAACCATGATATCCACGGGCCAATCGGCCTTGATGAAACTGCCGGAGATGTATCCAGACATCATTCCTCAGGAACAGGTCGATCAATTGATCGGCCAGATCCGTAAAGAGATCGGCATGTTTGGTCAACACGTCCTTTCCTGGTCTCTCTCCTCGGTGGTCGGGGTCATCACGCTGGCTGTCTATCTGATATTGATGCCGCTGTTGGTGTTCTTCTTTCTCAAAGACAAACGGCTGATTATCGACTGGTTTGTTCAATACCTTCCCAAGCACAGGAAATTTGCGGGCACGGTTTGGCTCGATGTGGACCGTCAGATCGCGAATTATGTGCGGGGTAAATTCTGGGAAATCATCATTATCTGGTCGGCCAGTTTTACAACCTTCTTCCTGCTGGGCCTCAACTATGCACTACTGCTGGGCGTGATGGTCGGCCTGTCGGTGATCATTCCGTACATCGGCGCCGCGGTGGTGACGATCCCTGTCCTGTTCGTGGGCTGGTTCCAGTGGGGCTGGACACCTGATTTTATCTGGCTGGCGGTCGCCTATTTTATTATTCAGGCGCTCGACGGCAATGTGCTGGTGCCACTACTCTTTTCTGAGGTAGTGGACCTCCATCCAGTGGCCATTATCGTAGCAATTCTGGTGTTTGGTGGTTTCTGGGGTTTCTGGGGGGTATTCTTTGCGATCCCCCTGGCGACGCTGGTCCAGGCGGTGCTGACCGCATGGCCGAAGGTGGGCCCGAAGGAACCTGTCTAGGATCAGCCTGATTCATTCAGATCTTCATAAGAGGTCAACAGAACCCAATCGAAATGGGAGAACCCTCTAACCCGGCCACTCCGTCTGGCGTACAAAAAAACAGCTATTTATTTGTGTTGATCCCGATGAGTGACCAGGCTGGACACCAACCGATCAGGGCAGTGACCAATGGAACAATTCCAATGGCGCCCCAAAAATTGATCGGGTTACTCAATACAAAGCCCCACACGAGCAGTGCAATCCCAAGTGCGATGCGAATTGCTTTTTCGACTCCACCGATATTTTGCGTCATGACATTCTCCTCTTAGCTATAAAAATGAATAATGATGGTTGGAGCCTGGGGGGAGCCAACCATATACCTAATCCATCCTATGCCCCTCCTCGGAAAATGTATCTGATATTCTCACAATAAAACCCCTCAGACTTTCTGGTATTTTTCAAAATTACAGAGCTCATCATAAGAATTCTTCCATTGCCGATCCGGAATAAACAGAGCTAATATGAAAATTGATTTACAATTGATTGATTTCCCAAGCTATCGGATCCATGGAAATAAAAAATGGTGAAGCACATAAGGTCAAAAGTGAGCAGGTTCGTCTGCTCTACGCTAATGGCCTGACCCTGATTATTGCTAATCTGATTGCACTCATCCTCTATTTCTATATTGGGGAAGGCTGGAAAAAGCCACTCGATCAGGTTTGGGGACTCTTGCTGGGTGCAGTTCTAATCGTTCAGACGGTCATCATCTTCCAACTGCGCAGGATCTCTCTAATACGCCTACAGATCTGGCGCTATGCCTTTATACCAGGGGTCCTGCTGCTGGGTATACTCTGGGCTTCAGCTCTGTTGTATCTCCTGGTTGAAGAGAGCGATGCCGTCAATTTGGCGCTGACCACGACGCTGATTGGGGTGATTTTTTTACTCACCACGCTGCTGCTCACCGTTGATAGCTTCTTCAGCATCATTTATGTGCTCACTTTGGCAGCCTTTGTGATCGTCAATCCAGGTGGGTATCAACTGCCACATCCTGAGCTGTTTTGGGCAAGCTTTATTGGATATCTCCTGGCGCTGCTTATTCTGTCCGCCTGGATGATAGTCAATCAACAGAAATTCCTCCTGCTGGCTGCAAATCGCTCCCTGTTGCATGAGCGCATGGTTGAATCCGATACCGAACTGAACGAATTACGCAGTCGACTGGCCATGGAGAATGATCAACGTCATAACGTGGAGCAAGAACTCTATCATGCAAAGGAAGCTGCGGAGATGGCGAATCTGGCCAAATCTGAATTCCTGGCGACCATGAGTCATGAGATACGCACACCCTTAAACGGCATCCTGCCGATTTTGGAGATGCTAAGGGAGACTCAGCTCGATTCAGAACAAAAAGAATTCGTAACCACCGCATTGAATTCTTCTCAGATATTGCTCAGCATCATTAACGACATCCTCGATTTTTCAAAAATAGAGGCCGGCAAACTCGATCTGGAATTTATTGAAATCAATCTTGTCGACTTGGTCGAGCAAGTCACGTCTCTGATGCAGAATGTAGCACAGCGTAAGGGACTGAAGCTCAGCTACCAAATCGAAAATAATGTTCCCCACACTGTCCGCGGTGATCCAATTCGCCTAAGACAGATACTCACCAACCTGGTCAGCAATGCGATTAAATTTACTGCCAAAGGTGAAGTCTCGGTTGAGGTTTCAAATCGCAAAACATCCCGCACTGAATTGGAGATGCTTTTTGCGGTGCGTGACTCAGGTTCCGGCCTGTCTGAAGAACAGATCCAACATCTCTTCGAACCCTTTTCACAGGCGGACGCATCCACGACCCGGAAACATGGTGGCACAGGATTGGGCCTGGTTATCTGTAAACGTCTGACAGAACTGATGGGGGGGCAGATTGGAGTAAAATCTCACATGGGCCGGGGTTCCTATTTCTGGTTCCTGGCGCCACTCAGAAAATCTTTGTTGGAAATACCCTCTGCCCGACGTGACCTGAATGGCATCAGGGCCCTGATTGTAGGTCAGGAAAACGATGACCGGATTCGTCAACTGATGGAACACCTCCGTCTCTGGGGAATATTTTTAGAGCTGGCCTCAAATCAGTACGATGCTTTAACAAAACTGAAATCATCTGCAACGCTCGGGGCTAGCTGGCGCTATGAACTGATCTTTATCGACGGAGTGACGCAAACCCTCAGTCTGATGCAGACCATTAAAAGCGCAAGGAATCTCCCGTATATGTCAGATGTAGAGATCCTGGTTCTCGATGCGCCAGATAGCGGAGCCAAACAGCTCCAATCGAAGAATATAAAGTTGATCCAATCCTCCATGCAGCGAAATGAGCTGGAACGTCTTCTCAAACGGTTGTTTGATGTAGAACAGCTTTCTGTTGCAAACATCTCTACTGAGGAAAAAGCCATCCCCAGACTACCGAATGACCTTACGGGCTGGAGTGATCGTGAGCAAGATGATTTTTTCACCGCTGAAATAGAATCGAATAATACTGATGGACGTAAAAATCGCCCATCACTAATGGGCAGGGTCCTGGTTGTGGAGGACAATCCTATCAATCAGGCCGTGGTAAAGAAGATGCTGGAAAAAAGCGGACTTTCACCCGTTACCGCCAACGATGGCGTCGAGGCGCTTGAGGCCATTAAGATGGAAACATTCGATATCGTTCTAATGGACTGTCAGATGCCACGAATGGATGGCTATCAGGCCACTGATATGATCCGCAAGCGCGAAGTCCAACATGGGCTGACGCACCTTCCCGTGATTGCGATGACTGCGAATGCCATGGCTGGTGACCGGGAGCGTTGCCTCGAGACAGGTATGGATGACTATCTTGCTAAACCGGTAAAACCGGCTGTTCTGGAAACAATGCTGCGGCAATGGTTACCGATGCAGGATGTGGTCGAAGGATTCAGTGAAACATACCCCGAGAAACCGGGAGAGAAGGCATCGGAAGTGATGGATCATGGGATGGCGGATGTACCAGAGTCCGAACCCGAGGGGAGCAAAAACATGCCTGCAACGGTTTTGGACAGTATCGTGCTTAAAGAACTGTACGAAATCATGGATGATGATTTCGTCATCATACTGGAGAGCTACATGGCCAACGCCCCGCGTCTGATGAACAGGATCAAGTCGGCCATCAAAAATGGAGATCTCGAAGCGCTGGTGACATCGGCCCATCCGCTTAAATCAAGTAGTGCAAACGTGGGGGCAGTGCAACTCTCCGTACTCGCCAGAGAGCTGGAATTCAAGGCACGGCAGGAAGACGCCTCCGATCTTCCTGAGATCTATCAACAGACCGTGGAAGTCTATCGGCGCAGCATCGCGGAATTGGAAAAGCTTGTGCTGCAAGGAACCATCAACGAATAGTTTTGAGGGTGAGCCCAAAGATGCTCAGGCTCGCCTTGTGATTTCTCAAATCGGACGGCATGACGCGAGCCATTACCCTAGAATCCTCAGTTGAACACCGTGAAGGGTGCATTTGTGGTGGTGCAGGACAAGACACAACGACGCGGAATAGTTGTTCTATTGCAAGGAGTTGTAACGTGTCCCACAAGGATGTGGGAAATGCCGGTTCCGTCAGGAACATGAACCGGCCAGACATGCGCCGCCACAAGTGTGCCATTTGCGGTGTAGCGTTGTTCACCCGATAAGTGAAACCCGTCAATACTGATAAATCTTATGTTTTCAAAGCGATTTGCATAGTTCATAGCGGTCAACTGAGGATTCTAGGGTTACAGCTGCTCTGATGCAAAATCCGCCAGTCTCGAGCGTTCACCACGGAGTAAGGTGATATGACCGCTGTGCTCCCAGCTCTTGAACCTGTCTACCGCATAGGTCAACCCGGAAGTGGTTTCGGTCAGATAGGGTGTATCGATCTGCGCCACATTACCTAAACAAACGATCTTGGTGCCGGGGCCAGCCCGGGTGATCAAGGTTTTCATCTGCTTGGGCGTCAGATTCTGCGCCTCGTCAAGGATGATGTACTTGTTGAGAAAGGTCCGGCCACGCATGAAATTCAGGGAATGGATACGGATTCGACTGCGTACCAGATCCTCAGTCGCGGCTTTGCCCCATTCACCCCCTTCAGTCTGGGTCAGCACCTCGAGATTATCCATCAATGCTCCCATCCAGGGCGTCATTTTCTCCTCCTCGGTACCCGGCAGAAAGCCGATATCCTCGCCTACCGGCACCGTGACCCGAGTCATGATGATCTCACGGTATAGATTCTGATCCAGCGTCTGCTGCAGGCCTGCCGCAAGGGTCAGCAGGGTCTTTCCGGTTCCGGCGGTACCGAGCAGGCTGACAAAGTCGAGTTCCGGATCAAGCAGCATGTTGAGGGCAAAATTCTGTTCCCTATTGCGAGCGTTTATGCCCCAGATATTGTGTTTAGGATTGGTGTAATCCTCGATCAGTTCGATAACGGCGCTGCCATCAACCTTACTGCGCACGATAAACTGCAGGCTGTCGCCCCCCTCCAGATAGAGGCACTGACTGGGATACCAGGCTTCGATCTCATCCCCGGTGACCCGATAAAAGGTCCTGCCCTCTTCCTGCCAGGATTCCACCTCCTTGGTGTGGTGCTCCCAAAAATCATCGGGCAATCTGGCGCTGCCGCTGTACAGCAGACTAACATCATCCAATACCTGATCACTCGAATAGTCCTCTGCACGAATGCCGACCACCGCCGCCTTAATCCGCAGATTGATATCCTTCGAAACCAGGATGACCGCCTTCTCAGGATTTGCTTCCTGCAAACCCAGCGCGGTGGCCAGGATATTGTTGTCAGGGGTATTTCCCGGCAAAGTGGCGGGCAGATGACTGATGACAGGTTCGGTCTGAAAGAAGAGGTGACCGGATACCGGTCCCATCTTGCTATTACCGTTCAACTGCAGGGTATTGAGCGGGATCCCCCTGCTGATCTCTTGCTGTGGTATCTGGCCCATCAGTTCATCCAGGAAGCGGCTGGTCTGCCGCACATTGCGGGCCACTTCGGACATACCCTTCTTACCTTTGTCCAACTCTTCAAGAACCACCATGGGCAGGAAGATATCGTGTTCTTTGAAACGGAAGAGAGCGGTTGGATCGTGCATCAGCACATTGGTGTCGAGGACAAAAAGGCGGGGGATCCCTAATTCTGCTGCAGGCATGCGGTATCCAATGGTTGGGTAGAATTCAAAAACGATCCAGACAACTATATCAGAACACGCACCTGGAGAAGGATGCCCTGAATCAGAGTGTTATTGCGCGCGCATGGCCTTGACGGCTGCAAGCACCTCATCCGCGTGACCCTTAACCTTTACTTTACGCCACTCCTGTCTGAGGATGCCTGCTTCATCAATCAGGAAAGTACTGCGCTCGATTCCTCGAACCTTCTTGCCATACATATTTTTCATTTTTATGACATCGAAGGCGTTACACAGAGTCTCATCCGTATCTGACAGAAGATCGAAGGGAAAACCCTGTTTTGCCTTGAAGTTCTCCTGTGCCTTGACACTGTCCCGCGAGGCGCCAAGGATCACCGTGGACTGGCGACGGAACTTTTTTATCGCCGCTGTGAAATCAAGACCTTCCTGGGTACACCCGGGAGTGCTCGCCTTGGGATAGAAATAGAGGACTAGCGGTTTCCCCCGGTAATCTGAGAGTTTGATGGTCTTGTTGCCGGTAGCAGGCAGCTCTACATCGGCTACGGGCTTACCAAGAGTAATCTCTGTCATGTCTGTTACTCCTACCGTTAACCCTTGATCGGCTCGATCACCGCATCCAGATTCAATGCATCGCAATAGTCCATGAACTCATCTCTGAGTCCCGCCAGATGGATATCCGATGGAATGCCGACACTCAGATGCACAGAGAACATGGGGGTTCCGGTATGCGCCGCAGCATAGCTGGTGGTAACCAGATCTTCGATATTGATCTGCCTTTCAGAAAAGAATTCGGCCAGCTGGTTGACTATGCCGGGGTGGTCCATGGAAACCACTTCGACCATGTAGGGCAGCAGGTTACTGCTTTGGCTACGTTTTTCCGTGCGTTTGCCAATAATCGTCAAACCCAGTTCGGTCTGCAGCTCCGGCAACACATTTTCCAGCTTGGCCAGCGTGTTCCACTGTCCTTCAACCAGCAGCAGGATGGCAAACTCCCCACCCAAGACGGTCATCCGACTGTCGGTAATATTACATCCTCCATCGAGAACTTTCTTTGAGAGAGACTTGACAATACCGGGACGATCTTTGCCAAGCGCGGATATCACCAGGAAATTATTTTGGTTGGACATTAGATAATCGTAATTACGTGAAAATCTTTATGAGTGTAGCACGGCTGCACGGACTATCCGGAAAGCAAATTTCCAGCCCACCCATCAGGGCCATCTGCCGCCACCACATTAAATAACAACACAGATTGGGGGCATCATTGGGACCCCGCCAGCCGTAAACCCCGCCAGGAAGCGAATCTGCTTTCGCCACGAAACGAGTACGAAAGCTTAAACTGACTTGTCAGGATTGCAAGACGCAGGATACCATAACCGATTAGTCCTTCTACTCGGGGAAATTTAACAGATGTTTCGCGGCAGCATGGTGGCACTGATCACCCCTATGCAGGGGAATGGCGACGTGGATTACGAAGCGCTGCATCGCTTGGTGGAGTTTCATATCGAACAGGGGACTAATGCCATCGTTGCAGTGGGCACCACTGGCGAGTCCGCAACCCTGGATGAACAGGAGCATTGTGAGGTCATCGCCCGGATTGTCGAGATTGCAGCAGGCCGCATTCCGATTATCGCGGGTACCGGCGCCAATTCGACCAGCGAGGCGATCAGCCTGACCCAATGTGCTAAGCAGGCGGGCGCCGATGCCTGCCTCCTGGTTACACCCTACTATAACAAGCCGACCCAGGAGGGGCTCTACAGGCACCACAAAGCGGTTGCCGAGGCGGTCAACATACCCCAGATACTCTACAATGTCCCTGGCCGGACGGCCTGCGACATGCTGCCGGAGACTGCGGCGCGACTCGCAGAGATCAAAAATATCATCGGCATCAAAGAGGCCACCGGGAATCTGGATCGTTTGCAACAGATCCGTGAGCTTTGCTCTAATGATTTTGAGGTTTACAGCGGCGATGACGCGACCGGCTGCGAGATGATGTTACGCGGCGGCAATGGTGTGATTTCGGTGACTTCCAATGTAGCGCCAAAGTTGATGCATCAGATGTGCGAAGCGGCGCTGGCCGGTGATCGCGAAGCCGCCGAGAGCCTGGATAAGAAAGTATCAGGCCTGCACCAGGCATTGTTCGTTGAATCAAATCCAATCCCGGTGAAATGGGCTATGGCCGAGCTGGGATTCTCTACACAAGGGATACGCCTGCCCCTGACCTGGTTGAGCGAAGCCGCACAACCCAGGGTCAAATCGGCCATGCGTCAGGCCGGCGTGTGTTAACGCCCCTAACGAATCGCTGTAAACCCACTCGTTACAGCTAACCACATTCATCAATAATCCGCAGTGATTGAGTCAGAATAATATGCTTTTTTCCCCTTTTTACAGGCTGATATTCCTGTTTCTCCTGAGCAGCCTGCTGACGGCCTGCAGCTCCAGCGGTGGTTTCTTTTCAGATAAGGAAAAGGCCTATCGCAGTCAACGCGAAGCGGTGGACAACCTGGAGATCCCACCCGATCTGTCAAGCTCGGCGATCAATGACGCGATGACCATACCGGGTGGATCAAGCGCCTCCTACTCGGACTACAGCCAGGGTGGGCAGACAACCGGTTCATCCAGACTCGCCGGCAGCCAGGTTCTGCCGGAGTTTGATGACATAGAGGTCAAGCGAGACGGCAATCAGCGTTGGCTGCATATCAATGCCGATCCTACCGATGTCTGGTTCAAGGTGGTGGAATTCTGGCGAAAAAACGGCTTGCTTCTGGTGGAGCAGGACCCGGCAATCGGGGTCATGACCACCGATTGGCTGGAAAGCCGAAGCGATGTCGAACAAGGCGCGCTGACGGAATTCCTGCGCAATGCTTTCGACAGTATCTACTCGTCCGCCACCCGCGACAGATTCCGGGTGCGCCTGGAACGGGGTGAGGAGTCCGGCACCACAGAACTCTTTCTGACCCATCGGGGCCTGGAGGAGAAATTGGTCAAGGATGTCAGCGGTGAAGCGGACACCACCTATTGGACACCAAGGCCAAGCGAGCCTGAGACCGAAGCCGCCATGCTACGCAGCCTGATGGTGCATTTGGGCGTCAGCGAAGAACAGGCGGAGCGGTCACTGGCGAAACCTGAGACCAAGCAAGAACGCTCACGACTGGTTGCCACGGAACAGAAGATCGAGTTGATCATCAACGAGCAGTTTGCCCGCGCCTGGCGATTGACCGGCGTTGCCCTTGACCGGGTCGGTTTCGCCGTTGAAGACCGGAATCGTTCCGATGGAATCTACTACGTGCGCTACAAAGCATTGGCGGATAAAGAGGAGAAGGGCTTTTTCTCATGGCTCGCATTCTGGCGGGATGATGATGAGCTGGATGAAAATCAGTATCAGGTCAAACTTGCAGAACTGGGCAACGAAACCCAGGTCATTGTCAGCAACCTGAAGGGTGAACGTCAGAACAGCAAGACCGCAGTCCGCCTGCTGACCCTGTTGCACGAACAGATTCGTTAGTGCGCTTCGCCACACTGGGCAGCGGCAGCCAGGGAAATGCCCATCTGATCGAAACCCCGAATGTCAGGGTGCTGATCGACTGTGGCTTCCCGGCCAGGGAGATCGAGCGCCGCCTGTCGCTGCTTGGCGTGGAAGCCGACAGTTTGGACGCCATTCTTCTCACCCATGAGCACACTGACCATATCCGCGGTCTGGGGCCTGTTGCACGACGTTATCATCTGCCAGCCTGGATGACTTCCGGGACCTATTCGGGGGCTAACAGCGGCAGACTGCCTGAAGTACACAGGATCGACAGCCATGCCGGTGAATTTTTCATCGGTGATCTTGAAGTCCTGCCCTATCCTGTACCCCATGATTCCCGTGAGCCCTGCCAGTTCATCTTTCACTGCGCAGGACAGCATCTTGGCATTCTGACCGATGCAGGTCATATCACGCCCCACATCGTTGAAAATCTGGCTGACTGTGACAGCCTGATCCTGGAATTCAATCACGATACTGGAATGTTGGTATCCGGTCCCTATCCGCCAAGCCTTCAGCGCCGGGTGGGCGGCAGTCAAGGACACTTGAACAATCAACAGTCGGTGGACCTTTTAAGCCAACTCGACCTGAGTCGTCTGCAACACCTGGTTGCCGCCCACTTGAGTGAGAAGAACAATACCCGGGAGAGCGTCAGACAGACCCTGTTCCAAGCCCATCATCAGCTTGAAGGCAGGCTAAGCTTTGCCGATCAGCAAAACACTGCGGGCTGGTATGCTATAACGAGTCCCTAAGATCCGAGCATTAACTCATAAAGAATAACTAATATATATTTGATTTTCAGCCATTTGGCTGTATTGTAAAATCGCTTTCTTAAGATATCCTTAACTAAAGCAGGTCTAATTACTAATAAAAAGAACTGCTCTCTTTTCTGATGGAGGAAAAAATTTATGGCTCATATCGTAGTCTTGGGTGCCGGAACCGGTGGAATGCCTTGTGCCTACGAACTCAGAATGGAATTGAGTCGAGAACATGAAGTTACGATGATCAACGAAAGGGAGTACTTTCAGTTCGTACCTTCGAATCCCTGGGTTGCAGTTGGGTGGCGTGACCGCTCCAGCATCACCTTCGATATCAGGCCACACCTGGAACGCAAGGGAATCAATTTTATCGCCAAGCGGGTCGACGTTATTGACCCTGAAGCCAGCCGATTGACCCTGGACGATGGTGAGACCGTCGATTACGACTACCTGGTGATCGCCACCGGCCCGCGCCTTGCTTTTGAAGAGGTGGAGGGATCGGGACCCCAGGGCCACACCAACTCTATCTGCACGATCAATCATGCCGAGCAGACGCATACCGCTTACCAACAACTATTGGAGGACCCTGGCCATGTGGTGGTAGGCGCAATGCCTTTTGCCAGTTGTTTCGGACCGGCCTATGAGCTTTCCTTCATCATGGATTCGGACCTGCGCAAGCGTAAGCTGCGTGACAAGGTGCCGATGACCTTCGTGACCTCCGAACCCTATGTCGGCCACCTTGGCTTGGGTGGTGTCGGTGACTCCAAAGGATTTCTTGAATCGGATTTCCGCGCCCACCACATCAACTGGATAACCAATGCCAAAGTCACCAAGGTTGAAGCCGGCAAGATGCACATCGAGCAGTACGATGATGCCGGGCACAAGCTGAAGGATCACGAACTGGAGTTCAAATTCTCCATGATGTTGCCTGCCTTCAAGGGCGTTGATGCAGTGGCGAATGTGGATGGATTGTGCAACCCTCGCGGCTTCGTGTTCGTCGACGACCATCAACGCAACCCAAAATACCCTAATATCTATGCTGCCGGGGTGTGTATCGCCATCCCACCGGTGGAGGCTACCGTAGTCCCCACGGGAGCGCCAAAGACGGGTTACATGATCGAATCGATGGTCACCGCCATCGTGCACAATATCACCGATGAACTGGCGGGCAAGCAAGGCACAGCCCTCGCAACCTGGAACGCCATCTGCCTGGCGGACATGGGTGATACCGGCGCCGCCTTCGTCGCCCTGCCGCAGATCCCGCCGCGTAACGTGGCCTGGTTCAAGAAGGGCAAGTGGGTGCACATGGCGAAGATCGCCTTTGAAAAATATTTCATCCGTAAGATGAAGAAAGGCACCTCAGAACCGATCTACGAGAAATACATCCTTAAAATGCTGGGGATCGGCAAGATTAAGTAAACTCAAATTCAATAACTTCAAGAACACTTTGTCAGGCCCGGGAGTTCCGGGCTTTTTTATTCCAATACGCTCAAATAGCGGTATAACTCCAACCCTGTTTGAGGCGTTCAACCACAAATTGCACGGCTGACGGCCGGATCACAGCACTGTCAACCAGATTGACCGACTTACCTTCCTGGGCAAAGCGCGCGAGTGTGTTGTTGCAGGCAACGAACTGTAGTGCAGCGTAGTTCGAACTGAGGCTCTCGATGCGCTTGAGATAAGGTGTCGCTGTTTTGCGCAGCAGGTCGATGCCGCCAGCGCTTGCCACTACATTCACCTCGACACCCTGCCCCGCATACTGCTGAAGCAGATGTTCAGCCTGATCGAGCACCTGTTGGAATTTCTCCTCATCGGAATAGCCGACAAACAGCACGACCTTGTTGGGCTGGGACTGGACCTCAGCCAGTTCAAAAGGAGTCAGGGCACCCAGCGGCACCACCAGCCTGCCACCCATAAAGCCGAGGGTAAAGATTTTCAAAACAGACGCCCGGCCATCGAGGGCAAAACCTGGTTCACCTCGCGTCACCATCGGGAGACCCCGCACCGTATCGAACAGGGTGAGGCCGATGTGGGGATAGTCTGGACCACCGAGGTCGCCCACACCAAGTCCGAGGGTCGTCCCATCGATGGCGTGGCCATTCCCGCCCCTTACAACAAGCAGGAAAAGGTCGCCTATGCCATCGGCAGACTGTCTCAGGGGAAGAACCAGGGCAACGCCGAGGCTTTTCTTCACTATCTCTCCACTGATGCCGTTCAATCCATCTATGGAAAGTATGGTTTTTTACGGGCCACGGCTGATGAACTGGCGTTAAAGGACATTTCCCTCAACTGACGACATCCAGGATTTTCATAAGCTCAAGACAAAATCTTTGGAAATTCTATTTTACCGGGGTGATTGACGATATTATTCAGTCTGCTCGATAACACTCAATAGTCAGCAGGCAATAGTCATTCATGTCGAAAGAATTAATAGCACGTCATCCGACGGTCGGCGTCTCAGTCGGCAACCTGCAGATTGGTGGTGGCGCTCCGGTGCTGGTCCAATCCATGACCAACACCGATACCGCTGATATCGAATCCACCGTCCGCCAGGTTGCGGATCTGGCCAAGGCGGGCTCGGAACTGGCGCGCATCACCGTGAACAACGAAGCGGCCGCCCAGGCGGTGCCCGAGATCCGCAGGCAGCTTGATGAGCAAGGCGTCAACACGCCCCTGATCGGCGACTTTCACTTCAATGGCCATCGCCTGCTCAGTGACTTTCCAGAGTGCGCCGAGGCATTGGGCAAATACCGCATCAACCCCGGCAACGTCGGCAGCGGCGAAAAGCGGGACGCCCAGTTCGCCACCATGATCGAGATTGCCTGCCGGCATGACAAGCCGGTGCGCATCGGCGTCAACTGGGGCAGTCTGGACAAGACCCTGGTGGCTAAAATGATGGATGAGAACGCGAGCACCGCGGAGCCTCTGGATGCCGATCAGATGACTCATGAGATCATGGTCAGATCGGCCCTGGACAGCGCCCAGCGGGCGGAGGAGTTGGGCCTGGGCCGTGATCGCATCATCCTCTCCTGCAAGATGAGTGGCGTACAGGATTTGATCTCTGTCTATCGCAGGCTGGCGGAACGATGTGACTATGCCCTGCACCTGGGCCTGACCGAAGCGGGTATGGGCTCGAAAGGCATTGTCGCTTCCAGCGCTGCCCTGGCGGTTTTATTGCAGGAGGGAATCGGCGACACCATCCGCATCTCCCTGACTCCGGAACCGGGCGGACCCCGCGCCCAGGAAGTGGTGGTGGCGCAGGAGCTGCTGCAGTCGATGGGATTGCGCGCCTTCACACCCATGGTGATCGCTTGCCCCGGCTGCGGCCGCACCACCAGCACCTACTTCCAGCAATTGGCGAAGGATGTTCAGCACCATTTGCGGGAACAGATGCCGGTGTGGCGTCGGGAGTTTCCCGGTGTGGCGTCCATGTCAGTCGCCGTGATGGGCTGTGTGGTCAACGGTCCGGGAGAGAGCAAGCACGCCAATATCGGCATCAGCCTGCCGGGCACCGGCGAGAGCCCTTCGGCGCCGGTTTTTGTGGATGGAGAGAAATCGGTGACCCTCAAGGGCGATGACATCGCGAGCCAGTTCATGCAGATCGTGGACCGGTATGTCAGAGAAACCTATGGTGAAAATCCATAGATTGTCGGATTACGCTGCGCTTATCTGACCTACATTCTAATTATCTTTCGGACACAAAAAAGGCGCTGCCCTTGTGAGGCAGCGCCTTAGACTGCATTTTACAACGGGTTAGATGTAAAGGCAGATATCGCTTTGACCGGCAAACTCGAAGAACCGAGCTGCACCGGCATACTCAATACCATCGATAAACTCAGCGGTATTCAGTTCAAACAGGTCTACGGTCATCTGGCAGGCAATCAACCTGACCTCAGCCTCCTGGCAAAGCTCGCGCAGCTCTTCCAGACTGGCCACGCCTTTGGAGGCCATCTTCTTTTTCATCATGCTGGTCATCATGCTCTGCATGCCAGGCAGCGTCAGGCCCATCACGGGAAACCATTTATCCATACCCATCGGCATCGGCATACCAGGATTACCCAAGGGGGTAACCTGCAGGTCCAGATCCTTTTTCAGAAGCTGAAGGCCGTAAAAGGTAAAGAAGATCTCGGTTTCATAGCCAAGCGCCGCAGCGGTTGAGGCCAGAATGAAGGGCGGATAGGCCCAGTCAAGAGAACCTTTCGTAGCGATGATGGCTAATTTTTTCTCATCCATCTATCTCTCTCCTCAGATTGGGGATCAGAAGTTAGGCCTTCTTGATCAGGAATTCGAATTTTCCGCCGACTTCCTTCGACTCCATGAGTTCGTTACCGGTCTGATTGGCGAAGGCTTCAAAATCCTTCACAGAACCGGGATCGGTCGCAATGATGTGCAGCACCTGACCAGTTTCCATGCCGTTGAGTGTCTTTTTGGCACGCAAAATAGGTAACGGGCAGTTCAGTCCGCTTGCGTCCAGTTCTTGATCAAAATCTGCCATGTTACGGCCTCCAGAATATGACTGTATTAGAATGTAGGAAAAATCCAGGGCTTGAATTTATATGCGAAGTTCACTTGAAACGCAAGTAAAACCTCGCATGTGTATCCGGCAAAACACCTAGACCAGTTGATCAACTCGCTTTCCTGACCGCGAGCTGGTTACCGGACCGGGCCCAACCGAGAATCCCACCCTGGAGATTGATAGCGTTATCAAAGCCCTGCTGGGCTAGATAGGCGCATGCATGGTAAGAACGAGCCCCACTGTGGCAGTAGAGAACCACATCCCTGTCTTTGGGGAATTCATTAATGCGCAGCGGAATCAGATGCATCGGCAGATGGTCGGCATCAGGCAGCATACCCTGCACCAGTTCACCGGCGCTACGGATATCCAGCAAGACTAAATCATCGCCATTGGTGATTCGTGCCTGCAAATCAGATGAATCAATTTCCTTTACCACAGAGTCAACCTCGTCTTAGTAACTAAGTGTATTAGTATATTAATATTTTTAAATATTTCAAGTATGATTACCCGCTGACCTAATGTTTATCGATTTGCTTGACCCATGATAGAGTCAGCATAGAGCAGTTGATTTTACTCTCCAACCAACTTTTATCTGGCTGATAACATGGACTATTTTCCAATATTTCTCGACATTAAAAGCAAGCGCTGTGTGGTCGTTGGCGGCGGCGCCGTAGCAGAACGCAAAACCGCGTCCCTGCTCAAGTCCGGTGCGAATGTCATTCTGATCTCTCCCACCCTGACTGCCAGTCTGAGTGGTTGGCGCGACACTGGACAACTCACGCACCTCGACCGAGTATTCGATGACAAGGATATTGAGGGCGCTTATCTGGTGATTGCCGCCACCAGTGACGGGCAGGTCAACCGCCGTATTGCCGAGTTGGCCTCCGCGCAGCGAATTCCGGTCAATGTCGCAGATCAGCCAGAACTCTGCAGCTTTATCGTACCCTCCGTGATCGACCGCTCACCGGTGGTTGCGGCGGTTTCCACCGGAGGCGCCTCCCCGGTACTCGCACGTCTGATCCGCTCGCGCATGGAATCGATGATCCCCGCCAGTTATGGCCATCTGGCGGAACTCTGCAGCCATTTCCGGCAAAGAGTGAAAGAGACCTTTGCCAATCCGACCGATCGCCGGCTGTTCTGGGACAAGGTGCTGGAGGGCGGAGTTGCGGAACGCATCTTTTCCGGACACACCGAAGAGGCGGATCAACTGATGGAAAAAGCCCTCAGTAAGGCCAAGGCATTCGATGGCATGGGCGAAGTCTATCTGGTGGGAGCAGGCCCGGGGGATCCCGACCTGCTCACCTTCCGCGCCCTGCGTCTCATGCAACAGGCCGATGTGGTGGTGTATGACCGCCTGGTGGCCAAACCGATTCTGGAAATGACCCGGCAGGATGCCGAACACATCTATGTCGGTAAGGAGCGGGACAAGCATGCCATGCGCCAGGAAGAGATCAACAAGCTGCTGGCCCGCCTGGCAAAGGCCGGCAAGCGGGTCGTACGCCTGAAGGGTGGCGATCCTTTCATCTTCGGCCGCGGTGGCGAGGAGATCGACACCCTGGCCGAAGAAGGTGTGCCATTCCAGGTGATTCCCGGCATTACCGCCGCTGCAGGCTGTGCCTCATACTCCGGCATTCCCCTGACCCACCGTGACTATGCCCAGTCGGTCACCTTCGTTACCGGCCACCTCAAGGATGGGACTATGAATCTGAATTGGGAGATGCTCGCACAGCCCCACCAGACCATGGTCTTTTATATGGGGCTGGTGGGGCTGCCGGTGATCTGTAAGGAACTGCAGGCCCATGGGGTACCGGCGGACATGCCGATTGCCCTGGTGCAGCAAGGCACCACCCAAATGCAGCGGGTATTTACCGGCGCCCTGGGCAACATCCTGGAGATTGTAGAGCGGGAAAAACCCAAACCACCCACTTTGATCATCGTCGGACGAGTGGTGGAACTGCATGAAAAACTATCCTGGTACAAGGCGCCGGAGCACTCGGAACAGGGGGCAACATCGCCGGTGGATTTCTAACCCGAAAAATTCCCCCACCCTAACCCTCCCCCGCACGGGCTGACTATTACCCACACTGGAGACAGTTTCAAGGTGCCGCCGCCATGGCAGTGGACATTATCCTGAACGTTTCGGTGATGTCATCAAGACGTTGGA
>JBDLIT010000036.1:0-29789 GCA_039714735.1 Pseudomonadota bacterium
CAGCGAAAAGGGGTGATCTAAAGGATGTACTGACTCAGGTCTTCATTGGCAGCCAGCTCCGCAAGATGATCATCGACATAGCCGGCATCGATGGTTAACGACTCACCGGTATGTTCTGTGGCCTCGAAGGAGATCGTCTCCAATAGCCTCTCCATCACCGTGTGCAGTCGCCGGGCGCCGATATTTTCGGTGGATTCATTGACCTGCCAGGCAGTCTCGGCAATCCGCTTGATGCCATCCTCGGTAAACCCCAGTTTTACCTGCTCGGTCGCCAGCAGCGCCTGATACTGTTCGGTGAGGGAGGCGTCCGGCTCGGTCAGGATGCGGGTGAAGTCCTCGGATGAGAGTGCCTGAAGTTCGACGCGGATCGGCAGGCGCCCCTGCAGTTCAGGAATCAGATCAGAAGGTTTCGACAGATGGAAGGCGCCGGAAGCGATAAACAGGATGTGATCGGTCTTGACCATGCCCTGTTTCGTGGAGATGGTGCAGCCCTCCACCAGCGGCAGCAGATCACGCTGCACGCCTTCACGGGAGACATCGGCCCCGCTATGTCCGGCGCGGCTGGTCACCTTGTCCAGTTCATCGATAAATACAATGCCGTGCTGCTCGACCATATCAAGGGCGCGCAGCTTCAGATCCTCTTCGTTGATGCGCTTGGCCGCTTCTTCGTCACGCAGCACCCCGAAGGCGTCCTTGATGCGCAGTTTGCGGCGGCGGGTGCGCCCGGAGCCCATGTTCTGAAACATGCCCTGCAGCTGGTTGGTCATCTCTTCCATACCGGGCGGCGCCATGATCTCCACCCCGACCGGGGAGGAGCTCACCTCGATCTCGATCTCCTTGTCATCCAGCTCGCCATTTCTCAGCTTTTCGCGGAATTTATTACGCGTGGCGCTGGAGACGCCTTTAGAACTGGAGTCTTCCTCCCAGCTGGTAGGTTTAGGAGCGGGCAGCAGGGTATCGAGGATGCGTTCTTCCGCTGCCTGACTGGCGTCATCGGCTACCTTCTCCATTTCCGACTCGCGCACCATCTTGACTGCGGAGTCGGCCAGATCGCGAATGATGGAGTCAACTTCCCGGCCGACATAACCCACTTCGGTGAATTTGGTCGCCTCGACCTTTAGAAAGGGGGCGTTTGCCAGTTTTGCCAGACGTCGTGCAATTTCGGTTTTACCGACGCCGGTGGGACCGATCATCAGGATGTTCTTGGGTGTGATCTCGTTGCGCAGTTCATCGGGGAGCTGAGCGCGACGCCAGCGGTTGCGCAGTGCGATGGCCACGGCGCGTTTGGCGTCGGACTGGCCGATAATGTGTTTGTTGAGTTCAGCTACGATCTGCTGGGGAGTGATTTCCGACATATTGACTGTTAATTCTCGCTATCGAGCTGTTCAAGAACCAGGTTGTGATTGGTGTAGATGCAGATATCTGCGGCGATATGGAGTCCTTTTTCGACAATCTCCCGGGCGTCCAGTTCTGTCTCGCCAAGCAGGGCGCGCGCGGCTGCTTGGGCGAAGGCGCCGCCGGAGCCAATCGCCATCAGGCTGTTTTCAGGTTCGATGACATCACCGGTGCCGGAGATGATCAGCGAGGCCGTGGGGTCGGCCACGCACAGCAGGGCCTCCAGGCGGCGTAGCGCGCGGTCGGTCCGCCAGTCCTTCGCCATCTCCACGGCAGCCCGTGTAAGGTGCCCGTGGTGTTTCTCCAGCTTGCCCTCGAAGCGTTCGAACAGGGTGAATGCATCCGCGGTGGCGCCGGCGAAACCCGCAATCACGCTGCCTTTGTGCAGGGTGCGCACCTTGCGCGCATTGCCCTTCATGACCGTATTGCCAAGGGAGACCTGGCCGTCACCGCCGATCACGACCTTGCCGTTACGACGCACCGAAAGAATGGTTGTTCCTCTGAACTGTTCCACGAAGATCCTGTATTGTTACACCAAACGGCTAATTGTACCTGACTGGCCTGATACTGAAAAATACAAAACTTTGCCAATTGGCGGTATCTTACTTTTTGTTATTTGATTTACGCGCCCGGGGATGCGCCTTGTCATAGACCTCGGCCAGATGCTGGAAATCCAGGTGGGTGTAGATCTGGGTGGTGCTGATGTTGGCGTGTCCGAGCAGTTCCTGCACCGCGCGCAGGTCGCCGGAAGACTCCAGCAGGTGGCTGGCGAAGGAGTGACGGAGTAGGTGAGGGTGAATATTGCGCGGGGCATTCTGCTTAATAGACCAGTAGTGGAGGCGCTTCTGTACCATGCTGCGGCTGATGCGCTTGCCGCGTACTCCCACGAACAGGGCCATCTCAGCGTCATCCGCCAATTGGTGACGTATGCTGATCCAATTCTTTAGGGCTTCCCGGGCCTTGCTGCCAACCGGCACCCGCCGGGTCTTGGCGCCCTTGCCGGTGACTTCCACCATGGCATCCTGGGGGTCGATGTCACCCAGGTTGAGGCTGATCAGTTCAGCCAGTCTTAATCCGGAGGAGTAGAAGAGTTCCATGATCGCCAGATCCCGCAAGGCCTCTGGTGAGTCGTCCTGAATATCCAGCAATTGGCCGATCTGGTCCACATCCAGTGTGGTTGGCAGCTTTCTGCCGACCTTGGGTGCGCGTACGCCTTGAGCTGGGTTGGCAACCACCTCTCCCTCGCGCAGCAGATAATTGAACAGGCTGCGCAGACTGGAGAGTTCCCGGTGCAGGCTTTTCGGTGACAGGCCGCGCCGGTGACGGTAGGCAATATAGTTGCGGATCAGCTGTTGTCTCAATCCCTTCCAGTCAGAGATGCCTTTATCCGTCAGCCAGGCAATGACCTGGTTGAGGTCTCTGGCATAACTCTCCAGGGTGCGGGGCGAAAGCCTCCGTTCATGGTAGAGGTGCTCGAGAAAACGATCGAGCCAGTGATGCAGGGCTGTGTCCTGGGTCACCGGATGGGCCAGTCGACTAGATCCCGGGAAGCGAGACGGCCTGCAGGGTTCGGCCGATGATCTCCCCCAGGCGGGTGAGAAACTCAGTACCATGGTGGGGGACAAAGCGCTTGGGATCGCGGCTGCCGATGGCGAGCAGTCCCAGCACCCCTTCACTCTTCAGGGGGATCAGCGCGGTCGAGGCGATTTGGTCTCCCTCTGCGCCAAAGATAAAGTCGATCTGCTCTCTGGCCAGGGGTCCGCAGATCGGTTTGTTGTTATTGAAAAACTCTTCGAAGGTGGAACTGTGGTCCGGCAACTCGGCATCCAGATGGTCATTCAATTGAGTGGATGAGAAGAGCCTTAACTCCACGGCATCGGCCTTGAAGTCGTCGTGCAGTTCATCCTCCAGGGCGTTCAGCACCTCATCGAAGGTCGCCGCGTCGATCAACTCCAGAGTCAGCCGGTGCATGCGGTTCTGCAGCATGTCGTTGTTTCTCGCCACTTCCACCAACTCTTCCATGCTGGTCTGGTAACTTTGAATCTGACCACGCAACATCTCCACCTGTTTCTCAATCAGCGAGACAGCGCTGCCACTCTCATGCGGGATCTGCATATCCCGAAGAATATGCGGATGTTTGGAAAAAAAGTCCGGGTGCTCGTTCAGGTAGCGTATGACTTCAGCCTCGAAATCGTCTGGCTGCGGATTGTCTGATTGGGTTTTATGTTGATTCATAGTTCGATGTTTCCTTCGAACGCGACCTCTGCGGGGCCGCTCATCACAACGGGGTTGCCTTCACCCCGCCACTCTACCACAAGTTCACCTCCAGGGAGTTGAACTTGCACCTGTTGATCAAGAATTCCCAGAAGCCGGCCGGCAACCACTGCGGCGCAGGCGCCGGTGCCGCATGCAAGTGTTTCACCGGCTCCCCGTTCATAGACACGCAGTTTAATGATATGTGAGTCTATTCGTTCCATGAATCCTGCATTGACTCGATTGGGGAAGTCCGGGTGGCTTTCTATCAAAGGCCCCAGGCGTGCGACCTCAGCGGCATCCACTGAATCCACCTGCAGGACCGCATGTGGATTACCCATGGAAACCGCACTGATTGTGAGTGTCTCATGGGGCAATTCCAACAAGTAGGTTGTCGCCCGGCTGTGCGCATGAAAAGGGATCAATGTCGGCTCCAGGATGGGGATGCCCATGTCTACCGTCACCCGGCCATCGTTTTCGAGTTGTAAAACGATCTTGCCGCCTGCAGTGCCTACCGGGATGCGTCGGTTTGTGGTGAGTCCTTTGTCAGTCACAAAGCGGGCAAAACAGCGGGCGCCATTCCCGCACTGCTCTACCTCTGTTCCATCCGCGTTGAAGATGCGGTAGTGGAACTCGGTGTTTGCCAGACGCGGTCTTTCGATGAGCAGGATCTGATCGCAGCCGATGCCGAAACGACGATCGGCGATGTGACGATATTGTTCCTCATCCAATACGACCTGCTGGTTGATGGCGTCGAATACTACGAAATCGTTGCCAAGGCCCTGCATCTTGGTGAAGCTGAGTTTCATGCCGCCTACCGGTCAGTTGTCGCTGCTTGCTCTGATATCTCTTCCTGCTCCGGGTCTGGGAGATAGAGAGGGCCTTTCTGGCCGCATCCCGATAACAGACTGATACAGCCAAGGGTAATAATGATCAACCAGAGAAGGTAACGGGGCCAACAGCTCATACTTGTGCAACGATAGTGGTCATTTGGGGTGAGTATAACCGCATGGGATTGAATGCCCCAGAAGTGGTTGATGTATGTGTCTCTGCATCTACTCAGAAGCGATTGAGTCTCTCTTCTACACGCTTTTTCAGGTTCAGCAACTCAACGGTACGTGGAGGATCGATGATCTGCAAGCCAGAAAATCTGAGTGATGTGAGATAGATGGGGTAACTCTCGTTGCCTTCCCGCAGTGACTGTAGATAACTGGCGGTAGCCTGATAGATCTCATCTCCATATTCAACCTGGTTGAAATCCCGGTCACCACAGATCAGCGACAAGGTATGCGCGGTTGGATCCAGTCTATCGGTTACCAGAGTCAATTCCATGTAGTCATCGGGTCTTGTCAGCGGCACGCGTCTTGGCGTACAAGTCCAGCCACCCCGGCGCTCTTTGCCAATTTCAATAAACTCCGGTTCCTTCAGTAGATTGTCACTGATCCCTGGCAGTAGATTGCGCAATTGTTGCAGGCTGTTCAGGAAGCGCCGCTGTTGCAGCATGAGAAACCTGGGGCTATCCACTGACAGTGTTTGTTGAAACAGCGCCCCCTGTTCGTCCAACAGATAGATCTGCATCTGCTGCGGTTGGCTCTGGTAAAAGAGTTGGATAACGTCTGGGCGGTTATGGCGATAAAGGGTGGGATAGGGAGTGTCCTGCAGGATTTGCGGATCAAACTCCAGGCTACGGAATGTGGGTTGAGGTTGAGTCAGCTCTTCCAGCAGGCTTTCGAAGGATTCAAGGCTGCGCCACTGATACCCCTCTCTCTGCTTTCGTACAATAAAAAATTCCCTGGCTAACTGAAAAGCATAACGGCCATTTTCATGCGATGCACCGGTAAAATATCGAGTGACATTCTTGAACAGCTCAACAACACGGGCTGAAATTTGATTCCCGCGGATTGAAGAAAAACAGTAAGCGAGTATCTCCGGCAGCTGTTGGCTGCTGGTATTGAGCAGGTTAAGTGCATTACAGAGGGCGTCAAGCATGCCTTCAGGGCCTTCACGTCTGGATATCAGCAGTTCGCCCCAGCTGGTTTGCAATAGCTCTTCCAGGTTCAAAACAAGATTGCTGCGGGTGGAGGCGAAACTGAAGGGATCATGCCGGTCGCTGGTCAGCTGTTTACCCTCTTTTGAGAGATGTTCAAGGGGGTCGACGCCAATATTGATGAACAGTGATACCTTGATGAGGCTGGCCGGTTCCGAGAGTGCCTGCATGCCGGCAGAGGGCATCCGTTGGATGGGGTACAGTCGCTCGAGGCTTCTGTGCAGGTCCAGCAGTTCCTGCCGCGAAACGATACAGTCCTTTGGATAGAGTGAGATCCTGGTGCCGCTCCCCCAGACCTGGTTGACATGACTCCAGAGCAGATTCTCTATGAGATTGGTGGTGATTTTGATGGGGCGGTGATCGGGAGCTTGCTCTTCATCGACCAAACCCCGGTAAAGCATCCAGGCAAGTCCGCCACTGCGTGAGGGGCGGTGATGTAATGCAAGATGTTCTTCGGCAATATTCCGTGAAATACCCGGATTGATATGATCGATTTTACCTGGGCGGTGATCCAGCGCCGTAAAGAGCTTGCGACCCAATAGATTCAGTTCCATCGGATCGATCCGGCTCTGGGTGGCATACTTGCGGGTAAAATCGGTCAGCAGCCGATAGCTGCGCGAGAGCACCCCAACCAAGACGTTACGCTCGTTGATCACCTTGTCGATCTTCCACTCGGCCCGGGTGTCAAGTGTCTGGAGTTGAGATTGACTCCAACCCCATTGACGGGTCATTTCAAACAGGGCTTCACTGCGCCAGTGCTGTAGATTGGAGTCACGACTCAGCTGTTCACCGACCTTGAAATAGAAACACCGGCGGGCGAGCTCCAGGCGTTCATGATCATTAATTTCTGATAAATATGCCTCAACTCTACGGTACAGGAGGATGTAGGCATCCAGGTGTATCAGGTCTGTCTCATCGGAGTAAACCGCTTGTTTGGCTTGTTGTGCAATCCATTTTGGGTGGGGGAAGTCCCGGGAGTAGGCTTCCATGAGAAAAATTTTCAGGATAGATTTGTAAGGCGAATCTATCCCTTTGTAGAGTTGCCAGAGCGCTGCACCGAAAAACTCTTCGGCAGGCACCTGGTCGAGTCCACCCAGATCCAGTGTCTCGCCACTTTTCACGAACCGGTGATGCAGCAGATTCTCGGTATACTCCCGATAGTTCAGCTCTTGCTCCGGGGGGACCAGCCACCAGAGCGGGTAACGTCCGGCCAACAAAATCGCGCTGCGATAAAACTCCTCTAACAGAAGTCCGTGTTGAGTGCTGCCACTGCTCTCCTGTGAGAGCTTGCCTTTATGACCCTGGCGGAATTTCTCGGGATTGATCAGGAAGATATGTAATTCAAGACTGAGTTCAGCGGCGGCCTGCTCGATCAAATTCGCCTTTTGTTGCAGAAGCTCCCGTTTTTCCTTACTCAGGATGGGACTGTGGCAGAGCCATAGATCAAAGTCGCTGCTCGATGACTGGCCAATGGTGCCGGTGCTGCCCATTAAATAGAGTGCTTGAATGTCAAACACGCGTTGCGCGCGCCGTTTGAATTGAAAGCTACGGCTGAGCTTTCGGGCGACATCCAGGGCGCGCTTTGTGGGATTGTACTCAGGCAGTCCCTTGGGTGTTTCGCTGTTCACATAACCAGGCAGCATTGGATGGTTGATGTGAACGAGTAATGGCAGCAGGTCTATGAAGTCTTGCTTACTGGGATTCAATTCCCCGAGGATACGTTGCAAGCGCTGGCGGTGCAGTTTGAGAAAACGCGCACGGATGGTTTTCAGGTCCTTGCGGCTGATTCCATCACTAAATGAAATTGGCTGACTTTGTGGCATTTCCGGTCAGCTCGCGATGCTCGCCAGTCTTCCATCCAGTAAACAACGATCCTGTTGACCCAGTGCCGTTGTATGAATCGGAGGGTAAAGCTGAATCGTTGATTTAACCTGGTTTAACCAATCCATAGTTACTAATTTCACCTGATAAACGGATCAGATGCACCCGATTACATGCATGGGGGTGGATAGCAATGATGACCTCTCTATCTGAGCCCCCTTGGTCACTGACATCATTCGTTTGTGAGGACTTGCAGGGTTCGGTGAATCAGACGTTGAGGATCATCACCTTTATCCCAGGCGGAGGCGCTGACTTTGATATCTGGGTATAGCGCCGGTTCCAGCCCCTTCAATGCGCCTTCTTTACACTCAAGTTCAATCTGGTGGAGAAGATTTAAAGCGTCTTCCAGACTGGTCTCGGGCATCACCAGCAGAAAGGTATCATCCTCATACCGGCCAATGGTGTCTGCCCAGCGCAGGCGCTCCCTAAGATAGTGGGAGAAGGTGAGAACCATATCGTCAGGTAGCTTGCTTGCCGATGTGTCTGGAAGCCTGATATGTGCAGCTCCCAGGGTCAGTGGGTTTCCATATCGACGGCTGCGGGTAACCTGTACGGCCAGGGCTTGGATTACCGCGCGATGATTGGCAAGTCCGGTAAGGTCATCGGTGATGGTGAGTTCATCGACGCGCTGACGTAGCAGGTCACCCTCTTGCTGGGAGATGATCTGATTGCTGATATCCTGATAGAAATGGAGATGTAAGGGATTATCATTACCATTTTTAATGGTGCGCACATCCCGTTGTAACCATCGCTCGTCATCATCACTGAGTGAGAGATGCAGGACATCGGTATCATCGAATAGAGCGTGCAGTTCCCTGGGGAGCATGCTTTTATCCTTACCGATCAACTCATCCCCTGAAAGGTTGAGCATCTGCTCCAGAGCAGGATTGAGCCAACGGATGCAGGTGTCCTGATCCATCGCCAGCATGCCGGTTGGGCAGACTTCAAACAGGGTTTTAGTGAAATGGATTTGATCCGTCATCGTGTGATCCTCATACGCAAGCAGGTCTGTGATAGAGCCATTTGACGGTGTCCGGTCTTGGCTAGACCCCTCATATTTAAGCATGTTGTTAGCTTCAGAAAGTTAGAAGACAATCGATATGATCGGTTCAGCGGCAGATGAACAAAATTCTTTAGAAGCGGATTTAGGGCCTGCTTTGCGAATGCTTGGCGAGGGGGAGAAAAGGCAAGGCTTCAATTATAGATTGCGGATATACGCCATTGTGTCTTTTGCAGAGTCAGTCTGGCGTGTACAGGGTTTTCACCCAGTTCACCAATACGCAATAGCAGGCTGTCGGGGCCATCAAAAAAGGCATAACTGAGGTGTTCGATATAACCGCCACGCCGAATGTCCGGATTTTTTGAGCGCAATTGGGTGATGGCCCAATCAAGATCCACCATGCTCTCGATTGCATCATTTCCGAGCCGTTGAACGCCATTCTGCAGCCACTCCACGAAGCTGTTCGAAACATCGCCAATGGTGCTCTCAACGTTCTTGTTCATCTTGCGCTTGATCTGCTGTTGAATCGACTCGATATCCACCAGGCGTTCAACTGTCTGCCGGTCATTCGCCGCAAGGGCCTGGTCGAGCCGGTAGATGACAGTGAAGGGCCAGGCCAGAAAGGCCAGCAGTAGAATAATAAAGGCGAACAACAGCGTCTTCATGATGTTGCAGTGAGAGTATTAGATTGAAATACAAGGAATTCCCGACATATTAGATGGGCTTAATATGTCGGGAGTGCAGATAGGCCAAAGGGCTATCAGTATTTTGGGCGGCGGGGGCGGTCCTCACGAGGCTTGGCTTGGTTGACGCGGAGATTACGCCCATCCACCTCTTTTTCATTCAAGGCATCGATGGCTGATTCCGCGTCACTGTCATTGGGCATTTCAACAAAACCGAAACCTTTTGAGCGGCCGGAAAATTTATCCATAATGACGTTGGCGGTTGAGATCTCACCAAATTCTGAAAAAAGATTGCGCAGCTCGTCATCATTTATGGACCAGCTCAGGTTTCCAACATAGATATTCATGTCTAACTCTCTGAAAAGTGCATTGTTCGTAATTATGCTCACTCATGACCAATACACCAATCATTTGCAAGCTAATGGCCAATCATTGACCAACCGGTGCGAGCGCACAACTACAACGCCCATGCGTGTCTACTTTAATATGTTTCCGTTGTCTGTGCAGCCTCCAATTTTTCACTGACTTCAAGCCAATTCTCTTCGGTCTCCTGAACCAGGCGATCGACCGTGGATTTTTCCGCCAGGCGTCGTTTCAATTCCTCCTTGAGATGTTCCTGATAAATCTCACTGTCAGCCAGCAAGGTCTCCAGCTTCTGTTGCCGGTGATGATGTTTATCCAGCTCGGTTTCGAGCTTCCGCAAACGGTTTCTCAACGGCTGGAGTTTGCGCCGCTGTTCGGCGGCAAGCCGCTTGCGCTCTTTGCGCGCGCCAGCCGTATGCGCCCCTTCGGAGGCCTGTTTATTGCCGGCTTCAAGACTTCGCCGCTGCTCAGAAAGCCAGGCCGGGTAGGCATCCAGGTCACCGTCAAAGTCGCCGACTCCCCCGCCGTGGACCAGCCACAATTGATCGGTGGTGATGCGCAGCAGGTGACGATCATGGGAGACGATCAGCATGGCGCCGGAAAAGTCCTGCAGCGCCTGTCCCAGAGCGTGACGCATCTCAAGATCCAGGTGGTTTGTAGGCTCATCCAGCAACAGCAGATTGGGGCGTTGATAGACCAGCAGGGCCAGCACCAGGCGAGCCTTTTCTCCCCCGGAGAAAGGGGCGACCTGCTCCAGCGCGCGATCGCCGTCAAAACCAAAGCCGCCTAGAAAGTTACGCAGAGACTGCTCACTCGCTGCGGGATCAAGTCGCTCAAGGTGGAGCAGGGGGCTGACCTGTGGATCGAGTTGTTCGAGCTGATGTTGGGCAAAATAGCCGATATGCAGATCCTGTGCGGGATGGATTTTTCCGGCGATGGGTGAGATAGAGCCGGCCAACAGCTTGATCAGGGTCGATTTGCCGGCCCCATTGGGACCAAGCAGCCCAATGCGGTCTCCTGGTTCAATGGAGCCACTCACCTGGCTGATGATGGTCTTATCTGCATAGCCCGCGGCCGCCTCATCCAGTTGCAGTAACGGGTGAGGATTCTTTTCAGGTTCGAAAAAAGAGAAATGGAAAGGGGAATCCACGTGGGCGGGACTGATCAACTCCATGCGCTGCAGGGCCTTCAGCCGGCTCTGGGCCTGCCGGGCCTTGGTGGCCTGGGCCCGAAAGCGGTCGACGTATTCTCGAATATGGGCAATCTCGCGCTGTTGTTTTTCATACTCCAACTGCTGGTTGGAGAGGCGTGCTGCCCGGGTCTGTTCAAACGTGGAGTAATTACCGGTGTAGAGCTGGGCTCCCTGCTGTTCTATGTGCATCACATGTTCAACCACCCGATCGAGAAACTCCCGATCATGGGAGATCAGCAGCAGGGTGCCGGAATAGCTGCGCAGCCACTGCTCGAGCCAGAGCACGGCGTCGAGGTCCAGGTGGTTGGTGGGCTCGTCAAGCAGCAGCAGATCCGAGCGGGACATCAGGGCCTGAGCAAGATTGAGCCGCATGCGCCAGCCGCCGGAAAAGCTGTTGACCGGTTGCTGTTCTTCAGTCGTGGTGAAACCCAGGCCGTGCATGAGCTGGCCGGCCCGGGCGTTGGCGCTATAGCCATTGATGGATTGCAAGTGATCGTGCAACCTGGCCTGGTTCGCAGCATCATTGGACCTTTCGGCTTCAAGCAACTGCGTCTCGACACGTCTGAGTTCCTGATCTCCATCGATGACATATTCAATGGCAGCCCATTCAACGGCAGGCGTCTCCTGGGCGACATGGGCGATTTGCAGATTCGGAGGCAGGGTGAGCTGCCCCTCGTCAACCTGTAACTCCCCTTGAATCAAACTGAACAGGCTTGATTTGCCGGTTCCATTGCCACCGGTTATGCCGATCTTCCAGCCGGCATGCAGGGTGAAGCACGCATCACTGAAAAGCAGCTTGGCGCCACGGCGGAGACTGAGATGTTCAAAGCGCAACATGGCGTGGAGTTTAAAGTGGCTTGCGGCTGATGTCTAAATGAGGTTTGTGCAAACAGCGACGAGCGCTAAAGGCCAGAGCTGATCTTTCACTAGTAGCTAGCGCCAGGCACGGGGCGGTCGAGTCGGCGCAGGCTGATGGCTTCACTGATGTGGTGTGTTTGAATTCTCTCCACGCCTTGCAGATCGGCGATGGTGCGTGCGACCTTTAATATACGATGGTAAGCGCGCATTGAGAGTCCGAGCCGGTCCATCGCCTGACGCAACAGGTTTCGACCAGTTTCAGCGGTGGCTGCAAATTTTTCCACTTCTCTTCCTTCCAGGGCCTGATTGGGCTTTTGCTGCCGCTGGTGCTGCCGGAGGCGGGCAGCTGTGACGCGCTCACGCACCAGGCTACTGGATTCCGCGTGTTGTGCAGTGGGTGTGGTATTGAAAGCGGTTGCTTGCCGGGGCACCTCGACATGCATGTCAATACGGTCCAGCAAGGGACCTGAGATACGGCCGCGATACCGGGCAATCTTTTCGCTGCTGCAATGGCAACGGCTGGTGCCGTCTCCCAGATGTCCGCAGGGACAAGGATTCATGGCGGCAATCAGCTGAAAGCGGGCCGGGTACTCAGCCTGCTGGCTGGCCCTGGAGATGGTGATCTGGCCGGACTCCATGGGCTCACGGAGCACCTCCAGGACACGCCGCTCGTACTCCGGCAATTCATCCAGAAATAGTACCCCGTGGTGCGCCAGTGAAATCTCGCCTGGCTTGGGATTGCTGCCGCCACCCACCAGAGCTACCGCTGATGCAGTATGGTGGGGTGCGCGAAACGGTCTCTGCAGCCAGCTGGAAGCGATGAATGGCTTGTCTGCAATAGAACGAATTGCAGCGCTCTCCAGCGCCTCCTGTTCGGTCATATCGGGCAGGATGCCGGGCAGGCGGGCGGCAAGCATCGACTTGCCGGTGCCGGGCGGGCCTATGTAGAGCAGGGAGTGAGCGCCTGCCGCAGCGATCTCCAGAGCGCGTTTGGCCTGTTTCTGACCATGCACATCGGCCAGGTCTGGCTGGGGCGCTGACTGGAATTGTTGGCTCATCCGCTCCCAGACCGGGAGTTGAGTGGTCCCTGTGAGGTGGGCGCAGACCTCCAGCAGGTGGTTTGCTGGAAAGCAATCAAGTTCGGTCACTAGTCCCGCCTCGGCAGCATTATCCTGGGGCAGCATCAGGTTTCTCCCTGCCTGCCGGGCCGCCATGGCTGCCGGCAACATGCCTTTTACCGGGCGGAGTTCACCGGACAGCGCCAGTTCACCGGCAAATTCATAGTGTTGCAGCGCTTCTTTGGGTAACTGGCCCGACGCGGCCAGGATGCCCAGGGCAATCGGCAGATCGAAGCGCCCTCCCTCTTTTGGCAGGTCGGCGGGCGCCAGATTGATGGTGATGCGTCTTGCGGGAAATTCGAAATGGCTGTTGAGCAGGGCGCCCCGCACCCGGTCCTTGCTCTCCCGCACCGCCATTTCCGGCAGTCCAACGATTGACAGGCTGGGCAGGCCGTTGGAGAGATGGACCTCGACAGTGACCAGCGGGGCTTCAACCCCGGTTTGAGCTCGACAATAGAGGATTGCCAGTGACATGACGGCCTTCCCTGGGCGGTTAGCGGAATGGGTGCAGGGGCGTCGGTTGCGGGATGTGTCGCAAGTCGTTACCTGAAATTCAATGGGTATGGTTGTGTGGACTCAAGCGCTTGCTGAGCAGTTCAGGCCGACGCAAGCTTCTTTTCCAGTTCAGCCAACTGGGCTTCCAGCTGGGTCAGTTTTTCCCGTGTGCGTTCCAGTACCGCTGCCTGCACATCAAACTCCTCTCGAGTAACCAGGTCGAGCTTGGCCAACCCTGCATCGAGGTTGGCGCGCAGGTTCTTTTTCAGGTCGTCATGCAGTATCTGCATCCCACCGGGCAGGCTTCCAGCCAACCGGCTTGCCAGTTCATCGAGTGTTTTCGGATCAATCATAGACAAGACATTAGCGATGTTAAGGAGTGTTGTCCAGCTAGGTTGGCAGGCCTGTGAATTCAATGCACCAAAATGGCGCTCTGCAATGGTGCAAGTAGGATTTCAGGTGGTTCTTTTGGTGCATTAGAGAATCTTAAAATTCATGGTTTCACTCTGTAACTGAGATTAACCATATGATAATTCAATAAAAAATAATTTAGGCACAGTTTCTGCTTATAGTGTGGTGAATCTGTGGTGTATTGCTAGAAAAGCACATGGAAATGAATTCGTAAAAACTGTTTTTTATTTTATTTTATTTTTTTGAGGTATCGAAGATGAAGATTAATAAGATTGCCCTGGCCTGTGGCGTTGCGATGCTGGGTGTATCAGTTCACTCCATGGCTGAGGTCAGCATGAACATTGGTGCGACCAGTAACTATATCTGGCGTGGCGTGACCCAGACGGAAGATGCCGCAGCCATCTCTGGCGGGGTCGACTGGGCCAGCGATATTGGGCTCTACGCAGGCGCCTGGGCTTCAAATGTCCAATTCGCCCCAGATACAACACCCTACGAACTCGATCTATATGGTGGATATTCAGCGGAGGTCGGTGATTTTGGTTACGACGCCGGCTTAATCTACTACACATATGACGGCGACGCAGATGCCAACTTTCTGGAGCTTGCCCTTTCGGGTAGTTGGAAATTTTTAAATGCCGGGTTCAATTACACGCTTTCTGCGGACAATGATGATGCTGAAGGTGATCTCTACTACTTTGCCGGCTTGAGTTTCGATCTGCCACAGGATTTCGCCATCGGCGGCACCATCGGCTCGTACGATTATGATGCTGGCGGTGATTACACCCATTTCCAGATTGATCTCACAAAGAGCGCCGGTGATTTTGGCGATGTCAGCCTCAGTCTGACGGATACCGATCTAGATAACGATGACCCAATCTTCTTTGTTTCCTGGGGCAAAAGCTTCTAATCAAACCCATTCAATAGTTAGCAGCAGTCTGCCATCGGCAGACTGACTGAACCAAGGAGTAAATCGAATGAAAATGGTTTCTGCAATCATCAAGCCGTTTAAGCTGGATGATGTCCGTGAAGCGCTTTCCGAGGTGGGAGTGGCCGGTATCACGGTAACCGAGGTAAAGGGATTTGGCCGACAGAAGGGGCATACCGAACTCTATCGCGGCGCTGAGTATGTGGTGGATTTTCTGCCCAAGATCAAGGTTGAGATCGCCATCGATGACGATGTGGTAGAGCAGGTTATCGAGGCGATCACCGGGGCTGCCAAGACCGGCAAGATCGGTGACGGCAAGATCTTTGTCACCCCAGTGGAGCAGGTGGTTCGGGTGCGCACCGGCGAGACCGGCCCCGAAGCGCTTTAGGCCAATTGAGAGGTTAAACAGATGGAAAATCAGATTTTTCACTTACAGTACGCCCTCGACACCTTCTACTTTCTGGTAATGGGTGCGCTGGTGATGTGGATGGCGGCAGGTTTCGCCATGCTTGAAGCGGGCCTGGTACGGTCCAAGAACACCACCGAAATACTGACCAAAAACATAGCGTTGTTCGCTATTGCGTGTACCGCCTACCTGGTTGTTGGGTACGACATCATGTATGACGGCGGTATCTTCCTGAGCAGCATTATGCTGGATGGGGCAGAGAGTGCCGATGCGCTGACCGCAACGGTGCTGAAAGAGTCAGCTGAAGCCGGTTTTGATGGTGGTTCGGTCTACGCAAACGCTTCCGACTTCTTCTTTCAGGTCGTATTCGTGGCAACGGCTATGTCCATTGTCTCCGGCGCTGTGGCTGAACGTATGAAGTTGTGGGCCTTCCTGTTCTTCGCGGTGGTGATGACCGCTTTTATCTATCCGATGGAAGGCGCCTGGACCTGGGGCGGCAAGTCGGTCTTCGGCCTCTTCAGCCTGGCTGATGATTTTGGTTTCTCTGACTTCGCCGGTTCCGGCATTGTACACTTGGCAGGCGCCACTGCAGCCCTGGCGGGTGTGCTGCTGCTTGGCGCACGTAAGGGTAAGTACACTGCTGATGGACGGGTGAATCCGATCCCTGGCGCCAACATGCCGATGGCGACACTGGGCACCTTTATCCTTTGGATGGGCTGGTTTGGTTTCAACGGCGGTTCCGTACTCAAGCTGGGTGATATTGCCAGCGCCAACTCTGTCGCGATGGTCTTTCTCAATACGAATGCGGCGGCGGCCGGTGGTGTGGTGGCTGCGATGATCGTGGCGCGCATGTTGTTTGGTAAGGCGGATCTCTCGATGATTTTGAATGGCGCCTTGGCGGGACTGGTTGCGATTACCGCTGAACCCTCCACCCCGACTCCGCTGGTGGCAACGCTGATTGGCGCCGCGGGTGGCGTGTTGGTTGTCTTCTCAATCATTACCCTGGATAAGCTCAGGATCGATGATCCCGTGGGTGCGATCTCCGTGCACGGTGTGGTCGGCATGTGGGGTCTGATGGCAGTGCCTCTGACCAATGATGGCGCAAGCTTTTTGGGCCAGTTCGTTGGTCTCCTGACCATCTTTATCTGGGTATTCGCTGCAAGTTTCGTGGTTTGGATGATCATCAAGGTCGTGATGGGCATTCGAGTCAGCGAGGAGGAGGAGTACGAAGGTGTGGATATAGGCGAGTGTGGTATGGAAGCCTACCCGGAATTCACCGGCTCACGAGGCTCAGGACTCTAATAATAATAAAATATCCCCCCAATTTATGGGCGCCTCTGGCGCCCATTTTTTTTGCGTCAGAGATTGTTTCAGTTAGTATCAAGAGATAATCCTAGAATCCTCAGTTGGATGGGGTAGAGAGTGCGTTTGAGATGAGAAAAATCATACAGATTCTGGTTGTAGTTTCCTTCAGTCTTATGGCTGAAGCCGCTGTCTACAAATGGACGGATGAGCATGGTCAGACCCATTTCAGTGACCATCCGCTGGATCAGGAATCCGAACAGGTGCAGATCGCTCCAAGCCAGAAAGCTGGCATCCTCCCACCGAGTCAGGCTGAACGGGATGAAAAGCGTCAGCGTTTGCTCGAAGTCTATCGTGAGGATCGCTCGAAGAAGCAGGCCGCAGCTGCGAAGCAGAAACAGAAAAAGACTGAAAAAAAGCAAAAATGCCGGCAGGCAAAAAAGCGTTATGCAAAATTCAACAACGCGGGAGGTCTCTATACTGGGGGCGAAAGTGGTGAGAAGCGTTATCTCGAGCATGCCGAACGCGCCCGTTTCATCGCTAGGTTGCAAGCCGAAATCGATCACTGGTGTGGTAATAATACCCATCACGAATAGGTTTCCCCGGAAATCTCACGCCCCCTCGCCCCGTGGCTTCGTTGTGATTCCTTGCAATAGACTGGCTATTACGCGTCATCGCGCGCCGTGCATGGATGCACAAGTGTCGCAAGCAAAGGATGTGCAGGAGCGACCCTTGCCACGGAGCAAGGATGACGCACCCTTCCTCGGGAAAACCTATCCGTGATGGGTATAGCGGCCACTGCTGCACCACTTGTCTTCATCAGCTAGCTAGTGTCCGTCCAGAAACAAGGTCATTCCATCCCCCCAGCCCCCTCCCGGTGGGAGAGGGAGTTTCTTGGCGGGTGCTAGCTAGAGGACAAACAGGTCGATAATCCGCTACCATCCTACCCCTCATTCTCATATTTCGATTGCGCTGCCCATGTCTGCATCAAAGCCCTTTATCCTGGTGGATGGATCGTCCTACCTGTTTCGCGCCTTTCACGCCCTGCCGCCACTGACCAACTCCCAGGGCGAGCCAACCGGTGCCATTGTCGGCGTGCTCAATATGCTGCGGCGTCTGATTGCCGACTACAGCCCGGAGCAGATGGCGGTGGTGTTTGATGCCCCTGGCGGTAGCTTCCGCAATGAGATCTATCCTGAATACAAGGCTCACCGCCCGCCGATGCCGGAAGAGTTGCGCTGCCAGATAGAGCCGCTGCACGATATTGTCCGGGCCATGGGGTTACCGCTGTTGATGGTCGAGGGTGTGGAGGCGGATGACGTGATCGGCACCCTGGCCAGCCAAGCGACAGAACTTGGAGTGGATACCCTGATCTCGACCGGGGACAAGGACATGGCTCAGCTGGTCAATCAGTATGTCAGCCTGGTGAACACCATGTCGGAGACCTTCAGCGATCGTCAGGGCGTTATCGATAAATTCGGCGTGACGCCGGAGCAGATCATCGATTATCTGGCCCTGATGGGTGATTCGTCGGATAACATTCCGGGTGTGCCAAAATGTGGACCGAAGACAGCCGCGAAGTGGCTGAAAGAGTATGAGTCTCTGGATAACCTGATGGCCCATGCGGATGAGATCAAGGGCAAGATCGGGGAAAATCTGCGCAGCAGCCTGGCTCAGCTGCCTCTCTCCAAAGAGCTGGCAACCATCAAACTGGATGTCGAACTGGATCAGGGGCCGAAGGATTTACTGCCGGTTTCTCCTGATGTCGAGCGGCTTCGGGAACACTACACACGCATGGAGTCAAGCCGCTTGCTGTCTACCTTGGAGGAAGGAGAGTCGGAAGAGGGCCAGACAGCATCTCCCCAAATGGAGGTGGAGTATGAAACCCTGCTCTCGGAGTCGGCCTTCAAGCAGTGGCTGAAGCGACTAAAAGAGGCTGATCTGTTTGCCTTTGATACCGAGACCACCAGTCTCGATTATATGCAGGCGGAACTGGTGGGTGTCTCCTTCGCCGTAGAGCCAGGCAGCGCGGCCTATGTGCCTGTGGCGCACGACTATCCTGGTGCCCCAAATCAACTCTCGCGTGAGTGGGTGCTTACTCAGTTGAAGCCGATCCTGGAAGATGCGGAGCGTAAAAAGGTCGGGCAGAACCTGAAATATGATATGAGTGTGCTGGCCAATTATAGGATCGAGCTACAG
Organism: Pseudomonadota bacterium; assembly: GCA_039714735.1. GTDB lineage: Bacteria > Pseudomonadota > Gammaproteobacteria > Chromatiales > Chromatiaceae > JASJBU01. The sequence continues at coordinate 18,529 of JBDLIT010000036.1, forward strand.
GGAATCGCCTATGACACTATGCTCGAGTCCTATGTACTGGACTCCACCGCCACCCGGCACGATATGGATTCGCTGGCCAAGAAATATCTGCAGCACGAGACTATCCATTTCGAAGATATCGCGGGCAAAGGCAAGAAACAGCTCACCTTCAACCAGATCGAGCTGGAGCGGGCCGGACCCTATGCCGCGGAAGATGCGGATATCACCCTGCGCTTACACCAAACTCTCTGGCCAAGACTTGAAAGTGAGGACTTACTAGCAAAGCTGTTCAGTGATTTAGAGGTGTGTCTGGTGCCCGTGCTCTCCCGTATTGAGCGCAATGGTGTGCGGATCGACAGCCAGATGCTGAATAAACAGAGCCTGGAGTTGGCGAAGGGTATGCACGATCTGGAGCAGCAGTCTTACCAGATGGCTGGTCACTCATTCAATCTCAGCTCACCCAAGCAGATTGGCGAGGTTTTCTTCAATGAACTGAAACTGCCGGTGGTGGCCAAGACCCCGAAGGGTGCGCCATCAACCGCAGAATCGGTACTCATCGAACTGGCCGAGCAGGGGCATGAACTGCCGGCCCTGATTCTGGAATATCGGGGGCTTTCCAAGCTGAAATCCACCTATACCGACAAACTGCCGCAGATGATCGATCCGGATACCGGACGGGTACACACCTCTTATCATCAGGCGGTGGCGGCCACCGGGCGGCTCTCCTCCTCGGACCCCAATCTGCAGAATATCCCAGTCCGCACCGAGGCGGGCCGCCGCATTCGCCAAGCCTTTGTACCCGAGTCGGGCTGGAAGATGGTGGCCGCGGATTACTCCCAGATCGAACTGCGCATCATGGCGCATCTGTCCGGGGATCAGGGCCTGCTTTCGGCCTTCGCCGCCGGTAAGGATATACACCGGGCCACTGCGGCAGAGGTCTTTGGCGCGCCATTAGATGAAATTACAACGGAGCAACGCCGCTCGGCCAAGGCGATCAACTTCGGTCTGATCTACGGCATGTCAGCCTTCGGTCTGGCGAAACAGCTGGGGATCGAGCGGAATGCGGCTCAGGAGTACGTCGATCTCTACTTTCAGCGTTACCCAGGGGTCAAGGATTTTATGGAACGGACCCGCGCCGAGGCGCACGAAAGAGGTTATGTGGAGACCCTGTTCGGACGGCGTCTCTATCTGCCTGAGATCAATGTCCGCAACCATCAGCGCCGCACGGCGGCCGAGCGTACCGCCATCAACGCGCCGATGCAGGGCACTGCAGCGGATATCATCAAGCGGGCGATGTTGGCGGTGGATGGCTGGCTTCGGAAGGATCAACCACCGGCGAGACTACTCATGCAGGTGCATGATGAACTGGTCCTGGAGGTGCGGGAGGACGCCCTGGAGCATGCCAGTCAGGCGTTGTGCAAATATATGGAGACAGCTGCAGAGCTGGCCGTGCCGCTGGTCGTGGACCTGGGAGTCGGTGATAACTGGGATGAGGCACACTAATTGACTGAACCGATCTGGAAGCGAAATCGGCTTTTTCGCTACGCACTCTACTTCATCCTGGGCCTGCCGTTGATCTGGTTCAGTCTCTATGAGGGCCTGGTTTTGGTAGTCCTGGTAGGTTTCGTGGTGGAGTTTGCCTGTTTTCCCGGAAAAAATGCCTAACGGCGCTGAGATAACCCTGTTTTACAAATGGAAATAGATGAGCTGAGCCTGGTCTTGGATTTGCAGTGCCGCAAATCAAGAGCAGAATTAATATCTATAAAAACAATTAGTTAGTGATGTTATGGGTTGTCTTTTCAGGCTGAACGAAAAAAACTCAACTCTCTGGAACTTTCTCAAAACCAACCAGTCTTATTTTGTACGTCGTACGACAGAGGACCGCTTCCCTCCCTTGCGGTCCACCCTTCCCGGTAACCCCATCCGGGGAGATCCGGCCCCACTGCCTTTCCCCTTTAGGCAGTGGGGCCACCTTTTTTCTGCGCTCAATTTTCCGCAAGATCAAACCAAATGTTGAGTACCTGATGGGCTTCATCAATACCTTGCTTTTTGAGTGAAGAGAAGAGTTGTACAGTGATCTCAGGTCTGTCTTCGAAGGCCTTTCTAACCTGCAGCAAGGTGCTGTTGGCCGCACCCCGTTTCAGTTTGTCGGCCTTGGTGAGCAGGATGTGGGTCGGCAGGCCGTAATGAATGTTCCACTCCAGCATCTGCAGGTCGAACTCTTTCAGAGGATGGCGGATATCCATCAGCAGAATCAGCCCGCGCAGACATTCCCGATGCTCGATGTAATCCGCCAGGGCGCCCTGCCATTGGCGTTTGATCTTTTCCGCTACCTTGGCAAAACCATAACCAGGCAGGTCGACCAGACGCCGTTGCTCATCCAGTTCGAAAAAATTCAACAGCTGGGTTCGCCCCGGCGTCTTACTCGTGCGCGCAAGGCTCCTCTGGTTGCAGAGGGTATTCAGCGCACTGGATTTTCCTGCATTGGAGCGACCGGCAAAGGCGACTTCTGTGCCTTCGTCAGGGGGTGACTGGGAGAGTCTGGCCGCGCTTGTTAAAAACGTAGCCCGATAATAATAAGGGTTCATTGGGACCAATCATTGATGGTGAAAAACCCAAGAACCCTAATCCAGAGAAGTACCCCGGGTCAACTGCTCCAGAGCCGTTTGATCCAGGATTTTTTCTGCAGCTTGGGTTGTGCTCCGGCACTCAGGAAGAAGCTGGTGTAGTTCATATCTTCTTCCATAATGTGTTTGATCAACCAGTTCTTTAGAAAATGCATCAGTTCAAAACCGATGGCCGTCTTACCGGAGTCGACCTTTTCCTTCAGCTCGATCACATGCAGCAGCAGTTCCTCATGGATCTTTTTGTGTTCTTCATAGCCTGGATAGCCGAGGATACGCATCAGGCTCTCTTCAACAGCGAAATGAATACGGGTGTACTCCGCAAGTTCGGTAAGAATGTCTTTGACGACATCGCTGCCATGGCGTTTGTGTATCGCGTCATGCATGCGGTTTACCAGACCGGCAAGGACTTTGTGCTGTTCATCGATCTCTTCAATACCGACGCTGAGCGCGTCTGACCACTCTACGAAATTACTCATTGTCTTCCCAAATGTATTAGTTGCTGTGAACAGTCCTTTGTTCAGGTGGACTGCTTATGGGTGTTGATGGATATAGAGTATAGGTGATACTTATTGAATTTCTATCAAATGACAGGCTTAGTCAGAGCGTTCCCAATGTCCGGATTTACCACCGGATTTTTTGACCAGCCTGACCTGATTGATGGTCATCCCACGATCGACGGCTTTGCACATGTCATAGATCGTCAGCAGGGCAATCTGGGTGGCGCACAGGGCTTCCATTTCAACCCCGGTCTGGCCTTTGGTCTCCACCTGGCTTTTACAGTAGACAGTGCTCGATTCAGGATCGGGCAGCAGTTCGATATTCACCTTGGTGAGCGCCAGCGGGTGACACAGGGGAATCAGGTCCGCAGTCCTTTTTGCGGCCATGATGCCGGCTATCCGTGCGATGCCCAGTACATCACCCTTTTTGTGTCCCCCCTGCATGATGAGTCTGAGGGTCTCGGCTTGCATACTGATGTGGCCTTCGGTGACAGCGACACGGTGAGTCACAGTTTTGTCGCCCACATCGACCATGTGTGCCTCACCCGAGGCATTGAAGTGGGTGAATTTAGACATTAATATCCCGCCTCGCGCTCGATGGCCTTATCGATCTCTCTGGGTTCGAATGTCATGGCTTCGAGATCAGCTATGCAGTAGGTGGCTGGGGAGCGTCCCACGCCACCGATGGTGCCCGGATTGATCAGAGGCGTCCTGCCACCCTTAATATTATCCAGTACTTCATATTTGAATTTGTGGCTGTGGCCGCAACAGACCAGATCCCAGTCACCCGTCGCAGCCATCGCACGCGCATAATGGGGATAGTGGACAAGAAATATCATGCGTCCCGCCAATTCCATGCCGGCATCCATCCCATGGTAATGAATGTTGGACCCCTCCCGGTTTGCCAGACGGCCTAGGGAGTAGAGGTCTCCGGTATTGTTGCCATGAATGACATGCACCGGCAGGCCATACTTATCCAGGCAGTGCAGGGTGCTGGGTGCCACCAAGTCACCGCAGTGCAGTACCACCTCCGCGCCTTCACTTTTGGCCTCTGCTACAGCTGCGTCCAACAGAGGTATATGATCGTGGGAATCAGAGAGGATGCAGATTTTCATATAAAACATGTAGGTCGGGTTAGGCGCGCAAATGCTGGATTCATCAGATTATGATCATACTTGACGTGCGCCGTAACCCGACATCGGATTTCGCCCAGAGCCCAAACTACGAGCAGATTAAAAATTGGGTTTTTCCGGGGCGTCCTTGTACATCTGAACACTGCTCATGATCTCGTCCCTTGCCTCATCGATGCCATACCAGCCATCCACGCGCACCCACTTGCCCTCATCGAGATCCTTGTAGTGTTCGAAAAAGTGCGAGACACGGTTGAGAACTTCTCCGGACAGGTCACGAAAGGTCTGAACGTTACGGTACGATTTGCACAGCTTGTCCAACGGCACCGCGAGTATCTTGGCGTCATCCCCCGACTCATCGGTCATTTTAAGGACCCCGACCGGACGGCATTTGATCACCGAACCCGAAATCAGCGGATAGGGGGTCAGCACCAGCACATCGACCGGGTCGCCGTCTGCGGATAACGTGTGTGGTACGTAACCATAGTTGCAGGGGTAGTGCATGGAGGTGGACATGAAACGGTCCACGAACATCGCACCGGTCTCCTTATCCAGTTCATATTTGACCGGATCGGAGTGGGCCGGAATTTCAATGATGACATTGATTTCATTGGGAAGGTTGGAGCCTGAGCTGACTCTGTCCAGATTCATGCATGTGCCCTCGGCTGAGAAATGAGTGGGTATTATAAGCGGGGCATCCGCATGGGCGCCACTCAGTTGAGTTATTGAACCTTATTTTATTGTCGATAGGCTAACTCTACGTTGTCAGTTTATAAACTCTTCCTGACTGTTTTGTATTATGTTTCTTTCTCACTGCAGAGTGTGTCGCAAAAGCCATTCGTAGGTTGGGCTGAGGCACGAAGCCCAACAAAAGCTACATTCATCATAAATTCGTCAAGGCAGCAGTTGGGCTTAGTTGCTCTCAACCTACGCAACACACCATGGCTCCCTGGACTTTGAAAATAGGGCTGGTTATTCTGCATATTCCTAGCCAATTCAGGATTGAAAGCTGCTTCGCAAAGGAGGGGAAGTTGCAAGACGAAAACATAAAACCACGCGTCTTCATCAGCTACAGCCATGACTCACCAGAGCATAGCGAGCGAGTCCTTCAACTGTCTGAACGCCTCAGAGAGGATGGCGTTAAGACCAGCCTCGATCAATACGTACAGGGAACACCAAACGAGAAATGGCCTAGATGGATGCAGAACCAGCTCGATTGGGCGGATTTCGTCCTGCTGATCTGTACCGAGACCTACTTTCGGCGGTTTCGTGGACACGAGGAGCCAGGCAAGGGTAAAGGCGTCGATTGGGAAGGTGCTGTTATCATTCAAGAGATCTATGACACCCGCAGTACCACAGTCAAGTTCGTAGCGGTAATTTTCGATGCCAACGCAGAATGCTTCATTCCCGAACCGGTGCGAGGTCACACCTTCTATTTTTTGGATTCGGAACAAGCTTATCAAGATCTCTACGACTTTCTGCTGGGTCAGGCTGGGGTCGAGCCCGGTGTTGTTGGAGCGCCTCTGCGGAAACCCCGCAAACAAGCTGAGCCACTCGCCTTCCCGGATGAGAGTAGTGAGCCAAGACAACCTGCCCGTCAAAGTGCCATTTTACAAGATCCGATCGATACCCTTGATGAGCGAGGATTTCATTTCAGGCTCAAGAAAGAGCTTACAAAAAGCCTGTCGAATGAGAAAATGCGCCCACTGATTTCTGAACTGACAGGTGACCCGGACCAGGTAACAGCAGAGTCCGCGGTTAACGCCTTGCTCGCCATGGAGCCCCGGGCATCCCTTAGACACTGGACTGAGATTACCGCTACCTGGTTCAAAGACCTGAACCCTCGCGAGCGAAGCGCTGTTTGGGATTCTGTACGAGACGTGCATCTCAACCTGCTACCCAGGCTGGTACATCCTGACTGGATAAAAAACTGGCAGGAGAACGGCCACAATACCCATGACAGACGCTTGTTGACCGTATCACTCAAACAGCGATCGCCGAACCGGTCGGTTGAAGTGCTGGTGGCTCGGGTGGATGCAAAATGTGGTGCGGTGCGTTTTTATGAAACTGACAAAGCAACAACCGTGCAAGCACATACCGGCCAGATCAATACGGCTAACGAAGCGCTTCGCGGTATGCAGAAACCGACTTCCCATGAGGCCGTGCAGCGCTTGGGCCTGTATCTCATGGCCCAGTACATGCCAGATAGAGAGCCACCTGATGTACTGCAGGTGGAAGATTGGGAGGACCTAAACGATTATATTGTCGAACGTCCGGCAGGTCTTTTTCATTATTATTATCTCGTGATCCCAGAAGACGACCCGGATTACGGCAACATTACCACATTGCAGCTCCTGTACGAGAAGATGCCGAATCTACCCCGTGTATTGCTTAGCAGTAAAAGTGGTATCAATCCGCTGATCTGTCGCCAAAACAGGCTTGAGGCAGTCATCGATGCCTTCTGGGACATCAGACGTATGGAGTTTGCATGAATCCAATCGACCAGCTGAAAGCTAATGAATGTATCACCCTTGATTCCATCGATGGTTGGGATCGCTCCGTACACGTCTTCGAGAAGCTGGATGTACTGGCGATCAAGGCAGCATTTGCGTCGAAACGGCCCTTATTGGTACGGGGTGAACCGGGTACAGGCAAGACCCAACTCGCTCGGGCGGTAGCCCAACAACTCGGTTGGGCATTGATCTATAAAGTCATCAACGGATTGACCGAACTCGAAGATCTGTTCTGGCACTACGACGCGGTTGATCGGTTAAGTGAAGCCCAAGCGTTGGCTGACGAAAATCGTGATGTACGTAAGGATAATCTCAAACATCGACGATTTCTCACACCAGGTCCCCTCTGGTGGGCCTTTGATTGGGAAGGAGCACAAAGCCAGTACGATCAATGGTCGCGGCGAAATCAGGGCCGCCCCACATGGGTGCGCGAAAGTACCCCACCAGGTATCGTTTTGCTCATTGATGAAATCGACAAGGCGGATCTCGATCTGCCAAACGGCCTGCTCGAATCCTTTGGTCAGAACAGCTTCCAAATCCCATGGCTTGAATCGGGGACCGTCAAACGCGGGGATATCCCTTTGCTGGCCATTATTACGACCAATGAGGAACGGGAACTGCCCCGCGCCTTTCTGCGGCGCTGTCTGGTGTTGCAACTGGAGTATCCGCGGGCGGACGAACAGGAATCCTTCAACCTATGGCTGCAACAGCGTGGGCAGATCCACTTCCCCGCGGATAAATGTGATGACAGCGTGCTTCTCAGTGCCGCGGAAATGATTCGCTCGGATCGGCTGGGTACCGAATATGGCGCTATTCGACCGGGATTGGCGGAATATATCGATCTGCTGAAAGTGGTCACCGAACTTCATCCCATGGATCGGGAAGCGCAACAGGCCGAAATGGAAGAGTTGAGTCAATTCGTGCGCAAAAAACAAGGCAAAGTGTTCTGATCGTGACCAGCCGCATTGTGCGCCTCAGTCGGGCTGATCTCCTGCGCCTGATCGGCGGCGCGAAGCTGGAGGAGCGCGAAGCAATCGCCAACCTGGTGGGGTTTGAGCGGCGTGAACCACAACAGGTCTCGGTGTTAGTGCGGGAGTCGATCACATTCGAAGAACAAGCCTTCCAACCATCGGCAGTGACCAAAGTCGAGAGACCTCCCGTCCCGGCGAAGACCCCGGTTTTTTGGCGGGTGGTCGAACAGCGTAGCCTGCCGAAAAAGGAAATCGCTGATGCGGATCTACCAAACTGGTGGACTGGCCCCCCTGAAACCACTTTGGAATCTACACCACTCACAGCCCAGGCTGGGGCCTCCTCACTACTCCACTGGCCGCGTTTATTAGGTTTTTATCGCACCCACCTGATCATTGAGCGACGCTCTAACCACCCTGACGAGCGGCGCTTCGTGCGCCAGATCGCCGAAGCACGGTTCGTCAGAAAGGTGCCACGCAAGACCTATCGGCGTTGGCCTCAACGGGTTGTCTTGGTGATAGACCACTCCCATGCCCTCTATCCCCTCTGGCGGGACTATGCGCAGATGAAAAGGCGCCTGCAGGATCTCTTCGGCGTCCGTCTGAAGGTGATCCGGGTTGCCGCGAACCCCGATCCAACCTACAGCGAGTTTCAACACCTGTTGGCGGAAGCCAGGCTCACCCCTGAGGCGGCCGTCAACGCGCATTGGTTGATCCTGAGTGATCTCGGTGGGGCAGGGGGATACACCGAACGTGAGTCTTATTGGCAGGCCTTTTTACACTGGTTGCATGGTTCAGGGCTCAAGCAACCCCCATTGGCCCTGGTCAATGCGCCGGTATCGCGTTGGTGGTATGGCCTGGGTGAATTGGCGCAGGCGGCCTTCTGGGACATTGACCAGCCATTACGGATTTCACGCGGTTTGGGGGATAGGCAACGCCAGACAGAACCTGATATCGGCAAGCTGCTCGCAATGCTGTCCATGGCGCCTGAGGCACGGCCAAGTCTGTTGCGTGAATTGCGTCACCTGTTGCCATTGGAGAGTCAGGATGTAAGTTGGGAGATCACCGCATGGAACCATCCCGATGTTCTTCACTGTCTCCCGGACTGCACCCTGAAAACAGCCAAACGTCCACGCCACCAAAAGCAGTTTCTGCGTTATCTGGCAAGAGCCGGCACGCAACGCGAATGGCCGTACCGGGCGCTGGATGTGATCACAAGTCAGCTCGCGGGCAAACCGGCCTTCATCCGTGACCAGGCCAAGGCCTTGGAGCGGGCCGCGAAACGCCAAACCGATGATGTCGCGGGTTATCTCGTCGAGACCATCAAAGAGCTGCGGGAACTGCCAGAAGGCGATGAACGTGATCAACGACTGCGCTGGGTCGTAGACCTCCTGGAGTCAACAGACGAACAGTTGATCAACGCCAACGAAAAGCTGGAAGCCCTGCGTTACCTGAAGGATCGCGAACATAGTCTACGCGGAGAGTCGACCGCACCGTTGGACAATCGCTTCGAGTTCATCTTCAGGCAACAGCCAGTGCAGGTATATCTGCTGTGGCAACGGGGCACGGGTTGGGGCATCGCGCCAGACGGCGATACCAGCTTGCCCTCATACGGCAGCCCCCTCGGCACCTTGCGTAGCCGCAATCAGGTAGTCGGGATGGTTCCCGCAACAGATTCAAAAGATTCGGCGAGCTTCTGGACCTCCGGTGCCGCGCCAGCCTGGGCCAGTGACTGGGGTGAGGATGAATATGGCCCTTGGGCTGTATTCCGTATCGAAGACAGAGCAGGAAAACCGATTGCGCAACGCCTGCGCTGGATCGAACCGGGTAGTTTCCAAATGGGATCACCGGAGGACGAAGCGCTGCGCGATAGTAACGAAATCCAGCACCAAGTCACACTGACTCAGGGCTACTGGTTGGCCGATACCGCCTCTACCCAGGGGCTTTGGCAGGCGGTGATGGGCGAGAACCCGAGCGATTTTAAGGGTGTGGAGCGCCCGGTGGAGCGGGTCAGCTGGAAAGAGATCGTGGCTTTTATTGAAAAGCTCAACATTCAGGTGGCGGGGCTCGGCCTGCGGCTGCCCAGCGAAGCGGAATGGGAATATGCTTGTCGGGCCGGCACCCAGACGCCGTTCTGGTTTGGCGAGAATATCACCCCCGAGCAGGTCAACTACGACGGTAATTATCCCTACGCGGGAAGAAACAAGGGTCAGTATCGGAAGGAGACAATGGAGGTCAAGGCGCTGCCTTGCAACGGCTGGGGACTCTACCAGATGCATGGCAATGTCTGGGAATGGTGTAATGACAGGTATGGTGCATATCCCGAAGGAACGGTCAAGGACCCAATGGGTCCTGAGGAAGGTGAGGGGCGCGTGCTGCGCGGTGGTGGCTGGGGCGACAGCGGCTGGTTCGCACGTTCCGCTCAGCGCAATAGCTTCACGCCCGACAACCGGAACCACAATATTGGCTTCCGTCTTGCCCGAGGTCAGTCAGGGGCGGAGCCGGCAGGTCCGCGTTCTGCTCGCCAGGCGGAGCGGCGGGCAGACGCGGGACGGCCGAAGGTCGCCCCAGTGCCGCAGCTGGCTTACGGGGTGGCGGAGCCACCGCTTGCGCTGCCGCAACAGCGACTCATCGTCGCCAGCGACCGGGAAGAGCTGACCCTAGAGGCCCTGACCCAGCCCGACTGGGCCGAAACCATCGGGCGCGATCGTTACGGTTTGTTCGTCGATTTCAGCGTGCAGGGTGTCAGCCAACGGCTGCGCTGGATCAATCCGGGACGGTTCTTCATGGGTTCGCCCGATGCCGAAGCGGAGCGCCTAGACGATGAAACCCGGCATGAAGTGATATTGAGCCAAGGTTTCTGGCTGGCGGATACCGCCTGCACCCAGGCACTATGGGAAGGGGTGATGGGCAAGAACCCAAGCGACTTCAAGGGCGCGGAGCGGCCGGTGGAGCGGGTCAGCTGGAAAGATACCATGACCTTCCTAGACCGGCTCAATGAGAAAGTCACTGGGCTGGATCTGCGCCTGCCGACTGAGGCGGAGCGAGAATATGCCTGCCGGGCCGGCACCCAGACGCCTTTCTGGTTTGGCGAGAATATCACCACCGACCAGGTCAACTACAATGGCGAATATCCCTACGCCGATGGAGAGAAGGGTGAGGTCCGTGGTGAAACGGTCGAGGTCAAAGCCTTGCCTTGCAATGGCTGGGGGTTCTACCAGATGCATGGCAACGTTTGGGAATGGTGTAACGACTGGTATGGGGAGTATCCCAAAGATACAGTCACGGACCCGATAGGTTGTGAGGGAGGTGAGGGGCGCGTGCTGCGCGGTGGTAGCTGGTACGGCAGCGGCGGGAGCGCACGTTCCGCTCGGCGCAGTTACAGCGCGCCCGTCATCCGGTACCACTTTTTTGGCTTCCGTCTTGCCCGAGGTCAGTAGCCAGTCAGGCCTGGCGGAACTCAATGTGGCGTAGGTTGGGCTGAATGCAATGAAGCCCAACGAAATGTTTTTTTCGAGGCGCTGTTGTTGGGCTTCGCTACGCTCAG
>JBDLIT010000037.1:0-29584 GCA_039714735.1 Pseudomonadota bacterium
CGGCGCCCGGGAAGGGGCAGAGCGAACCAGTGCTCCCGATTGTAGTAGACATTGGGCGCATAACGCGACCGCCAGGGAGGGACGATGGGAAAGACCTCACTATGCCTGAGATCCTGGAGCTGGTTACCCGCCATGACGCCGGTCTCTTCATAGAGCTCGCGGCGCGCCGCCTGGCCCGGGGATTCCCCCCAGCGCAGGCTGCCGGTCACCGACTGCCAGAAATCGGCTGGCTGGGTTCGGCGCAACAGCAGGACATCGCCGCTGGTGGTGTAGACAACCACCAGCACCGACTCAGGTCGCTTGTAGCGTCGCTCATTCAGCAGCTGCTTCGCTCTGTGGTTTGCGCACCCGGATCGACAACTCCCGCAGCTGCTCCAGACTCACCTCCGAAGGCGCGGAGGTCAACTGACAGGCCGCGCTCTGGGTCTTCGGGAAGGCCATCACCTCACGGATGGATTTGGAACCGGTCAGCAGCATCACCAGCCGGTCCAGACCAAACGCAAGTCCCCCGTGAGGCGGGCAACCGTATTTGAGGGCGTTAAGCAGAAAGCCAAACTTCTCTTCGGCCTCCTCTTCTCCGATCTCCAGCAGTCTGAAGATCTTCTGCTGCACCTCCTGCTGATGGATACGGATGGAACCGCCACCCAGCTCAACCCCGTTCATTACCATGTCGTAGGCGCGGGACTTGCAGTTACCGGGATCGCTGTCCAGCAGCTCGAGCTGGTCCTGCTTGGGTGAGGTGAAGGGATGGTGCAGAGGATTCCAGCGATCGTGCTGATCGTCCCATTCGAACATCGGAAAATCCACCACCCAGACGGGGCGCCACTCCCCTTCCATCAGCTCCAGATCCTCTGCCACCTTGATGCGCAGGGCGCCCAGGGCCTCGTTGACCACATGCGTCTTATCGGCGCCGAAGAAGATCAGATCCCCATCCTTGGCGCCGGTGCGTTGCAAAATGCCGTTGACTGCTGTATCGGGCAGAAACTTGAGGATCGGCGACTGCAGGCCATCACGACCCTTGGCCAGCTCGTTGACCTTGACATAGGCCAGCCCCCTGGCGCCGTAGATAGCCACAAATTTGGTGTACCCATCGATCTGCTTGCGGCTCAGGGCGCTGCCGCCAGGCACGCGCAGGGCCGCCACCCGACCATGGAGATCCTTGGCCGGACCGGAGAAGACCTTGAACTCCACCTCCTGCATCAGGTCGCGCAGATCCACCAGTTCCAGCGGCACCCGCAGGTCCGGCCGGTCAGACCCATAGCGTTCCATCGCTTCGTCATAGGTCATGCGCGGAAAAGGGTTGGGCAGATCCACATCGAGGATCTCCTTGTAGAGCTGGCGGATCATCTCCTCGTTCAGCTGCATGATCTCATCCTCGTCGAGGAACGAGGTCTCGATATCGAGCTGGGTGAATTCCGGCTGGCGATCGGCACGCAGATCCTCGTCCCGGAAGCAACGCACGATCTGATAGTAGCGGTCCATACCGGACATCATCAGCAGCTGTTTGAACAGCTGGGGGGATTGGGGCAAGGCGAAGAACTCTCCCGGATGGGTGCGGCTCGGCACCAGGTAGTCCCGCGCACCCTCCGGGGTGGCCTTGGTCAGCATCGGGGTTTCTATATCCATGAAACCCTGCTCATCCATAAAATTCCGCAGAACCCGGGTCACCTTGGCGCGGGTGCGGATCTTCTCCAGCATCTCGGGACGCCGCAGATCGATGTAACGGTAGCGCAGGCGGATCTCCTCCGCGGCCTTTTCATGCTCATCCAGCTGGAACGGAGGGGTATCCGACTTGTTCAGCACTTCGAGTTCCAGCCCCAGAATCTCCACCTCACCGGTGGGCATATCGGGATTGACCGTGCCTTCGGGACGCGCCCTGACCTTGCCCTTGATACGCAGCACGAATTCATTGCGCACATGCTCGGCAACCGAGAAGACTTCCGGCAGGTCGGGATCGTAGACCACCTGCACCAGACCCTCCCGGTCACGCAGATCGATGAATATCACTCCACCATGGTCGCGCCGCCGGTGGACCCAGCCACAGAGTTCCACTTCCTGACCTATAAGAGAGCTGTTTACCTGACCACAATAATGGCTGCGCATGGGATGAATTCCTATGAAATGTCTCGACCGGTCTGCTACCGGCTAAAAGGCGGGAATGTTAAGGCTTGGCCTCGGCCTCTGCAAGCGGATTGCCCGCCGGATGTTCCGCATCGGGCACCACGGCCCCCATGGATAGCAGCATTTTCAGCCCTTCATCCACCGACATGTCCAACTCCCGGACATCTTCTCTGGGCACCATGACAAAATACCCGCCGGTAGGATTGGGAGTGGTGGGGATGTAGACATTGACCACATCCCGTCCGGTCTTGTGCTGCGCCTCGCCCTGTTCAGTGCCAGTTTGAAAGGCGAGGGTCCAGAGCCCCCGCCGGGGAAACTCAACCAGCAAAACCTTCCGGAACGACTGGCCACTGTCGGAAAACATGGTCTCTACCAGCTGTTTTACCGCGGAGTAGACAGAACGCACCAGAGGGATACGGGACAGTACTCTTTCCCATAGGCTGACCAGCTTGCGGCCGAACAGGTTCGCGGCAACCAGACCGGTGAGCAGCAGGATCACGAATGAGAGCACAACACCCAGGCCGGGAATGGCAAAACCGAGCAGGTTTTCCGGGCGATAGCCCTCGGGCAAAAGAAGCAGGCTGTGGTCCATCCACTGAACCAACAGACTGATGACAAAAAATGTGGCGACCAGGGGTAACCAGACCAGCAGCCCGGCAACCAGGTAACGCCGCAAAAAACTCATAGCCTGCGCCGATCAGCAATCAGCTGCAGGAACCACCACTACAGGCAGGCTTTTTTGCTGCCGGCTTACCGGAATCATGGACGTTTTTCTTTTTACCGCTCTTGAAATCAGTTTCATACCAGCCACTGCCCTTGAGCCGGAAACCCGCTGCACTCAATACTTTCTTCAGCGTAGCCTGATTGCATTCCGGGCATACAGAAAGTGGATCATCACTCATTTTCTGCAAGGCCTCGAGTTCGTGCCCACACTCTTCGCAACGATATTCGTAGATTGGCATGGTAAATTCCTCAGTCGTCCGCCACTTGCCGGATATCCATAAAATATGCCGGCAAAAGATCTGTGACTTTACCATATTGGGGCGTTCTTGTTCCTATTCAAGCCCAAACTCCCCGGTTTCTTCGCCGAGTAGTTCATGGACCGCTTCACGCACCTGCTGTATGTCTGTTTGGGAAGACCTTTTCATCAATCCTCGATGAGTTCTTTACGTTCCCGCTCCTTGCGCAGCATCTGACCCTGTCGTCTCAGAATGTGCCGGATCAAAGCATCCCGATCCACATCCCGAATGTGCACGAAATTGATCCTCAATCGATATGGATAACCTGCATTTTCTGTGCAAGACAGCACCCCAACCACCTCGCCGAAAGCGACTACGCCGGTGAGGGATGGCAACAACAGTAGTTTGATTTCGAGTAGAGCGCCCTCCTCCAGGGACTCTGCGCTGTCAAGGGCGATGCCTCCTGCGCTCAGATTGACCGCCTTGGTGGGCTGCCCGATCAACTCCGACTCCTCGGCGAGGAAACTCTGCCCGAGCAGATTGACTTTTTCATCCAGAGCCTTCAAATAGTCCGCGATGTCCGGATCGCGCTGCTCTATCCTGTGCAGTGAGGCGGACAAATGCTGGCTGATTGCCTGCATTCTTGTCATGATCGTAAAACTTCCCTCGACACCCTTCTCCAGGATTTCAATCCGCTTGGCTAGTTCATCGGGTTCGAGTC
Organism: Pseudomonadota bacterium; assembly: GCA_039714735.1. Lineage (GTDB taxonomy): Bacteria > Pseudomonadota > Gammaproteobacteria > Chromatiales > Chromatiaceae > JASJBU01. The sequence goes on from JBDLIT010000037.1 coordinate 3,802, forward strand.
GGCGATAACTCACCTGGATAGTATCATCGATACGAAAGAATTCTCTTCGATCACTCTGCGCCCCAGGCTGTTGTTTGCTGCTCATCTCTCAGTTCTCCTCAATGCAAGCCCGTAACATCCTTCAGCCGGCAATATCGATAATCTCGTCACTGTCAATATTTTCTCCCCGTTCAATGATCAACTCCACCCGTCTGTTCTTGGCCCGGTTCTCCTTTGAATCATTCGGCATCAAGGGATTTGAGTCCGCATGTCCTTCAATCTTCATACGTCCGGCATCGATCGTGGAATTGCTCAAAATGGCATGCACAACCGTTACTGCACGTGCAGAGGATAGTTCCCAATTTGAACGAAAACGTTTGGTTGAGATAGGGATGTTGTCCGTATGGCCGGCAACCACAATGTTTCCGGGGGTTCCAGCAATCACGTCGGTGATTTTTGCAATCACTTCAAAGAACCCGGGGTTGAGATTGGCGCGCCCGGAAGGAAAAGAGCCTTTTTCCTGAATGCGAATAATGATCTTGGTGAGCTCAGTCTCAACCTCAAGCAACCCCTCTTCGATCTCTTTTTCCAGAAACTCCTGAAGTTCAGCAGACTGCTCTGCCACTTCTTTCTCAAGCTGTGCCTGAACTGCGGCCTTTGCCTCATCGATGTCGAGCCCCTGCGCGTTATCCATACCCCTCTCTTTCACATCGAGAAACTCCTTTTCAACCTGCGTAGTGGTCTGGCGAACTTCATCGATGGGGGTGGGTTCAGGTTTGCCCGGAGAAAACTCCTGCTTGATGACGCTGGTGCCCTTCACGATCTCATTCAGGGGAATCTCGCGTTGCACGCCAAAGGCATCCTTCATCGATTCAGCCATCTTTTTAAAGCGTATCGCATCCATCTCGGCGAAAGAGAGCAACAGGACAAAGAAACACATCAACAGGGACATGAGATCAGCAAATGTAGCCAGCCACGCAGGCAGTCCGGCATCACATTTTGGGCACTCATCATCCATTCAGAATTCCTTGTGTCAACTGTCGTTGGTGGGACGCTTGCCTAAAGGCAGGTAGGTGCTTAGCAACTGTTCCAGCACACGCGGATTCATCCCTTCCTGGATTCCTGAAATGGTCTCTATGATCAAAGACTTATTGGTCTTCTCCATGGTGCTGGCGCGAGCCAGCTTGTCCGACAAAGGCTGCGCGAAGACATTGGCTATGATTGCCCCATACAGAGTCGTCAACAATGCAACCGCCATTGCCGGCCCAATACTCGCAGGGTCGGACATGTTGGCGAGCATCTGCACCAGTCCCACCAGCGTGCCGATCATGCCCATCGCCGGCGCCATAATCGCCATATTCTTGAACATGGTCTGACCCACCTCATGACGCTGGATGGTCAAATTAATGTCTTTTGACAACAGTTTGTTAACCAGCACCGGGTCATGCCCGTCCACGCACAAACCAACTCCCTGTTTGAGAAAATCATTACTGATCTCCTGGCCTTCCAACGCCAGCAGGCCATTTTTCCTGGCAATATCAGCCAGCTCCACCGCCTCTTCGATGAGTTTCTTGGGATCATCCGTTTTATAGAAGAACGCCTTCATACCGATACTGAATGAACCGAGAAAATCACCCAGCGAGACTTGCATCAGGGTCACCATGAAGGTGCCACCCACCACGATCAGGATGGAAGGCACGTTCACAAACAACATCACATCACCACCCGATGCGATAGCTCCGATAATGATGCCGAAACCGCCAAGCAGGCCTACCAGAGTTGCAATATCCACCTAAATTAATCTCCAATCCTTTATTGCAGTCTTAAGTTCTGTTTACTTTTTATCTGGTCAATTTTGATCGCGGCTATTCACCCACAGGAAAACCAGCACGCACTGAGCCAGACTTGGTTTAGATATCGTTCAGGCAGGGTGAAACTTTAGTTCCCTTCCTGTGAGGATGGCTTAGAGAAAAACAGGTGATGAAATCAGAAAAAAGCGGCAACCGGCAAACAGATCGATTATCCTGCGCCGATGTCCGACGCTAAGAAAAACATACTCATTACAGGCTGTTCCAGCGGCATAGGCCTGTGTGTGGCCAAAGGATTGTCTCAGCGCGGTTATCGAGTCTTCGCCTCTGCCCGCAAGCCTGCGGATCTGTCAGCTTTGCAAGCAATGGGAATGGAGGTGGTACAGCTCGATCTGACTGATTCCGACAGTATCTCCAGGGCCGTTGAAACTGTGCTTCAGGCTACCCAGGGCGCCCTGTTCGGACTCTTCAACAACGGCGCCTATGGTCAGCCCGGGGCCGTGGAAGATCTCAGCCGCGCTGCCTTGCGTGAGCAGTTTGAGACCAATCTGTTTGGTTGGCATGAACTGACCAACAGGATCATTCCCATCATGCGCAAACAGGGTGAAGGACGGATCATCCAGAACAGCTCGGTACTGGGGCTCGCCGCCTTACCGTTCAGAGGCGCCTACACCGCAAGTAAATTTGCCTTGGAAGGGCTCTCCGACACCCTACGCATAGAGCTGGCAGGTACCGGAATTCATGTCTCATTGATAGAACCCGGCCCGATAGAGAGCCGCTTTCGGGAGAACGCCTTCAGGATGTGGAAAAAACATATCGACGCGGAAAACTCATTTTACCGCTCCCAATATTCAGCCATGCAAAAACGCCTCGAGAAAGAGGGACACGCCACACGGTTTACCCTGCCGCCAGAGGCCGTACTGAAAAAGGTGATCCATGCCCTTGAGCACGCTAACCCGAAACCCCGCTATTACGTCACCTTTCCCACCTACCTGCTTGGCGCCCTGCGGCGTCTGCTCCCGACCTCAACCATGGACAAGGTCCTGCTGAAGATATCCAACGATGGTGGCCGTTAAACCACCCGCCGGCCTTCTCACGGAAAAAACAAACCTGAGGAATCTAGGTTGAAGGGAATGCTTGTTTTATGACATGATCCACAGCCTTCTCAGACCCCTTCTCCCTGTTGGACGCATGTATGGCTACCGAGATTCCCGTTCCTGTTGAAATCAATCTCCACCAGAAATCACACATCCTGGCTATCCGCTTTTCTGATGGCGCCAGTTTTGAATATCCCTGTGAATATCTGCGTGTATTTTCCCCGGCGGCAGAAGTAAAGGCCAGCGAGACCCCGGTCACCGGTAAAGAACAGGTCAATATCCTCAAGATCGAACCACAGGGGCAATACGCCATACAGCTGGTGTTCGATGATGATCACGACACCGGCATCTACTCTTGGGAGACTCTCTATGCACTGGGGCAGGAAAAAGAGAAGAATTGGCAGGATTATCTGAAGAAACTCGAAGGTATCGGCTATCAGCGTATCGAGAACACCCAGAAAGAACGTCGTATCAAGATCTTCTACTTCTCCTGGCTGGTTAACAAGCTGGGAAAACAGCATGAGGAGATCCTGCTGCCAGATTCCATTCGGAATATCGAAGAGCTGCTGAAACTACTGAGCCGCCGACGCCCCGAGTATGCCCCCCTGTTTGAGAAGGAGAGGCTTCGTCCAACCATCAACAAACAGTTTGCTGAATTCTTTACTCAGCTGGAGAATGGGGATGAGGTAGCCTTGGTGCCAACTTCACCGACCCCTCCGGCAACCCCGGGCGCCTGATTGATCAAGTCCCCTAGTTCAGACTGAGGGTGAGCGATTCCATCTGACCTCTACGGACAATTTCCAGATTGATCTGTTCGGCGTCTTTCAGCTTATCGATCAGTTGCAGCGCCTCCCTGTCATTCTGTAGTGAAACACCGTTGACCGAAGTCACGAGATCGGAAGGTCGGATTCCCAACTTATTGTAGAGTTTACGATTCTTCTGAGGCAGAACCCGGTAACCCTTGATAGTCTTACCACTACGCACGGGCACGAAGCGAACATGCTCGAATATCTTTAACGGCTCGTTTCTGAACATATCCCGGTAACTGCTGAGGGATTTATGTTTTGACGACTTTACAGCCCTCGAGCTTTGCGCACTCTGCTGTATTGGTGAGGATTTGACCGTTTTGGGGAATTTCAGAATCTCAGACTGACCATTTCTCAACAGCACCACCCTGTCGTTGAACACAGCTTGGAGCTTCACCCCATTCATGACGTTGCTGCCAACCTTGTAATAGTTTTGTTTTGATCCCGCCTTACCGATAATTGCCGCTCCCGCTCCCGCCTTCTCCTCAACGAACACCCCGTGCAGGGTCAGTTTCAGACTGGTCTCCGGCGCCTTCTTATTGACCTGCTCCTTGACTAGCGGCTTGACATCGCCAGCTCGGCCAAAAAGATGTAGATCAGCGATTTTCTCTGCAGTCCGTTCAGAAGTCTGTGCCTCTCTGGCCGCCTTATTCATCGGCGCCTCCTGTTGCGCCGGCATCTGGCGCTGCGGTGGCTCCGGTATGAATCTCCAGGTCATCTCCGCAGCGTGCTGTGCTATCAGGACTATCAGCACCAGGGCGACAATCTGAGGTAGCCTGTTGCTCAAAAAGATGGACAACCACTTTGGAATCTCTTTTTGCAGAATCCAATCGCTGTAGCTTCTTTGCAGTGACGTGACTAAATCCATCCACTCATACTCCGCATAGCCAGTTGCGCATCAATTCATCCCGCATAACGAACCACACTGGCCTTAAGTCCAAATTTTTTCTGGATCCTCTTCACCAGTTTCTCAGCCTGATTCTTATCCAACTGGGGTAACATCTGCACCCGGTAATGTTGTTTGCTGTTTATTTTCACCACCTTCACCTGCGCCGACATGCCCGCCTTTTTTAACCTATCAACGAGTTTCTTGGCATTTTTCTGTTGGCTGAAACTAGCCACCTGAACCATCCATGCCGTGGGAGTGAGACGCTCGATCTTGCCAAGCCTTTGGTCCTCATCGGATCTGGCGGGTTCGACTTTCTCAGGTGGTGGTTCAGGCGGTTCCTGTTCCACCCGGGCAATCGGCTCGGGGAGGATCGTACGAGTTTCCAGCGGCCGCTGCAGAACCTTTGGTTTTTCCGGAATCCTTGTTTCGGAAAAACTACGCTTTGAGACAACCTTATCTTCCAATAACATGGGTACAAAGATCACAATCAGGGAAACCAGGACGGCCCCTCCAATCAATCTCTGTTTGAGTCGTTCCTCCAAGATTACTCCTTACTCAGTTATTTTCAGGTACGCTGCATGGTTAAATCTAAGCGTAGATTATATCAGCTCAGTTGCCCCGGTTTTTCCAGCATTCCGAGCGCTTCTCCCACAATCACAAAGGAACCGAAAACCAGGACCGCATCCCCGGGCTCGGCAGTAGACCTGGCGGAGTTCAATGCCTTAGCCACAGAATCGTAACTGCCGATAATTCGCTCAATCCCAGCCGCCTCCAGGCACGCCTGCAACTGTGCTGCGGACTGCCCACGTTCACTTTCAATGCCCACCAGATGCCAACTCTCTATGCTGGGACCAATGATGTCTATGATGGACTCCACATCTTTATCAGACAATAACCCGAATACCGCATGTAACCGGATCTCATCTAAGTATTCTGGAAGGTTGTCACGCAGAGCCATGACCGCTTGCGGATTATGCGCCACATCGAGAATGATGGGTATGTCACCCTCAATGATCTGCAGCCGCCCCTTGAGCCGACTGGTTTTCATCGCCTGTTCGATCGCCGCTTGCCTGACCGGCAGGCAATCTGAGAGACATTCGACTGCCATCAATACCGAGGCTGCATTCTGCAGCTGGAAATCCCCCAACAACGACGGCCTGGTATTAAATCGTTGCTGATGATGCTGTCCATGCCAGCTGAACCCTTCTGCATGGGGCTCAATCCTGAAATCCCTGCCAAACTGAAAGCACTGGGCGCCGAGATCCGCAGCCTGCTGTAAAACCGTACCGGGCATGCTTGGCGCACCCAATATCACCGGTCGCCCCGCTCGCATGATGCCGGCCTTTTCGAGACCTATCTGTTCCCTTGTCTCGCCAAGCCAGTCTGTGTGATCCAGATCGACAGTGGTGATAATTGCGAGATCCGGGTCGATGATATTGACTGCATCCAAACGCCCGCCCAGACCGACCTCCAGAATGATCAAGTCTGGTGGATCTGCAGCAAAAATATCCAGTGCGGCCAGCGTGCCGAACTCGAAATAGGTGAGTGAGATTCCATTTCTTGCCTGATCCACGTTTTCAAACGCGGCACAAAGCGCAGCATCCGACACCTCGGCCCCATTAGTCCGAATCCGCTCGTTATAGCGAATGAGATGGGGAGAGGTATAAAGGCCCACCCGGTAACCAGCCTGCAGATAGATCGTTTCCAGCATTGCGGCATTGGAGCCCTTGCCATTGGTGCCGGCAATAGTGATGACCTTTGATGTGAGGCCAGTTGGATGCAAGCGGCGCCAGACAACTGAGACACGCTCTAGCCCCAGCTCGATCTCTGCTGGATGGAGTGTCGACTGCCAGTCAAGCCACTCATCCAGGTTCTGGAAACGCATGTTTGACGCTTTGGAGAAATGAACCGTCAGGGATGGGGCTTATGCATGAAGATACTCAGCAGATCCGCAACCCGATCCCGCATGTCCCGCCGGTCAATAATCATGTCAACCGCGCCATGCTCGAGCAGGAATTCGCTGCGTTGAAATCCTTCCGGCAGGGTCTCCCGCACTGTCTGTTCAATGACCCGCGGGCCGGCAAAACCGATCAGGGCATTGGGTTCAGCCAGATTTACGTCTCCCAGCATGGCAAAACTGGCAGACACACCACCCATGGTCGGGTCAGTCATCACTGAAACAAATGGAAGTCCCCTTTTCTGTAGTCTTTCCAAAGCCGCACTGGTTTTGGCCATCTGCATCAGTGAAAAAAGCGACTCCTGCATACGGGCGCCACCACTGGCGGAGAAACACACCATTGGGATATGTCGTTCCAACGCAACACTGACGCCACGCACGAAGCGCTCGCCCACCACAGAACCCATGGACCCACCCATGAAACTGAACTCAAAGGCAGCGGTAACCAGGTCCAGACCCTTGACCTGGCCACGCATTACAACCAGCGCATCCTTTTCACCTGAATTCTTCTGTGCCTGGACAAGGCGATCCTTGTATTTTTTACTGTCCTTGAATTTGAGGGGGTCGATCGACTCCAGGTCTCCGCCTATCTCCTCCCGTAGATCCGGATCGAGAAAGGTTTCCAGTCTGCGCTGGGCGCTGATCCTGTTGTGGTGGTTACATTTAGGGCAGACGTCAAGATTCCTCTCCATCTCAGCCCGATAGAGGATCGCGTTGCACCCCGGACATTTGGTCCACAGCCCCTCAGGCACAGCGCGCTTATTGCCACCATCCGTTCGGATGCGGCTTGGCATCAGTTTTTCAAACCAGCTCATATGACAGAACCTTACCTAAAAATTAATCGGCAGTACACTAGAAATCAAGGCTGTATTGATGGAGCACTAGGACTCATCCATGGCGCTACGCATGCCGGAGAGTACCTCCATCAGCGCCTGCGCAATCTCCTGCGGCCGCTCGGCCAATGCTTCCACACGGGAAACCAGGGCGCTGCCCACCACCACGGCATCTGCAACCCTGGAAACCGCCGCTGCAGTCGCTGCATCCTTGATCCCAAAACCCACGCCAACCGGGAGGTTGGTATTGGCCCGGATCTGGCTCAATTTCTCCTCCACGGTATCCAGGTCGAGGTGGCTGGCGCCGGTGACGCCTTTTACCGAGACATAATAGACGAAACCACTGGCCGCCTGACAGATCCTGCCGATCCGTTCCAGCGTGCTGGTCGGCGCCAGCAGGTAAATCTGGTCCAGGTCACGCTTGCGCAGGGCCTGGAGCAACTCATGGCCCTCTTCCGGAGGAATATCCACCACCAGGGCTCCATCGACTCCCGCCTCTTCTGCATGTTTGGCAAAAGCCTCATAACCCATCACTTCGATAGGATTGAGATAGCCCATCAGAACCACGGGGGTTTCTGCATCCTGCTCACGAAAGGTCTTCACCATCTCCATCACATCATGCAGACTGACATGGTATTCCAGGGCTCGCTCACTGGCGCGCTGGATCACGGGTCCGTCTGCCATGGGATCGGAAAATGGCACCCCCAGCTCGATCAGATCGGCGCCTGCCTGAACCATGCTGTGCATCAGATCCACGGTGACTCCGGGATTGGGATCGCCAGCCGTGATGAAAGGAATCAGCGCAGTCCTGTCCCGGGCTTTAAGCTCAGCGAATCTAGCTGCAATCCGACTCATATCTCAATACCCTCCCGCGCCGCCACCGTATGCATGTCTTTATCGCCCCGACCGGACAGGTTGACTAAAATAATTTGATCCTGCGCCAGTGACTGTGCAAGTTTCGCGGCATAGGCCAGTGCATGGCTCGATTCCAGCGCCGGGATGATGCCTTCGATGCGAGTAAGGGCATGGAAGGCGACCAGAGCCTCTTCATCAGTGATGGCCACATAGTTGGCCCGTCCACTGTCTTTCAGCCAGGCATGCTCAGGCCCGACACCGGGATAGTCGAGGCCGGCCGATATCGAGTGGGTCTCAATGATCTGTCCGTCCTTGTCCTCCATCAGGTAGGTCCGGTTGCCATGCAGCACACCCGGCTGGCCGGCACAGAGCGGTGCGGCATGGTGTCCGGTCTCCAGACCATCGCCTGCAGCCTCCACGCCATAGATGGCCACATCGCGATCATCCAGGAACGGATAGAAGAGGCCGATGGCATTCGAGCCACCTCCCACACAGGCCACCAGGGCATCCGGCAGGCATCCGGCCTGTCGTTGGATCTGCTCCCGCGCCTCACGGCCGATGATGGTCTGAAAGTCTCTCACCATTGCGGGATAGGGGTGCGGTCCCGCGACCGTACCGATGATATAGAAGGTATCGTCGACATTGGTCACCCAGTCCCGCATCGCCTCGTTGAGCGCATCCTTGAGGGTCTTGGAGCCCGACTCCACCGAACGCACCTCCGCGCCCAGCAGACGCATGCGGTAGACGTTTGCCTCTTGGCGAACGATATCGACTGCCCCCATGTAAACCACACACTCCAGCCCCAGACGCGCCGCGACGGTGGCGGTCGCCACCCCATGCTGACCGGCGCCGGTCTCGGCAATGATGCGGGTCTTGCCCATGCGCTTCGCCAGCAACGCCTGACCAATGGTGTTGTTGACCTTATGCGCGCCGGTGTGATTCAGATCCTCCCGTTTCAGGTAGATCTGCGCCCCGCCCAGTTCCCGGCTCCAGCGCTCGGCATGGTAAACCGGTGAAGGCCGTCCTACATAGTTGGCCAGGTCTTCATCCAGTTCCTTGAGGAATTCCGGGTCCTGCATGTAGCGTTCATAGGCCAGTCGCAGCTCCTGCAAAGGTTCCATCAGCGTTTCCGCTACAAACAACCCGCCGTAAGGTCCGAAGTGACCTCTGGCATCCGGCAGGCTTCCGATAATTTTTTCAGCTGTTGTCGCCACGCTTCACTCCTGCAACAAAGTCCGCTATTTTCCCGGCACTCTTGATGCCTTTCGATTCTTCGACACCGCCGCTTACGTCGACTGCATAAGGATGCACCCGGCGGACCGCCGACTCTATATTCTCCGGATTCAATCCACCGGCGAGGATTATACCTGAGGCCATCTCCGGCGGAATTCGTTCCCAATCGAAGTGCTGCCCCGTCCCCCCAGGCCTGCCGGCCTGATAGGCATCCAGCAGCAACCCTGATGCCCCTGCGTAGTTTTTTTTCAGTGCAGGCAGATCGATGTCTTCACGCATGCGGATAGCCTTGATCCAAGGACGGTAAAAGCCGACGCACTCCTTTGGGCTCTCATTTCCATGGAACTGTAACAGATCGATGCGCACCGACTGCAACAGTTGGATGAGCCGCTCTCGAGGTTCATCTACAAACAATCCCACCACGGTGACAAAAGGCGGCAGCACCGAGACAATCTCCTGCGCCTGCGCCAGATTTACCGCCCTGGGGCTGGGGGGGTAAAAAACCAGCCCAATGGCATCTGCCCCACAACTGACCGCAGCCAGCCCATCTTCGGGACGGGTGATGCCACAAATTTTGATTCTGGTCCTCATAAACTTACAAACCCAGAAAGAGCAGTTGACCGCACTGAAGAGAGGCTAAGTCACTCTGTATCTTAAAAATACTCAATCCTTACCGTTACACTCAGAAGGTGAGCGAGCTACAGGTTCAGAGAACGCCGTATTGCCCCGCCCTGCTATGCAAAACTTCTCAGTAAGGGCATGCCATTACATCAAATTTTTGCTACGCAAATCGGTACAATACGTCGCCCTCTGAACCTGTCCAACTGCTCATTCTAGGTTACAAAGATACAGGATTGGGGTGCCCTGCGCTATGCCGGCACTTAACCGAGAGGGTACTTTTCGGGGTAGTCAACACTGGTCAAACAGAGGCCCTGAGGTGGCGCAGTCACACCCCCTTGGGTTCTGTCCTGCAGCTCCAGGATCTCCCGGGTCCAGGATTCTTCCTGCTCCCCCTTACCAATGGCGATCAGCACCCCGGCAATATTTCTCACCATGTGATGCAGAAAGGCATTGGCATGGACCTCGATGGTCAGCATCTCTCCCTGCCGATGCACATCAAGCCGGTAGAGCGTCCGCACCGGATGTTTCGCCTGGCAGGCCAATGCACGGTAAGAGGTGAAATCATGCGTACCCACCAGATGCTGTGCAGCACGCTGCATTGCGTACTCATCCAGTGGATGATAAATCCAGGTAGCCCGCCCCCGCCAGAGTGCGGACCGGGCGCCCCGGTTGAGAATCTGGTAGCGGTAGTGGCGGCCGGTCGCGGAGAAGCGCGCATGAAAATCCTCTGGCGCTTCCCTGGCCCAGGACACACTCACATCGTCAGGCAGATTGACATTGGAACCCAGTACCCATGACCTGGTTGACCTGAGCGCCGAAGTCTCGAAGTGAACCACCTGCCCGGTCGCATGCACGCCGGTATCGGTTCTGCCTGCACAGTGCACCGTGACCGGGTGATCGGCGACTTTGGAAAGCGCCGCTTCGAGACACTCCTGAACACTGCGTACGTCGCCCTGGAACTGCCAACCATGGAAGTCCGTACCATCGTATTCAACACCTAGCGCTATTTTCATGCTTCAAGTCACTTCTATCGCAAAACAAAAGGGGCGCAACCAGTGCGCCCCTTTTGTCACATCAGGCCCTTATATATCAGCTTGCTATCGCCTCCAGCAACTCCTGAGCCTGTTGTTTCTGCTCATCACTGCCTTCAGTGACAACCTCATCAAGGATGTTTTTTGCACCTTCCGCATCACCCATATCCACATAGGCCCGCGCCAGATCCAGCTTCGTCGTGACCTCATCCGTGGAGTCCAGGTCGAGGGCTTCCTCATCTGTACCGAGTTCATCTGACAAGCTCAGTTCATCAGCGACTGCCTCCTCACCGGCCTCATCGTCGAGATCTCCTGAAAGTAATTCAAGTTCTTTTTCGAGACTCTCCAGATCCAGGTCATCCAACGAATCCGGGTCTTCAAGGCCGATCACATTGGATTCATCCGCAGCTTCCGGCTCATCTCTATCGTTCTCCGACAGCTCAAGTCCAGAGAGTTCACTTAAATCGTCCAGTGTTGAAGAGAGATCTAAACTGTCCTCATCTGTCTGACCAATAGAACCGGCTACATCTTCCATGCTGTCCAGGTCCAAACCCAGGGAGTCAGATTCTTCAGAGTCCCCTGCAACAGATAACTGTTCAGCTTCGAGATTGTTAAGGAATTCCGAATCGAGCGACAGACTGGATTCAAGACTTTCCGAATCCATCTCATCCAGATTAGAAAGATCACTCAAATCCACCGAATCTATCTCATCCCCGAATTCAGAAGTCTGTTCCGAGACCGCATCTGCAGAGAGCGTTTCATCACTCTCCAACAGATCACTGTTCAGGTTAAGCTCCAGGTCATCCAGATCTCCATCAAGAGCATTGAGACCGGCGCCGGCAGCCGCACCCGTTGCGACAGCGAACAAGGCGTTGCCTGGATCCAGTTCCTTACCCATACCGGCAATCCTGGCCCAGATATCGGGTTTATCTTTTTCCAACCCAGCCTGCTGCAGTTCTTCAGCCAGGCTAGTGAACTGCGCACTGTTCTTGGCGGAATAGTAGATCTCCAGCAGTTTGTGTTTCAGCTCTTCTCTTCCAGGAAATCTCTCGATAGCCTGTTTGATCAGCTCTTCCGCCTGTTGGTAACGACCATACGCAATGTAGACATCCGCTTCTGAAACCGGATCGACTTCACCTGTCTCATCCTGCAGCGCATCGATATCGCTGGGTGAGAAGTCGCTCATGAAAGAGGTCTCTTCTGATGGCTCATTGATTGAACCGGCAGATCCCTGAACAGCCCCTGCCTCAGTCTCCGGAGTGACCAGGATACTCTCGGCAAACTCGGCTTCCGCCTCTTTGCGACGGCGCATAATCAACCACAACAGTGACATCAGCAGCACGACAACAGCGCCCACGATTCCCATCAGGGTGGAATTACCCGTCAGGATATCCAGAAACCCGCCCTGTTTCGATTTATCCGCCGCGACTGGCTTGGCTGGCTTGCTGTCTGTTGTGTCGGAACTGACAGGAGTGGGTTCAGCAACGGGTTGCTCAACCGGTTTCTCCACTATGGCCGATTCGGTAACCTCAGTCTCTGCGACTACTGCTTCTTGTGGTGCTTTATCCAGCTTCATCGCCTCTGCGACGATTGATTCGATATCCACCTCATCGATAACTTCCATGCTTTCAGCAGATGCCTCGGCTTCAGCTTCAGCCGCAGGTTTCTCTGCCAACGGGGGTTCCAACTCTGCTATGGCCGGCGCCTCATCCAGAGCGGTCTCCAATGCCTCGGTCTTTTCCTCGACAACCTGCTGGGTTGCCTGCAGCTGCGTCAACTCATCACTTCTCAGGGTAAACAGACGCTGAATATCACTGATCTGGGCCTCCAGCTCGTGAACACGTGTCTGCAAGGCTTCATTTTCCTGGCGAGCACTTTCATTCTCCTCCCGGACCAGCATCACTTCCTGTTCCAGGCGGGACATCTTTCCAGAATCCTCCGCCTTACCCTCGCCAAGCTGTGTGTCCTCGGTTGCATCGGGTTTTGCTGAGATCAGTTCCAAACGATCCTTTGTCTCGATGGCCTGTCTGGACTCGGCCTGTTCCCGCGCCGGTTGTGGCGCAGCAGGTACGGCAGCAGGTTGGGAACGCCGATCTCTCCATTCCCTTGTCTGGGCCAAAAATTCACGGCGTGCGTCACGATGGGACATGCCGGTAACGTCCGCGTCTTCCGGCAGGCGTAGAATCTTGCCGGCCTTAAGGTCATTCACATTATTCCGAATGAAGGCATCCGGATTGTATTGCTGCAGAGCCATCATCACCTGTTCCACAGTCTCGCCCTGCAGGCGCAGACTCTGGGCGATCTGCCACAGGTTATCGTTTGCTTGGACCGGGCCGTAATCCCTGGCCCCGCCAGTCCGTGAAATCGTTGCCGGGTAGGAACCCGCTACAACTGCTGTGTTGGTTTGCCGCGCCGCCGCCAATTGACGTGATGGCGCGGCAGCCACCCTGGGGGCTTGGATAGGAGCCGGTTTTCTTGCCAACGTCACAGGCGGGTCAAGCAAGACCGTGTACTCACGCAACATTCGGCCTTTGGGCCAGTTGACCTCGAGTAGAAAATTCAGGAAGGGCTCACGGATGGCATCCTGGCTGTTAATCGCAATGACCATTCGGCCATCCGGGGTCAGTGAGGGCGTAAATCTCAGCGCTGAAAGCAGGAACATCCTTTCAACTCCTGCTTTCACAAAGGCCTCAGGCGATGCAAGTCCGACTCTGACATCCTGCAATTCCTCTCGGGATACGGAAAGCAGATCTATTTCGGCTTTGAAACGCTGATTGAGCGCAGACTGAGTATGAATATCTCCAAGCCCCAGTGCGAAGACACCCAGGGGGGATAGTGCTGTTGCAACAGCCACTGCCAGGGACAGCTTACGAATCATGCTTCCTCCTTGCCAGACAAACGCCTTATCGGTGACACAGCATCTGTAAAAAAAGGGGTGAAATAACCCAATTGAATAGCTTCAAAAAATTTAGAATAAGCTTAATAATTTGACGCTAAATATAGCTTACAAATAGTCTTTTACCAAAACTTCAACTATCTTGACAGCATTTCCAGCAATCCCGAATCTCAGATTGTCCGCGACAGTCCAAAGTGAGAAATCCGTCGAACTTTCCGAGTCGGATTTAATCCTTCCCACCGCCAAACTATCATTGCCAGATGCATCTGTAACGGCTGTCGGATAAGAATCTGAAGTATAAAAAAGTGTGATGCCGGGAAAATCTGACAACCTTTTTTTCAATTGAACCTCGGATTGCAGAGTATCGAATTGCAGGTCAACGGCTTGAGAGTGGCCGAAAAACACAGGCGCCCAACAGCAGTTGATCGATAGATTCATGTCAGAACGTCCCAAAACCTTTTTGGAATCGTCAACAATTTTACGCTCAACATCAGACTGACACTCATTCTGTAGGCTTCCAACCAGAGGGATGAGATTAAAGGCGATCTGCCTGCTGAAAACCAGCGGACTGACCGGTTTGGCATTCAATAATTGTGCAGTCTGGCGCGCCATCTCTTCGACCCCGGAACGCCCCGTCTCCGAGACCGCGTGGCAACTGAAGACTGAAACCTTATTGATCCCAACGGTGTCGATGATGGGTTTTAATAGAGTGACCAGTTGCGTTGTCGCTGCGTCAGGCAACGCAATGATCCCCCCATCCGCAACCGCCGCAATCACTTCCGGATTGACCGCAGCCACCACCGGCGGTAGATCATAGTTCGCTAATAATCTCGAACTAAGATCGAGGATGATACAGCCCACATCCTGGGCTCGTTCCAGCCAGTCGCTGTCGACCGTCTCCTCTCCCGTGAAAATGACGACCTGCTTCCGGCTGAACTCATGCAGCATCGAATCACTGACGACAAGCTCCCGCCGACCAAAGTCGAGGGCCTGTCCTACCGCCTCTTCTCTCCCCAACAGCTCCACATGGCCGCTGAGCCAGGCATGCTCAGCGATCATCTGCAGTAACGCCTCGCCGATCAAACCACCGGCGCCGATGATTACTATCTCCACTTCACCCTTCATCATAATTCAAATAGCATTACTCTAAAGTGATCCCAATAAAAAACCCCGCCATGCGTCCATGGAACACATGGTGGGGCAGCCGTGCATGATTATCAGCCTTATATTACTGTCTCTTGATCAGCCTTCAAGCAGAATCCGCAACATACGCCGCAGGGGCTCCGCCGCCCCCCAAAGCAACTGATCCCCGACGGTGAATGCGTTGAGGTATTCGCCCCCCAGATTCATTTTCCGCAGTCGGCCCACTGGA
The DNA here is from genome assembly GCA_039714735.1 of Pseudomonadota bacterium. Lineage (GTDB taxonomy): Bacteria > Pseudomonadota > Gammaproteobacteria > Chromatiales > Chromatiaceae > JASJBU01. Next base: position 19,179 of record JBDLIT010000037.1, read on the forward strand.
ACTGACAGAGAGCCAGTCACCTTGGTCGGACTCAGTTCCTGGATTGTCACGTCACGCTCATTGGGAATTACCTGAACCCAGTCATTGGCTGAACCCAGGATCGACTCGATCTCGTCCATCGGCACATCCTTGCGCAGCTTGACGGTCAATGCCTGACTGTGACAGCGCATGGCGCCGATGCGCACGCAGGTTCCATCAATGGGAATAGGATTATCCGAGCGGCCGAGGATCTTGTTGGTTTCCGAAAAACCCTTCCACTCCTCCTTGCTCTGGCCATTTTCGAGCGCCACATCGATCCACGGTATCAGGCTGCCCGCCAGAGGCGCGCCGAAATTTTCCGTGGGGAAGGAGCCGGCGCGCATGGTCTCGGCCACCGTTCGGTCGATCTCGAGGATCGCGGAATTCGGGTCAGCCAGATTGTCCGCTACAGCGGCCTTCAGGGCGCCCATCTGACTGATCAGCTCGCGCATGTTACGAGCACCCGCACCGGATGCCGCCTGGTAGGTCATGGCCGTGGTCCACTCCACCAGATCCTCGCGGAACAACCCGCCCAGGGCCATCAACATCAGACTCACGGTGCAGTTGCCGCCGATGAAGTCCTTCACGCCATTCGCCAGGCCCTCACGGATGACATTGTCGTTCACCGGGTCCAGGATGATGATGCTGTGATCCTGCATGCGCAGGCTGGAGGCGGCATCGATCCAGTAGCCCTGCCAACCGGACTCGCGCAGCTTGGGAAAGATCTCGTTGGTGTAACCGCCCCCCTGGCAGGTCAGAATGACATCCATCTGCTTCAGCTGATCGATATCCTTGGCGTCCTTCAGGGCTGGAATCTCCCGGCCGATATCCGGTCCCGCCTGCCCGACCTGAGAGGTGGTGAAGAAGACCGGCTCTTCGATCCCAGCAAAATCATTCTCATCCCGCATACGATCCATCAGCACGGAACCGACCATGCCTCGCCATCCTACAAAACCAACTCGTCTCATATCGCCTAATCTCTGTGTAGTATTTAATAAGTGCCACTAGATCGTGGACAGATTCTAGCGCCAAAACAGCGTGGACAATGCTGTTTTACAATCAAGTAACCAGTTTCTTCAAAAGCATAATTGCAACTTTAACCTAATTGGGGGCTATTCATGAAAAAAAGTAAGTTCAAAAGCAGGAATTAGCTGAGCAGCCTTTTACTGAGGACGAGAACCCGGATTGCACCTGCCTCCACCATGGATACTCGAGATTATGGCTGTACAAGTGGAAAAATCAGTACAATCCAGAGCAGCCGGATTGGTATCGGAACCACTCCTGGCGCCTACATTCAAGACCATTGTACGTGGAATTAAGTGGAGGTGGGATGCTCTCTCTCTTTTCCGGTCAGCCACTTCTCCAGTTTTGCCTGCAACACATCCTGATTAAATGGCTTGCTCAGGTAGTCATCCATCCCTGCGGCACGACACTGCTCCTGTACGCCCTTCTGCACATCCGCAGTCAGTGCAATGATAGGCACATGACTACCCTTGGGTTCCTGACTCCGGATGGCTTTGGTCGCTACGAAGCCATCCATCTCCGGCATGTGGCAGTCCATCAATATCAAGTCGTAGCCATTCGCACTCATATATTTAACAGCCGCTTGCCCATTCTCCGCCACATCTATTCTTTCACAAAATCGTTCCAGCATATCCAATGCCACCAGCTGGTTTACCGGATTGTCCTCGACCAACAGAATGTGACAGTCATACTGTGCAGCTTCAGCTGCTTCGGCCGTTTCGGTGAGCAGCACACCCGTTTCGTCCTCTTTGGAAGGATTCTCGCCCAGCAGGGACAACAGCTGATCATGCAGCTCTGAGAGCCGGGCGGGCTTGCTCAGATAGGCCCCGATCCCCGCCTCACGCCAAACGGTATCACCTGCCTCCTCATGCATGGCTGAATACATCAGGAGCCGGGTACCAGTTGTCCTTGGGTCTGCTTTGATTTTACGCGCCAGAGTGATGCCATCCATGCCCGGCATCATTCTGTCGAGAATCGCCAGCGCATAGGGCTTTCCGTCGGTGGCGGCTTCCTGCAGCAGCCTTAGGGCCTTATCACCACAATCCGCATCGGCTGTTTGCAGGCCCCAGTCCTTGAATTTTTTCAACAGCAAGCTACGAGTAGGCCGGTTGTCGTCCACGACCAGCACCTTGCTCCCCATAAATTGATCGAGTGGTGTGGCTATAGGCTCTCTGACCTGTGTCTGCTTGCCAAACCGTGCTGTGAAGTGGAATGTCGAACCCTCACCTTTTTTGCTCTCCACCTCGATCTCACCATCCATCAGAGTAACGAGTTGCCTGGAGATGGCCAGGCCCAGCCCAGTGCCGCCATAGCGGCGGGTGACGGACCCATCCGCTTGGGTGAAGACATCAAATATTCCCGCCAGTTTGTCCGCATCGATACCGATACCGCTGTCCCGCACCTCGAATGAAAGCAGAATCCTGCCGCTATTCTCTTCCACCGGGTTAATGCAAATCACAATCTCTCCCTGTTCCGTGAACTTCACCGCGTTACCCACCAGGTTGATCAGCACCTGACGCAGGCGAGGTCCATCGCCGATCACTTTACTGTTTATTCCGGCCGAAATATCGCTGAGTAGCTCCAAATGCTTTTCACGGGCCTGTTCCGCCACCATCTGCAGCACATCCTCGACGATCTTTTGCAGGTCAAAGGGCGACTGCGCCAACCTCAGTTTGTTGGCCTCGATCTTGGAGAAATCCAGGATGTTGTTGATGACATCGAGCAACATCTGGCCGGAGCGGTGGGCGGTATCAGCATAACGCCATTGTTTGCCAGTCAATTCCGATCCGAGCAACAGCTCCGTCATACCCAGGACCCCGTTCATCGGAGTACGGATCTCATGACTCATGGTGGCCAGAAACTCGCTCTTGGCGCGACTGCCCGCCTCTGCCGCCTCTTTGGCCTGTTGCAGCTTTATCTCCTGGCCCTTACGTACCCGGATATCATGAATAAATGCACTCTGTTCGATACGCTCTCCATGAGGGGCCACTGAAATCGCCATCTCAACCGGGAATGAGGTTCCGTCCCGATGTTGTGCAGTCGTCTCAATACGATCGCTGATTAACTGTTCTTTAGAAGATTTAAATCGATCTGGCGGCTTCTCCAAATAGGTCTCTGCCGGAAAGATCCTAGACGGCATCGGCTTGCCGATCAGTTCTTCACGGCGCCAGCCAAACATTCGTTCGGCCTGCCGGTTCCATGTGATGATTTTTCCGTTCTGATCTGTCGTCACAATCGCATCAAAGGCGTTTTCCACCACATTTTTAAAGCGTCTCTCATCATTGCGGATAGTCTCTTCAATCTCCTGTTCCCGGCGTTGCCTGAGACGTTGGTTACGCCATGCCAAGGTAATTGCCAGCATCGGGACTATAGGACTTATCATAGCCATCAGCAGCCAGCCAACAGAAATGTCTTTTATGCTCGCCTGTTGCGTAATCTCCAGCACCGCGGGCTGTCCATAAACATCCAACACTCGGTGAAAAGTGAAAACAGGGAGATACGAAACCAGGCCAGCGGCGGCAATCTCTTGGACACCTGCATTGCGGAACGCATGCATATCAGCTGCAGCGCCAGGAAATTGCAATAAAATATTCCTTGCGTTTGGAATGGAGACAAGACCTTCCAGAAGGGCCTTTGGGTCCACTTCAGCGGCAATGATTCCATCCAACATGGCCAGCCTCTCGCCTTCTGTTCTGGGTGTATAACGTCCCTGATAGCGAGCCTTGAAAGCAAAAAGACCTTCTCTGTTTCGTAAAAGCCGGACCGGCGGGGATGCGGCAATCTTACTCGTTCTGACGGTATCACTGATGGCAGTGGACAGATCCGGTTTCGACTGCGCATCGTATCCCAACAGCTGCCCCAAACGCGGATCCAATGGCTCGATCAGAACGATAGGGAGATAATCTGGCCGGCTGTTTGCGGGTATTAATCTCTCCTGCTGCGCAAGTTCACTGATGCGGAACTGGATATATCCTCTATCCTGCATTTCCTGTTCAAATCGGTCCCGCTCCGTTGCTTTGATTACACGGATTGACATGATCGATCGGATAAATGGATATGGGCGTAGTAATTCGGTGGATAATGTGGAGAATTCAACATCGCTCACCTCATCACTGGCCTGGTATAGACCGGTGATGCTAATGAGTACCACTTCGAGAGAACCTAAACGTCGTGACAACTCCTCCTGAACGAGTGAAGCTTCCTTTAAGAATTCACGTTCAGCCCTGGAGAAATCCATAGATAACCAGACAAAGCCGACAGTCAAACACAAGATAATACTCGTCAACCAAAGCAGCACCCGCTCCCAGGTACTGAAGATTGCTTTCGGCTGATGCGCTGTTTCAGTCATGTAAAGTCAGACTTTGCCACAGTTTGCATTTTGCGCACAGCTGAATAGTGCAGAAAATGCGGTTACGATTCAGGCGCCATCTGTTGGCAATTAAAGTTAGGCTCAATTGATCTTCTTGGACTTCGTTAGGAGATTTTTTGGAAGCGCTATTCTACCCGCATCCAATAGCGAATTATTCGTCCAAATATCCCATTTTCTGTTGGGCACGACCACAATTTCGGAAGGCTTGACCCCTCCGAGAATATCCAAAGCCGCCATACCGGCCCATTCCCCCTGCTCCTCCGGCACTTTGGTATACCCAAGCATGGTATACGGCATCATCCAGCCATGGCTGGTTATACTCAAACGTCGAGTCTCCGGAAGGATGGCAGTAACTATCAGCTCCTGATCCCAACCCTTGATTCCCGAATTGCTTCCCATGATTATGAAATCATATTTTTGTGCGTCGCGATAGGCGACCAACCACTCTTCAGCCGTATCCACAAGCCTGGAATCCAATTGAATCCTGTTTTTTACTGCAGCCTTTTCGAACCGAGCCAGGTTCTTTGTCTCTGTGTGCGTATTCGCGCCGATATAGATTGCCCGCTCATAATTTGGCAGCAGTGCTCTGACCTTGTCCAACAATGGCTCAATCGGGGCAATCTCGATCATGCCTGTCACATTGCTGTAGGGAAATCCGTACTCCTTGACAGTCCAGTTGATGCCGCAAAACACGAAGGGAGTGGCGGTATCTTTATAATGCATCTGAATGACATATTTGGCAGCATTATCGTCTGCAGTAACCACCACATCCGGTTGCCAGCTGTCGATCAACTCCTTGGCCTCAAGGCCCTTTGCCTGTTTATACTCAAGACCCTTGTGGCGTTTGGTGTCCATATCGTACTGTTTCAAGTCGCACTTGCCTTCCAGTACCGACCGCAGTCCCCTTTCCACCCCATCTGACCATGCATACCCCTGATGGTATGAAGAGATAAACAGACATTTTTTAGCATGCGCATTCTGGGGCAGAATCACACTCAGACAAAGGAGCCCCGCAACCAGGTAAGTAGCAAAAGAAGCACTCCACATTCTATGCCCATCCCGATATATCTGAGCTAGGTCTTGGGAACGGTTCCAAAGAGTCATGGCATTTCACCTTTTCAAATTCAGCTAAAAGTAGATTGGATGATGGATACGACAACGATCTGTCGCTCAGTCATCACGGATCGTCCGGTGCATGTGATGGGTATCTATGCAGATTCAAGGTGTGGCAGGGACCAATGTGTGATCAATTAAGCCCTTGCCGCAACACAGAAGCCAGATCAAAAGACAAAAATATTGGATATTGATTTAATCCCGCCGCCCAATTGGTTAACACAGCGGCGTCGAACGGATTATCGACCTATGCACAAACTTCTTTAGTGGAAAACGAGAAGGTATTCATATCGATACGCGATTCTATGGAAGTAAGACAGGATGAACTACACACACAAAAAGAAACGGAAAATCGCATTTTCCGTTTCCTTATGGTGATAAATCCAGGTATGACCTTATAGGCTTTGTCAGAGAGCAGCTACCACTGCGTCTCCCATCTTTTCACAACCCACTTCGGTCATGCCTTCTGACATAATATCCGGGGTCCGCAGTCCGTCATCCAGCACTTTGTTGACTGCCTGCTCGATGCGTTCCGCCATGCCCGGTTCATCCAGACTATAGCGCAGCATCATGGCCACTGAGAGGATGGTTGCCAAGGGGTTGGCAACACCCTTACCGGCGATATCCGGCGCGGAGCCGTGAATCGGCTCGTACATACCCTTGCTGTTCTCATCCAGGGAGGCGGAAGGCAGCATGCCGATGGAACCGGTGAGCATCGCCGCGCAATCCGACAGGATATCTCCGAACATATTGGTGGTGACCATCACATCGAACTGTTTGGGCCACTTCACCAGCTGCATGGCGGCGTTGTCCACGTACAGGTGGCTGAGTTCCACCTCCGGGTACTCCTCACCGACCCGACTTGCCACCTCTCGCCAGAGTTCGGTGCATTCCAAAACGTTGGCCTTGTCCACCGAACAGACCCGCTTGTCCCGTTTCATCGCGATATCGAAGGCGACCCGGCTGATGCGGTCGATCTCCGACTCGGTGTAGACCAGGGTGTTGATGCCCTGACGCTCACCGCTGTCGAGTTCACTCACACCCCGGGGTTGACCGAAGTAGATGCCGCCGGTCAACTCGCGCACGATCATGATATCCAAACCGGAGACCACCTCCGGCTTCAGGGTGGAGGCGCCTGCCAGCTGCGGGTAGAGGATAGCGGGTCGCAGATTGGCAAACAGGTTCAGGCCTGCACGCAGTCCGAGCAGCCCCTTTTCCGGGCGGATCGAGATATCCAGGGATTCCCATTTAGGACCACCCACGGCGCCCAGCAGGATGGCATCCACCTCTTTCGCCAGTTCCAGGGTTGCATCCGGCAGCGGCACACCTGTGGCGTCGATGGCCGCGCCGCCCACCAGGGCCTCGTCCAGATCCACGTCCAGGCCAAAATCGTCCCGCAGAGTGGCGAGCAGCTTGACCGCCTCGTTGACGATCTCCGGACCAATGCCGTCGCCCGGTAACACTAAAATAGTTTTACTCATGGTCAATCCTTAAATTCTTGCCACAGAGACACAGAGATCACGGAGAAATTTAAAAACTCTGTGTGCTCTGTGGCTATTTGTTATATCAAAACAACCAGGGCGCTGCCTGATGGTGACGTTCCTCGAAGGCCTTGATCTCATCCACATGCTGCAGGGTCAGGCCGATATCATCCAAGCCATTGAGCAGGCAGTGTTTACGGAAGGCGTCCACCTCAAAACCGATCGTTCTGCCATCCGGCAACTGCAGCTCCTGGGCTTGTAGATCGACGTGAATCTGCAGCGCCTCAACCTCACCTGAAATCGCGAAAAGCTCATCCACGATATTTTCTTCTAATACAATAGGTAATATTCCATTTTTAAAGCAGTTATTGAAGAAAATATCGGCAAAGCTCGGGGCAAGGATCACCTTGATGCCAAAATCCTCCAGGGCCCAGGGGGCATGCTCCCGAGAGGAACCGCAACCAAAATTCATCCGTGTCAGCAGGATTGAAGCATTTTGATAGCGGGGATCGTTGAGCACAAAATCCGGATTCAGGGGACGCTGGCTGTTATCCATGCCCGGCTCACCGATATCCAGATAACGCCACTCGTCGAACAGGTTGGGCCCAAAGCCGGAGCGTTTGATCGACTTCAGAAACTGCTTGGGAATGATGGCATCGGTATCCACGTTGGAACGGTCCAACGGGCACACGGCGCCGGTAAAGGTCTTGAACGGATCCATATTGGGTCTCCTGCTAAACTTCTCTAACATCGACAAAATGACCAGCGATGGCCGCCGCGGCCGCCATCGCAGGACTGACCAGATGGCTGCGACCTCCCATCCCCTGCCGGCCCTCAAAGTTGCGGTTCGAGGTAGAGGCGCACCGCTCGCCCGATTCCAGACGGTCGGCGTTCATCGCCAGACACATGGAGCAACCGGGCTCCCGCCATTCGAAACCGGCCTCGATGAAGACCTTGTCCAACCCCTCCGCTTCCGCCTGCTGCTTGACCAGACCCGAACCTGGAACCACCAGGGCCAGTTTGATGCTGTCCGCCACTCGCTTGCCCTTGGCGACATCCGCGGCAGCCCGCAGATCCTCGATGCGGGAATTGGTGCAGGAACCAATGAAGACCTTGTCCACCGCAATCTCCGCGATCGGGACGCCGGCCTCGAGCCCCATGTACTCCAGCGCACGGCGCATGCCCTCTGCCTTGATTGCATTGTCGATCCGGTCCGGGTCCGGCACCGATTCATCCACTGCGACTACCATCTCCGGCGAGGTGCCCCAGGTGACCTGGGGTTTGATTGAGGCGGCGTCCAGCGTCAACACTTCATCGAACTCAGCGCCATCGTCGCTGTGCAGCGTCTCCCAGTAGCTGACCGCCTTCTCCCAGTCATCTCCCTTTGGCGCATATGGGCGTCCCTTCACATAGTCGATGGTCTTCTCGTCCACCGCAACAAAGCCCGCCCGGGCACCCGCTTCAATTGCCATGTTACAGACCGTCAGACGCCCTTCGACAGAGAGATCACGAATTGCCTCGCCACTGAATTCGATAGCGTAACCCGTACCCCCGGCGGTGCCGATCTCACCGATGATCGCCAAAACAATATCTTTTGCGGTAACACCTGGACCGACCTTGCCATCCACGATAAACAGCATCGATTTGGATTTTTTCTGGATCAGACACTGGGTGGCCAGCACATGCTCCACTTCGGAAGTACCGATGCCGAAGGCCAGCGCCCCGAGGGCGCCGTGAGTTGAGGTGTGGGAATCGCCACAGACCACCGTCATCCCCGGCAGGGTCGCACCCTGTTCCGGCCCAACCACATGCACTATACCCTGACGGATATCGTTCATGCCGAACTCGGTCAGACCAAATTCATGACAGTTGGTATCCAGGGTCTCCACCTGAATACGGGCAATGGGATCAACGATATCCTCGACGCCATTGGGACGTTTGGTGGTCGGTACATTGTGGTCCGGGGTAGCCAGGTTGGCATTCACACGCCAAGGCTTTCTACTCGCCAGGCGCAGCCCTTCGAAGGCCTGTGGCGAGGTCACCTCATGCACCAGTTGGCGATCGATATAGAGCAACGCGGTGCCACCATCGTCATACCGCACCACATGGGAATCCCAGAGTTTGTCGTAAAGGGTCTTGGTCGTCATTTTTTATACCTCCATTTGCTAGCCAAACCTTAGGGGAGCATGCTACATAATACAAATTCATATTTTTCATGTTTTATATTCTTAATAGGAATACATAATGGAACTCTCAAGCCTGCGCGCCTTTGTCCAGGTTGCCCGAGACCGCTCTTTCTCGCTGGCCGCCGAAGCACTCTTCATCACCCAGCCGGCGGTAAGCAAACGTATTGCGAGTCTGGAGTCGGATTTAGGCGCAACCTTGTTCGACCGGATGGGACGCCAGGTCCTCCTCACTGAAGCAGGAAGACACCTGCTGCCTCGCGCCGAGCAGATCCTGGCGGGGGTGACGGACATCCAGCGTGAACTGTCGAATCTGTCCGGTGAAGTGACCGGCCCCCTCGCCATGGGCACCAGCCACCATATCGGCCTGCATCGCCTGCCCCCGATCCTGCGCCGTTACACAGACCGCTATCCGGACGTCGATCTCGACATCCGTTTCATGAGTTCCGAGAAGGTATCCCAGGGGGTGGAACAGGGGCAATTCGAACTGGGCGTCATCACCCTGCCCCTGCAGCCATCAGATCATCTGCAACTCCAACCCGTGTGGCGGGATCCCTTGCTGTTCGTTGCGGCAGAGGATCACCCCTTGGCTGAGCTGGGCGAGATCCAACCCGAGGATCTGGTTAAATATCCTGCCGTCCTGCCCACCAAGGCGACCTACACCCGAAGCCTGCTGGAACAGGCCTTCTCACAAGTGGACGAAGCGATCTGTTGTGGACTCTCCACCGATTATCTGGAGACCCTGAAAATGATGGCATCCATCGGCCTGGGCTGGAGCCTGCTCCCGGAGATCATGCTAAGTCCGGGATTGGTGGAACTGCAGGTGACCGGTATCCATCTGGAGCGATCCCTGGGGATCATCACCCACCGACACCGAACCCCATCAAATGCCGCCCGTGCAATGATGGGAGAACTGACGGGAGATGGAATTTAAAGATACGGGGTGGGCGGTTAGCGCCTCCTGCGACCAATTGTGCACCATATGTGGATGTATCAAAGTTAGGGAACCACACTATCAAGGGGTAGGAGGCGCTAACCGACTACCCCCTTTTAAAGATTTATCTGAATACCCCCAAACCCGTTCAGGAATCTCTATATTATAAGTAGAAGCACATATTTATTGGTGATTAGCGCCCCAGCCCGCTCCGCGAGCCCACATCTGAAAGTAACAGGATGCGTTCGTCGAATAGAGGCAGTATGGTCGAGTTGGCGTGTGAG
>JBDLIT010000038.1:0-29299 GCA_039714735.1 Pseudomonadota bacterium
TCGATTTCGCCATCGCACTCGGCTAGATGCCTAAGCCACATCGGTGAATGCCGATATAAGGGGACCCATGGCTATCTCTACCAAAACAGCCAATGTGACGGATACCACGGCCATACCCACCGCAGCTACGAATACATAGAGTTGAGTCATTTTCATGTTTGCCTCCAAAAAGTATATAATTCAATGAAATAAAAGCACTCCTCTAGACTTCTCTTATTTCAAGCGAGTCTTTGATCTCGTGATGCGTTTTGGGACATCCAAGTCCCCAAAACGCACTTGATCTTCGACAACCTATTAGTGCCCCGGCCGCCTGCGTCCGTGCCGCTTCGCCACGCCATTGCTTCGCTATCCTTGGCGCGCAGCGTATGGAACCAGCCATTTTCATAGCTTCAGATATTAACAGGAGGAATTAAAGTAACATAATTTTAGAAAATACTAAAATACTTATTTTCTTCAGGCGTGTTTCAATGTGTTAGCGAGGGGACAAATAGGGGACAGACCACGGTTTAGAAGAACCACGCCTATTCAATATCCTCGAAACCGTGGTCTGTCCCCTAATACTGATGTTAGGCGTTATTTTGCTCTTGAGACACAAGCGTCAGGACAGAATGCAACACGAAGAGGCATAGTGTCTGGGGTCTGGTCTTGCATTTTGCCTTTTCTCAATCTAGAGAATCAAGCAAATAATATGGCGCACACTCTAAGCTTTTGTTGAAACACCAACTATGACAATAACTTCAAACAATCGCGGAGGTTCATTCTGGGGCATACAAATACCCGGATGGCTTCTTCTCATCTACCTAATCTATGCGCAGGGGATAACTGCATTTGGGTACGATCTTGGTGTTTCAATGGGCACACAGGAGCCCGCTGATATAATCACTGAAGTTGGTGTGGCTTTCTGGTATGGCTTCGCTCTCGGCGATCTGGTGGCATATATCCCAATCCTACTGGTGGGTCTTATTGGTCATCTACGGGCGGAACAATGGGGAAGAATCTGGATGGCTGCAGCACTTGGTATTACCGTGTACTGGCCAATCGTTTGTCTTGTGGCTGTTGTCAATGCTCGAGCTGCATCTGGATGGAATCTTACTGACGAAGCACCATTTTGGGTGGTTTTACCATTGATTGCCGCCTGGGGAGTATTGGGTCTTGCTATGGTTGCAAGGAAGCCCTAACGGCCACAGTTCCCTGTACGAAAACTGTGGCCAGTCAGGTTTCACTGTTAGCGGGTGGAAACTCCCAGTGCTTCCAAGGTTTGAAGATTCAGATATTTGTCCACTGGCAGACCTTTGTCACTCTGGAAGGCGTTGACCGCGGCCATGGTCTCGGCACCGACCACACCATCGATAGCACCAGGGTCGTATCCGGCCAGCTTCAGTGCTGACTGGATCTCAGTGATCCGTGCGCCGGTCATATTGGTCTCACAGAGTATCGAACGCCACTCCATGAAACCCTCTTTTTCCAGTTCCTTCAGATGAACAGTCTTGTATTCTGCAGGAATCTTGGTGCGCTTTTCCTGCGCCCCGGTAATCAGCTTGCGCACCTTGACCATCTTGTACTCGGCGGGAATCTCCACCTTGCGGGTGGTTGCCGGAGTCGTCACCACGCGACGGGTAATGGTCTTGTACTGGGCCGCTGTTTCCACCAGACAGATCTTAAGGCCGGTGCGGGTGGACGTGGGATGCTCCATATTGTGCACTTCATGCCAGACGATTTTTCCGTCATCCAGCTTCTTGGTCACTTTCACCGTCTTGTATTTTGCGGGGATAGCGGTCTTGGTCTTGGCTGCTTCCTCCGCCAGTTCACGCACCTTCACAGTCTTGTACTCGGCGGGGATCTCAACACGATGGCTGGTTGCCGCGGTTTCCAGGGCACGACGACGGATAGTCTTGTAGGTGGCGGGCACCTCTACCAGACACATAATCTCACCCGTGGCCTCGTTGATCTTCTGGATCGGTCCGCTGCCTTTTTTCCACACGGTATGGGCGGGTTTATCGATGACTTGCTCTTCTTCCCACTTGTAGACCGCAGGGACTTCTTCCATGCGGAATGAGGCCTCTTTCACCAGCACCTGCTTCTCCACCATACGGTATTGAGGCGCACTTACGCTCACCTGCTCCGAGGCTTCACTGACCAGCACTTCCTGGTCCTCGGTGGTAAACTTTGCCGGGAGGTAGTGCTCGTGGAAACACATGCCGGGAGTCGCGCTGTCCAGATCACTACCGTGGCTCTTTGCCGCATTCAGTAGTTCCTTAGATGCCAGGGCCGCTTGCTTGGCCAGACTGGTCCTCCATTCCCGAGTCGCCTCCTTCACTTGGATCGTCTCGGTCTCTGTACCGTAAACTGCAGGCACTGTCTCGAGTCGGCTGGATGCCTCTTTAACCATTACGGTCTCTTCCTCATAACCGTATTCGGCTGGAATGATATCGACCTTTTCGCTTTCTTCACTGACCAGAACCTCTTTTGTAAGATCCCGATAGGACACTGGCACCCAGACCCGCGCATAACACTCACCGGTCTTGGCATTGGGTGGCAACAGGTCGCTCTCGACAACCACCGACGCTGGCGTGGTCTCAGATGCAGGTTGCACCTGGGCAGTCTCCAGGGAACTACGTAGTTCCTGGTTTTCCTGCTCTTTTACGCGCAATTGATCCTCGAGTTCACCAATCCGTGGGTTGGTAGCGCTACAGCCAGTAAGGCCTACAATACCTGCCATGGATATTGCTATTACAATGGATTTCAATTTCATCGATCTCTCCTGGATAACAGATTTTTCATTAGCACTACCAAGTGGCCATTTGACGGACAGGTTACCGAGTCACTGCCCTACTTGATGCACCCTGGGTACGTTCACCATGATCTCGCAGATAGGCGGAATTTTGTGTCAAAAATTGTTACAACTGCCAAAACTCCAACTCACTGACATTTTGAGGATCTGAATCAGGGAGGATGAGCTTGGTGAAACCTAGAAACGTAGTTGGCCGCTACAAAGTGAACTTAACTTCCTAAGCTCTCGGCGAATACATTACAATTACCAAAACATCCATTGGTAAAGCACAACACAGGCTCAAAAAACACCTTATGAGACACCCCCTTCATGGATGAGTACGTTACAGAGGCCAGGTAAGCAATACAACTTTTATTCCTTAACCTAATGTCACATCATCAGAAACTACAAATAGGCGGCTTCACCCCCATGACCACCCTCGATTTTCCGGGTGAACTGTCGGCCGTGATCTTCTGTCAGGGCTGCCCCTGGCGTTGCCGTTACTGCCACAATGAGGAACTGATTCCGCGACAGGGTAAAACCATGATCCCATGGGAAGAGGTCATTGAATTCCTCCAGCAACGTCGAAGCCTGCTGGATGCGGTGGTGTTCAGCGGCGGAGAACCCACTCTGCAAAAGGCTCTGCCTTCTGCAATTAATGAAGTTAAGGCGATGGGCTATCAGATCGGCCTGCATACGGGTGGCCCCTATCCTGAGCGTCTGAAGGAACTCCTGCCCTCTCTGGACTGGGTGGGCCTGGACATCAAGGCCATGGAGGAAAACTATGCTGAGCTGACGGGAGTCAGAGATTCGGGGGAAAAGGCCTGGGAAAGCGCAAAGATCCTGATTGAGAGCGGCGTTCCCCATGAGATCCGCACCACGGTCCACCCGATGCTTACCTCATCCTCAGAACAGCAAGCAATCACCCAGCGATTAAACGGATTCGGCCCGACACAGCATCGACTACAGGCATGTGTCACTCAACACTGTCTGGATCCCTCGCTGCGGAACTGAGATTCAGGGCCTGCTGTCTGGAAGGGATTAAATCTTAAACTGACCGATAAGCCCAGTGAGATTGTCAGCCAATGCGGCCAGCTGTTCGCTCCCACTTGCCGCCCCTTTCACATCTTGTGTGGTATTTTCCGTAATCTCATTGATGCGGGCTACGCTCTGGTTGATACCCTCTACCGCGATCGCCTGCTCCTTCACATTGGACTCTATCTCCGTATTCATCTGGGTGATAATGCCGACGGTGCTGGCGATCGACCTGAGCGATTCACCCGCTCCGCTGGCTTGCTCCACACTGGTGCGCGCCTGACTTCGGCCACCTTCTATTGTCTTTCTGGCCTCTCTGGCGCCGCTCTGGAGACGCTCGATCATCGCCTGAATCTCCTGGGTGGATTGCTGGGTGCGGCTGGCAAGGGAGCGCACCTCATCAGCCACCACGGCAAAGCCGCGGCCGCTCTCACCGGCCCTGGCGGCTTCAATGGCCGCATTCAGGGCGAGCAGATTGGTCTGCTCAGCAATACCTCGAATCACATCCAGGACCCCTCCGATATTTTCACTCTCCTCGCCTAGACGCTGAATCACCGAATGAACTGACTCGATATTGGATGCCAGATCATCAATGGCCCCAACTGTCTGGTTTACCACAACCAGGCCGGCGCCGGCCTCCTTATTGGCCTGCTTAGCGGCACTGGCCGCCTGAGCTGCATTACTGGCTACATTGTTGACCACGGCGGACATCTCGGTCATGGCGACAACCACTTGCTCGGTCTGCATCTCCTGATCATGGATGCGCTGGCTCGATATGGCTGTCGATGCGGAAAGCCGGTCGGTGGCCTGCTTCAGATGGGTTGTCGAACCATCAACCTCACCCAAGATCTCCTGCATCTTATCGAGCAGACCATTGAAAGCAGTAGCCGTCTCGCCAATCTCACTCTTGCTGGAGATCTCCACCCGCTTACTCAGATCGAGGGTTTCACTGATCTCCTTGATCTGGTTCGAGGTAATAATGACGGGTCTGGAGATCCAGCGGCCCAGCATCACCGCAACCAGGATGGTAACCAACAATACAGCAACCGAAACCATCGCCACGATCTTAATCGTTCGCCAGACCAGACCACGCAGTTGGTCGGCTGAAAATACCGCTACGATCTCACCACCGTTACCCACATCAGGTAAAGGCTGGCGGATGATATAGAGCCAGTTCTCATAGTCGATCTGCTGATCCCGGACATTCGCGATGGACCTCTTGATACGGCTGGCATCTACGCCCTCGCCAAGAAATGTGTATGCAACCGGACTGGGGGGCAATGCATCGGAGAAGGCGGATTTAGGGCTGCCCTTGGAAGTGCCGGAGATATCCAGATAGAGAATCCCGGAACTGCCGTAGAGGAATTGAGCATCCTTGCCACGCAGTTTCATGACATTGCCGCCGTTGACTCCACGGGTCGCCAGATTTCCGATCGGACGGAGTACGGCATTGGCGGCATCCACCAATCGCGCCTCCTCAGCCTCACTCTTTACCTTATAGAGTACAAAGCTGTACGCCAACATCCTGCTGAAAGGAAGAGAAAAAACCCAATATACAAATAATGATGGCCTGAAACTGCTTCATATCCCTCAATTCTCATGACTTAACGTAGTAGGACATACTTCGGCATCCAATTAACAGACTTTAGGCTTAACCATCTCCTGGAAAATTTGTAAGGATTTGCATTCAAGGTTGATAAGTGTTCGCTAATAATTTCATATACCATTGTTTCCCTGGAAAGTTTTGCATCTAGATTACAGTTGACGTAACATCGCCGAGGTTCGGAAAGATACCGGTATAAAAAGTGCTATTGGGATGAAATCCCTTGGCTACATCGGTGAAAAAATAGAAATAATGTCTTTCGCTGATTCATTGTAGGGGTGGAGTATGTTCCGATCTAATACGGGCAAGATTTCCATTATTGTCGTTGCCGTCATCTTCTTTGCAGGTGCGATCTTTGCAGGGCTGTTCAATATGGGCCTCGCGTATACCAACGAGATGGATTTTTGCACCTCCTGCCACTCGATGAAGATCAACCTGGAAGAGTACAAAGAGACCGTTCATTACAAGAATGCTTCCGGTGTTCGCGCCACTTGTTCCGACTGTCACGTACCAAAGCCCTTTATCCCCAAGATGATCGCCAAGGTGATGGCCGCCAAGGATGTCTATCATGAGGTCATGGGCACCATTGACACGAAAGAAAAATACGAAGCCATGCGGTGGGATATGGCCAGTCGTGTTTGGGAGAAAATGCGCGCCTCCAACTCCCGTGAATGCCGCTCATGTCACGAGTATGATCAGATGGATCTCAGTGAACAGGACCGCAGTGCACGTAAGCGCCATCCCAAGGCATTGGATCAAGGCAAAGCCTGTATCGATTGCCATGCCGGTATTGCTCATGAAGAGCCGGATGAGCCGGATGAGGAATAATGGAACATCGAACCCTGTGCATATTCCAGACAAACCCTAGCAATTATCGATGAAGAAAATCACATTCACCCTACTCGTGCTTGCCCTGCTCTTCAGTTTGCAGGCTTTCGCGGGCAACAGCCAGCAAGAGAAAGACCTCAGACTGGCGGCCAGCGTTGGCGACGACGAGACCGTGACCCAACTGCTCGATGCAGGGGTGGATGTTGATACCGCTAATAAGTTTGGTAAAACCGCATTGATGATGGCGGTGGAAAACGATAACTTCGAAACGATTGTGTTGCTGCTGCTGCGTGGCGCAGATGTCAATGCGCGAACTGTTGCAGGCTGTACCGCCCTGACCTTCGCCGCAGAAAACGGCCACCCGGCAATCTCCGCCTTCCTGCTGGAACGCGGCGCCAATCTGCATGATCGCACTCGGGCGGGCTGGGACTCGCTGATGATCGCCTCACGCTATGGCCTCACAGAGATGGTGGAGCAACTGCTCTTCAAGGGTGCAGATCCAAAGGCATCCGACAAATACGGCAAGAACGCCTTGATGATGGCGGCGGAAAAAGGCCATGCGGATAACGTCGCCCTGTTAGTTAGGAATGGCGCGGACATCAACTCCAAAGACAAAAATGGCTCCACTGCCTTGATACTGGCTGCAGACCAGGGGCGCGAGAACGTGATAGAGACACTCCTGAGTCTCGGCGCGGATATCAATTCCATGGATGCTGACGGAGCTACTGCATTGATCTGGGCGATTGGCCAGGGTCACGACTCAGCTGCGATACAGATTGTAGTCGGCGGTGCGGATGTCAACCTGGCGGACTTCGATGGCATTTCGCCCTTGATGGAAGCCGTGAACAGAGATTCTGAAGAGATGGTCAAATACTTGCTTGTTCAGGGAGCGAATAAGGGACTCAAAGACAAAAAAGGCCGTACAGCAGGCGATATCGCCAAAAAGAAACAGAGAGATAACCTCTATAGCCTGTTGAAATAGCCAACGCGTATTTTGCGGGTGGTATGAAAGGACACACAAGTTTTGCTGATACCGGCAAATAATTTCCCACGGACTACGCTACTCGACAGATTGCATCGGGATCTGATAATAGTTCCCATGTATTGATTGGGGGATAACTATCCCCTATTTACTTTGTAAGCCTGTTTAAAAACCCAAAGGAGGTAACATGGCGTACACGACACTCAAGAAGGCCTTGCTTGGCGCACTGGTGATCAGCGCATCCTCAGCCGCCTTCGCAGCTGATGATAAGAAACCGCTCATGACTGGCGCCAGCGCCACCATGTTGTCCAACACCTGTGCAGGTTGTCACGGCACATACGGCGCGAGCGCCGGTCCCGCCACACCAAGCCTGGGGGGCATCTCCAACGACTACTTCATCGAAACCATGCAGGGTTTCGCCAACGGTGAAATCAAGTCCACCATCATGGGCCGTATCGCCAAGGGCTACTCTGAAGAAGAGATTACCGCCATGGCGGGCTATTTCAGCAAGCAGAAGTTTGTCTCCTCCAAGCAGGCCTTCGATGCCGACAAGGCCAAGAAGGGCGCAAAGCTGCACGACAAATACTGTGAAAAGTGCCACGCTGAAGGCGGCTCCTCTGCCGAAGATGACTCCGGCATACTGGCTGGCCAGCTTGTCCCTTACCTGCAATACACCTTGGCTGACTACAAAGCGGGCGACCGCGAAATGTCCAAGAAGATGAAGAAGAAGGTCAACAAGTTGTTGAAAGAAAAAGGTGATGCAGGCGTCGATGCATTGATGAACTTCTACGCCAGCCAACAGTAAGGGGGAACAGGAAACATGAAGATTACCCGAAGAGGTTTTGTTAAAGGCGCCGGCGCTGCGACTGCGATCGGCATGGTCGGCACACCATTCATTGCACTGGGCGCATCCAAGAAGGTCGTCGTGGTTGGCGGCGGCACCGGTGGCGCAACAGCCGCCAAATATCTGCGCATGGCCGATCCGACCATTGAGGTCACCCTGATCGAAGCCAATAAAAATTACTACACCTGCTACCTGTCCAACGAGGTACTGGGCGGTGACCGGACCATCGATTCCATCAAGTTCGGCTATACCGGCCTGGGCAAACATGGGGTGAAGGTCGTCCATGATGTGGTGACCGGTATCGACGCCAACGCCAAGGTGGTCAAGACCAAGGGCGGCAAGAGCTTCAACTATGACCGCTGTATCGTTGCCCCGGGCATCGATTTCAAGTGGGATACCATTGAAGGCTATGACGCCAAGGTTGCCGAGACCATTCCACATGCCTGGAAGGCCGGCTCCCAGACCGTCACCCTGCGCAAACAACTGGAAGCCATGAAGGATGGCGGCACGGTCTGTATCTGCCCACCGACGAACCCCTTCCGTTGTCCTCCCGGACCCTACGAGCGCGCTTCGCAGGTTGCCCACTATCTGCAGCAACACAAGCCCAAGTCGAAGGTCGTCATCCTCGATCCCAAACCAAAATTCTCCAAGATGGGTCTCTTTACCCAGGGCTGGAAGGATCTCTACGGCTATGGCACCGAGAACAGCATGATCGATTGGCACGGCACCCCCAAGGGTTCCGATGACAACGTGCTGACCGGCATCGACGCCAAGACCCGCACCGCCACCACCGGTTTCAACGAGGTCAAAGCTGACGTGCTGAACGTGATCCCGGCCCAGAAGGCCGGCGCCATCGCCTTTGCCGCCGGTCTAACCAACGACAGTGGCTGGTGCCCGATCAACCTGCATACCTTTGAGTCCACCCTTCACAAGAATATCCATGTGATCGGTGATGCCTCGATTGCCAAAGGCATGCCTAAGTCGGGTTATGCCGCCAACTCCGAAGCCAAGGTCTGTGCCGCCGGCGTGGCTGCCCTGCTGAATGGTCAGGAGCCCGGCACACCGGCCTATGTCAACACCTGCTACTCCATCGTGGGTAAGGACTATGGTATCTCCGTCGCGGCGGTCTATCGTCTGGCTGAGGATGGCTCCAAGATCACCAAGGTATCCGGTGGTCTGACGCCTACAGATGCCAGTGCGGAGATGCGCGCCCGTGAGGTTCAGTATGCCTACAGCTGGTTTACCAATATCACCAACGATATTTTCATGTAAGCCATTGTTGTAAGGGCCGTCCACTCAGCCCTTACAACAGCAATAAAAAAGGCGGGGTTTTCAAACCCCGCCTTTTTTATTGCCGATACTTTTTCTGCGGCCCTGATAAAGGGTGTCGCAAAAGGCGGCACCCGATGCAGTCCAGGGATGGGCTTTTACAACACCCGCTAACGAGTAGCAGGACGTGGAGGCCGAGTGGCCCGCTGGTCGATCATATAGCCCGCACCCATTGCTGGTTTGCGGGCATAGTTCGGAAAATCCGGATTCATCCAGCCTTTCTCCGCCACTTTTTCTGCCGAAGGCTGGAGCCGGGAGACATAATCCATCACCGCCATAACATCCCGATGCCGGAAACCGCGAATCTGCTTCACCATCTTGGAATCGGCGTTTCTGCGCCGGCCAGTCTTGATCCACTCGAACTGCCGCACCAGGTAGCGATAATGCTGACCATAGATCGCAGGGATATGGTCTTCGGTATCGCCTTCACCATTCTTACCATGGCACTCGGTACAGTTGTCTTCATACAGTTTCCCGCCCAGCTCCAGATCGTTGCCCGGGCCTTTTCCGTTTTCAGGAGTCATGGGCAGCTGCGCGATGTACGCGGCCACGTCAGCAAGATCCTGAGCACCACCCAAGAGTGAAGGTGAGGTGAATGGACGCATCGTGGGGTTATCGCGGTTTCTCGCCCGGATATCAGCCAACTGCTTGATAATTACCGTTTTGTGCTGACCAGCAACCTGTGGGTATGCGCCATTATCAAGACCCCAACCCTCCGGCGCATGGCATACAGCGCAAATTTTGAAGACCTTCTTGCCGTTTTCAAGATTAGGCGTCAAGTTGAGTGCAGCCTCATACTCATGCATGGCCACATCACTTGAAGAGCCAAAAGCTATACCACTCAGCAACAAAGTAGCGGCCAACATCGTTTTCAACAGTCTAACTTTCATCGATTCTCCTCAGCCATCTCTGTCTGGGCTATACATGAATGACGGGCAACAAATTTAAGCAGCAACCCGAAAAGAGGCTGCAAAATGCAAGGTCTGCCTGCAAATTTTATCTTCAGGCACTATTTTTCTTGATTATATAACCTCTCGGGCAGCCCCGTACAACAAAATCAAGCACCCAAAGTAAGTAAATCCTAAATTGCTTACTTATTGAAAAGCAATGACAAATTGAAACTCATATTTATTTTTGTAAGAATGCGCTGTGGTAATAATAGAGTTGCGCTCAGCAACCTCCCACCGGCGCATTTGGAAACAATAAGCCAACAGCAAAGAATTGGAGGGTTAACCTCCAACCAAAGGAGGCTCATCCAAGGATGAGTGGTGGATTAGCCCTTCATACTATTGTGAAGGGCTGTACCCAGTGGGAATCACGGTAACCTGGTTATCAATGAATCCTTAATAATAACGACCAACTCCATGCAGGAGCTCATCCCGAATGAAAAGGCTGATATTGACACTCCTTTTAACCTTACCCCTGGTATCAAACGCGATCGATCTGGAGAATGGCAAGAAGCATGCGCGAAGCTGCGCGCTCTGTCATGGCGTTTATGGACAGGGCACGCCAGGACCGGCATCACCTCGGCTGGCGGGCACTCCCGCAGGTTATATGATCAAAGAGATAGAAGCATACATCAATGAGAAACGGATTAATCCGCGTATGGTGATCACCGCGGACCTGCACCGGTTGAGTGAAGGGGACATCGATGATATTGCTGCTTACTATGAAAGTATCAATCTCGAAAAGATTCGCCCCGGACTCGGGAACATACCCAAATGGCCGGGTGATCGAGATGCCGGGTATGAAATCTACAATGAGGAGTGTAAAAGCTGCCACCGGAAGACCGGCATGGGTAAATCACGCAAAGGCATCCCCGCTCTGGCGCTGCAATATCCCCGTTACCTGTTCCGTCAGATCAAAATGTTTCAGTGGGATAAGAGGGTGCACGACGACGATCCGGAAGATGAGACATTCGACGATTTCAGCGATCGACAGATCGAGGCCATTCTGGCCTATGTCACTTCGCTGGCACCGAACAACAAGAAATAGTCACGAGAGTTAGCGAAACACGAATTCCGGAAAATATGGAGAATTGTATGAATGCAATCAAAACCCTGATCTTTACCCTTGCGCTGACAATCCCCGCCATCATTTGGGCAGCCGGCAAGGGTGATCACCCCAGAATCAATATCACTGACATCAAACAGACCGTGGTGCAGATGAGTATACAAAAGGATGTCTCGCGGGAAGATGCCGTGCAGGCCCTGATGTCCCGTGCTGCAGAGATCAATCTGAAATACGTCAGCCGCCAGCAGGTATCCAAGGAACTCGAGGCGCGTGGTCTGAAGACCCCCTACCTGGACATCTTTCAATTCTGTAACCCGGAAGACGCCCGGGAGATGATCATGTTCGACCCGATCTATGCGGCCTATATGCCCTGCCGTATCGCCATGGTGGAGGATAAGGATGGTCAGCTCTGGTTGATGATGCTCAATCTGGACATGCTGATCAACAGTGAACTGCTACCGCCTGAATTGACCGAGATTGCCATCCGTGTCAATCAGGCGATGCTCGACGTCATGGTGGCCGGCGCAACCGGCGAATTCTAAAGAGATTATTAAATACCCCGGCACTCTCAGGAGTGTCGGTGGTATTCGCTGTTCATGAACCCCCTTGTAGTTCCCCAAGCCTGGTTCGATGGTACTCCTCTGGCAGCTTGAAACTGTCATCCGGCGCCTCGAATCTCTCCCGATAATCGATCAGTTCCTGTCGCCAGCCCTGCTCTCCCCACTCCCGCAAGGGTAGCCCCTTATCGATCACAGCCAATGGTTCGAATATATGAATCGCCTGGTCACAGGGATCCTGCATCTCTGGTGGAATCGCCTGCAGAGTGGTGAGATGTTGCAAGGCCAGCAGATCGAGATATTCCCCATAGGCGCGCCTGGCCTGCTGCATCAGGTCGGGCGCCACCACTGCGCTACGGCAAAGCTCATCATTCACGAAGAAACGCCAATACTCTGTTTTGCTGGCCGGCAATTCAGGTAACTCCCGCCCCTGACTAATTTTGGCTTCCAGCTTCATACCCTCCGGCAAGATTCTCACCTTTACCGCCGGGTTGATCTGAAGAATCATTTTGTCAGCCGAGCTCACGCTGTAGATAACCTTCTGCAGCCGGTCGAGCAGGATAAAGCCGTCATCCCCCTGGCCCTGATCCATGCGCAGGTATTCCCGAGTCACCAGGATGCGGCTTATGTAGGGCTCAACACCTGGCTCGGCCACCCGATAGACCAGTAATTGTGCAGCCAAACCCGCCGAGGCTGCGGCAAAACTTAGCCATTGAAGCGTGAGAAACGCCAGTCCCGCGAAGGCGCCCTTCAATGCCGGGTGCATAGCATCTCCAGGCGGTCCAGCTCATGTTCGCTGAAACCAGCTTGCAGCCTCGCCTCGCGGTGCAGCGGGCAGCGAATCTCTCCATTCAGAAAATTGTTGAGCAGATCAAAATAGGTGGTTTCCGGATCCAGTCCCCGCTGCTCGCAGAGATAACTGAACCAGCGGCTGCCAAACTCAACGTGGCCAATCTCATCGGTCAAAATAATCTGCAGCACATCCACGGTCCGGATATCACCCGCTTTGCGAAAACGTTGCATGATGGCCGGCGTGACATCCAGCCCCCGCGCCTCCAGCATGCGCGGCACCAGCGCCATGCGCACCAACGGATCATCGGCCGTACGTACCGCCATATCCCACAAGCCGTTGTGTGCGGGAAAGTCTCCATAGTCGGCGCCCGCCTCCTGCAACCGTCCGCGCAGCAAGCGAAAATGGCGGGCCTCCTCTTTGGCGACCTGCACCCAATTGGAGTAGTAATCAGGAGGCATCCCGGGAAACCGCTGTACGGCATCCCATGCCAGATTGATGGCATTGAATTCGATATGGACGATGGCATGGATCAGGGCCAGCCGGCCCTCTTCGCTACCCAGACCCCGCCTTGGCAGTTGACTGGGATGGACCAGTTCAGGTTTTGGTGGATGGCCGGCATCCGTGATCTGCTCTGCAGCATGTCCCCCATCCAGACCCAGCAGGCCTGAGCGCCAGGCTTCAGCCACTTCATCCGTGCGCTGCAACTTGTCGTCCACAGCGTTGATCAGCAGACACTCCCGGGCCGCCTGAAAAAGGCTGGACTGATTCATGCTAGAGGTCATAGTTTCAATCCGATAATCAAATCCATCACATTCGTACCGGTCGGACCACTGGTAATCAGGTCGCCCGTAGCTTCCAACAGACTGCCGGCATCCGCAGCCTGCAGATGCCGCTCCGCATCCAGACCTTCAAGCCGGGCCCGACGGATTGTATCACCATCCACCAAGGCGCCGGCATCCTCGGTGGGGCCATCGGTGCCATCGGTACCGACGGATAACAGCCAAACCCTCTCTCTACCGGATAATACCTGAGCCGCCGCCAGGGCCAGGTGTTGATTTCTCCCGCCGCGACCCGGGTTGCGCGGAAGCCTGACCGTTGTCTCGCCACCCCAGATCCAGACGCCCGGCTCGCCCTGCCAGAGGGCCTCGGCCATGCGCCTGCCGTTCTCCGCGGCATCGCCTTCGATAAATTCAGGCTCAATCCGTAGCTGATAACCCATCGCCTGCGCCTTCTCAGCGGCAGTCTGTTTGGCCAGATCGAGATTCGCGACTATCTCAATCTCTGGCCCTTCACTGCGCAACGCCCCGCGCTCTTCAATGCCGGCATCAAGTTGCGCCCTCAACCATGCGGGCAGATCCAGTTTTTGTAACGCCATTGCCAGTCCGGGTTCCGGCGCCAGCAAACCGGAGCCGATAATCTCCGGCGCGTCCCCCGGCACATCAGAGATAGCCAGGGCGCGGACCGGCCTGTCATCTATCCAACGCAGTAAGCCCCCTCCCTTGATCAGGGAGAGACCCTTGCGCACCAGATTGATATCGTTGATGGCCAGACCACTGCCAAGCAACCAGTCATTGGCTTTGATCAGAAACCCCTGATCCACCCCCCGCACTGGATACTCAACCAGACTGGATGCACCACCAGAGATCAGAAACAGCAACGGCGATTGATCACTGAGCGAGAGAAACCCGATGAGTCTATCGCCGGCAGCCAGACTGCCACGGTTGGGCATGGGATGGCCTCCCTCCACCAGCTCCCAACCGGTTTCAGAAAGGTGCTGGAAGTCGAGATGGCCCTGCTTGGAGATCACCAGGCCCCCGGTGATCCGCTCGCCCAGGATATCCCTGGCGCCTTCCGCCATCGACTGAGCCGCCTTGCCCACCGCCACCAGGCTGACTTCACCGTCAAGTGGCGACTGCCTGAGCCGCTGCGCCACGGCTTGTCGGCCATTAACGGCAAGAATCGCAGCCTGATAGATCTCCAGCAGGGCGCGCCTGCTCAGTCTGTCCGTGTTCGAGTCATGCATTCTTTCTGTTCCAAGTTCAGTGAGTTAGAATGTGCTGCTTATTGGTATCACCGGGGACTCAGCTTTGGGAAGCATTCAGCTACGTCGCAATTTCAGCCGTAACATCCTGATCAGGATGATATTTCTTTTTATCATCATTGCCGGATTGATGGCCTGGAAGTTCGAATTCATCAATCAGGTTTACTTCCGCGATCAGCTTACCAGCACTGGGTTGATCATCAATGGCACGATTGTCGGTCTGTTCGGCATCGGCATCCTGCGCATGATCACCATTTTCCTGCACTACGTGCGCGAGGAGAACTCGCTGATGGCTTTTCTACGCAATCTACGCGAGGGTCAGCAGAACCCGCTCGAACAGATTCCGAAAAAGTCTATCATCGCCATGCGCTTCCGCACCATGCAGGGACTCTACAAGGCCAATTGCCCGATCAACCACGGCTCACTGGCCTCCACCCTGATAGCCAATGAAAGCACGCGTAACAGCCTGCCCAAATTTATCAATAATATCCTGATTCTGACTGGCGTGTTCGGCACCATCGTTTCCCTGTCGATTGCCCTGATCGGCGCTTCTGACCTGCTGGAGAGCGCAGTCAATGTCGGTGGCATGGGGATGGTGGTGCATGGTATGTCCACCGCCCTCTCGACCACCATCACCGCTATCATCTGCTTCATCTTCTTCGGTTATTTCCATCTCAAGCTGACCGATGTGCAGACCAACCTGGTCAGCGCCGTCGAACAGGTCACCGTCAACGAGTTGATCCCCCGCTTCCAGGTGCAGGCCGATAGCGCGCTGTATGAATTTACCGGTCTAGTGCGCTCCCTGCAGGAGCTGGTCAACCAGATGTTTCAATCCCAGAAGACCCTGGAAGGCGTGGAACAGAATATTCTCACCACCCTGCAGAGCTATGAAACGAAGTCAGGCGCACTGACATCTGACATGGCCGACATCAAATATCTGTTGAAACGTGGCTTCCGTCTGCACGAGGACGATTGATGGACGACAGTTTCATCGATCTGCGTCTTAACCGCCAGTCAGCCCAGGCGGAGGAGAGCTTCTGGCCCTCCTTCACCGACATCATGACGGTAATCGTGATGATCTTCATGCTCGCCATGGTCATCCTCCTGATCCGTAATATGGAGCTGCTCAACCAGCTGCGCGCAACCATGGAGGCTGAACAACAAGCGGTCGAACTGGCTCGCAGCACCGGCGCCGAAAATGAAACCCTGGAGGAAAAACTGATCGCCAGGGAACACGAACTCTCCATGCTGCGCATGCAGCTGATGCGCATGGAAGAGGAATCTGAACAGCAAGAGGCCGCCATGACCAGTCAGCGGCACCAGATCGACTTACTCTCCCGGGAGCGGGTAAATCTTTCTTACCAGGTCAACCAGCTCTCCCAGGAACGAAATAATCTGACCAACCAAGTCGAGCGCATCACAGACAATTCAAACCGCCTGCAAACTCAGGTGACCGAAGCGAATCAGAATATCGAAAACTTGAATCTGACACTGAAAAAGCTTCAGTTACTTCAGCAAACGACGCTTAAGGATCTCGCCACCCTGAGGTTATCCTACAGCTCTCAGGAGGAGGCGCTGGAAGAGGCCAATGCTCTCACCCTGGAACGAGATCAGGCACTCGCGGAACTGAAAACCGATTTTGATTCCCTCGAAATAAAATATAACAAGCTGCTCAGACCCGCTCGTTCCGCCCGCGGTAAGACAGTCGTGGAAGTGCGCTATCACAAAACCAATGGCAAGTTACGCATCGACTATAAAGATCCCGGCAGTCAGGATTTCAAGAGTATTTCCCGGAACAAGCTGGATCAAGACCTGACCCGCCTGAAAAAGAAACATCCCGCCGGGCTCTATATCAAGGTCATACTGCCCAAGGATAGCGGCCTCTCCTACAGTGAAGCCTGGTCATTCACCAATCACCTGCATCAGACTTATGATTATTATTATCAGGAAGAGGCCAAAAAGGAGCGGATAATCTCAGACTGAGCCTGCGAGCATGCAAGCGTTATAAATGTTGAATAGTTATGCGGAATTTACCTTTGATTTAACTGTCATATACTTAGATTAGTAGGGGAGGTGCTTGAATATGTCTATCTGGGCAAAACGGTTGAGCCTTTTTATATTCGCCGGCCTTTTTCTTGCCGGTTGCGCCTCCACCATTCCGCAACTCATCAAACGGGCGCCCAAAGGCGACATCCAGGTGGATGAGGTACAAAAGCAACCGAGTGATTTCATCAATTCCACAGTACGCTGGGGCGGCACTATCCTCCGGGTTGAAAATCTTTCCGAGAAAACCCACATAGAAGTGCTTGGACGTAAACTGAGCAAGAACGGCAAGCCCGATTCATCCGGCCGCAGCCAGGGGCGCTTCAAGATTGCCCTAGCAGGCTTTATCGAGCCCGAAGAGTTCCCCAAAGACCGTCTGATCACCGTGTATGGAAAACTTACTGAAGTCGTTGAGGGCCAGGTAGGATCCTACAGCTATCAATACCCGGTCGTGGAGCCCAAAACCTACTATTTATGGGCCAAAGAAAGAAAATACCGTTACCATGACGACTATGATCCTTTTTACTACCCCTGGTACCCCTACTGGTACAGAAATCCATACCCCTACTACTGGTAATAAGGGCTAAGCAGATGCGGTCCTCCTGTTTACTGATGCTGTGTCTGATACTCTCAGCCTGCAGTGGCTCCATGCAATCACGGCCCATCATGGGTGACCGTTCCATCTCTCCCCTGGAAGCGGCTCAAGAGATTCCGCAGGATAAATCGGTGGTTGTCGAATGGGGTGGCGTGATTGTAGAGACCCACAACAAGGAAAGTTCCACAGAGGTGCAGGTCATCGCCTATCCACTGAAAGATAACGGCAGGCCCGACCTTGATGAACCCCCCACGGGTCGATTCATCGCTGTCAGCCCGGGCTATCTGGAGACTGCGGATTACACGAAAGAGCGCACCATCACTCTCAGCGGGACCCTCCTTGGGCTGCGTCAGGGCAAGGTGGGTGAAGCTGACTATAGCTTTCCACTGCTCAATCCGAATGAGATGCAACTTTGGCCCCTGGAGTCGGCCTCCAAACCCAAGTCGAGATGGCGCTTTGGAATCGGTGTGGGTACTGGCGGTTCCCGCGGAAGCATCGGGATAGGTCTCGGCCTTTAACCCGAAAAATACACGTTCACGGGTGAAACTTCCGGGTTAATCCTGGTTATAGCAATCCAGGATGAAGCGTGGACTACAGATGGCCAGGAAGATCAGACTGCTGCTCTGCCTGTTGCTGATGCATTGACCTGCAACCCGGCGGGATCAATACCACATCACCCGGATTGACTCGCTGAGACTTCAATCCTCCCAGTTCAACCTCCCCTTGCCCCTCCAGGATAACATAGCGCTCTGTCACTCCATCGAGACGATGTAGCCTGGTGGTAACGCCCGGCTCGACGCGGACTCTGGCTATGGAAACTTCAGGATCCTATGCAGAGTTCGAAAGCTCGTTGATATAGCAGCCTTCTTCCAAGAAGAGGTATTCAGCATCGGCGGAATAAGAAACAATCCGCCCTGGCTTTGTCATCGGGCTTTTTTAGTGGCCACGTTGTCACGCAGATAGACCGGCAAGGCGAGTTCAGGCGCCACAGCCCGCCCCTGCACAAAACCCGCTACCCCGAGCAAGGCAACATCGTAAGCACTACAGAGCATTTCAGGATCACTTCCCTTTAGCCTGTTTACACCGATGCGCTCCATCAACTGCTCTCCGTAGACCTCCCAGCCTGAACCAACGCCATACCATCCCGATTCTTCAGGCACCGGAACTTCTCCCACAGGAATCACCCGTTCCCTGTCGGTCAGTTCAACCAGGCCCTGACCGTTAACCTGGTAGCCCGCCCAATAGAGTTCCTGCATCCTGGCGTCATAAGCCGGTAATAGCATCCGTTCACCCAGTTCACGGTATGCGCGTTGCGCCAATGCCGCCAGGGTTGATACCGGCACGACAGGTATATCAGCTCCAAAAGCCACACCCTGAACCACACCCGTGGCGATACGCACACCGGTAAAGGAACCCGGTCCCCGTCCATAGGCCATGGCATCCAGCTGACTGGGACTCATCCCAGCCTCAGCCAGCAAGTCATCCAGCATACCCAGGATCAGTTCACTGTGACCTCGAGGTTTTACCTGATAACGGAGACTGATCTTTCCATCAAGAAAGAGCGCTGCTGAACAGGCCTCTGTGGCGGTTTCTATAGCAAGTAACTTCATGCTTGAGCATCATTGAGAACGATGGCGGCAGTATACCGCAACTGCTCTCGAGCACTCTTCCCTTCATCAAGAATGAGGAAATAAAAAACCTTCAATCTGACTTTTCACACCGATTAAAGCGTGAAACGTATTTTGGTAAATCCCAACCCACCCTGAGTAGCGCCTGTGGTGGGAAAGGATCGCAGGATTCAAACCCAAGCCTCAATGATGAGGCCACAGAATTAAAACCCAATCAATTCCGCATGAAGCCCATGGTTTTGGACATTATGTAATAAGGAAATGGATTGAGTCTCCATGGGATCATAATCCACTACCATCAAGTGGGGTGTACGCTCATGGACGCATGCACTATAAACCCCACCCTCCATGGATATCTCTTTTTCCATCGCATGGATCTCATCTGACGAAAGATTCTCGTCAATATGTACCACAACATTAGCTATATAATTGCTCATCTCCGGCTCCTTGGTGCAAATTGTGAAATAAAACGATACTACTTCCAGCGAGTAAAAACCCTTTCCGTCGAGTAATAATCCTAACTCAGCAATCTAATCTGCCTGTTACAGAGCCTATTTGATCAAGATCGGGGAATTAATAGATATAGACTCAATTGAGGAAATAGCAAGGGAGAGAAAGCAGATTTTTTTTGTGGAAGAGCACTCCTTTTGTCACCTCAGAGTGTCACGATATACGAATCGATAAAAGGGCCTGACCTATTCAGGCCCTTTATCTATTATTAATTTCTATTCATGCAGTTGAGATCCTCATACGCGGTCTTGAGGCGCTCCGCAATGGCCTGCTCAGCAGCCCGCAGCCATTTTCTGGGGTCGTAATATTTCTTGTTTGGCTTATCGTCACCTTCCGGATTACCAATCTGACTCTGGAGGTAGTCATGATTTTTAACCACATAATGCCTGACACCGTCCCAAGCCGCCCATTGGGTATCGGTATCGATATTCATTTTGATAACACCGTAAGAGATCGCTTCACGAATATCCTCTCGGGCAGATCCAGAGCCGCCATGGAAGACGAAATTCACTGGGCGCTCAGCTGTACTGAATTTCTCCTGTATGTACTTCTGGGAGTTCTCAAGAATCTTCGGCGTCAGGTGTACATTTCCCGGCTTATAGACCCCATGCACATTACCGAAAGAGGCCGCAATGGTGAATTTGTCGCTGATCTTCATCAGCCGCTCGTAAGCCTCAGCCACATCTTCCGGCTGGGTATAGAGTGAAGCGTTATCAATACCGGTATTGTCCACGCCATCCTCTTCACCACCGGTCACGCCCAGCTCCAGTTCCAGAGTCATGCCAATCTTGCTCATCCTCTCCAGATACTTTTCACAAGTGGCAATATTGTCTTCCAATGATTCAGATGAAAGGTCAAGCATGTGTGAACTGAAAAGCGGTTTGCCTGTTTGAGCATAATATTTCTCACCCGCATCCAGCATGCCATCCACCCAAGGCAACAATTTACGGGCTGCATGATCAGTATGCAGAATGACCGGTACGCCATAGGCTTCTGCCATTGCATGTACATGCTGAGCACCCGAAACGGCGCCTAGAACCATGGCATCTTTTGAGGGACAACCTTGCCCGGCATAAAACCCTGCGCCACCACTCGAGAATTGAATCATTACCGGTGAGTGCGCGATTGCTGCAGCCTCAAGCACAGCATTGACCGAGTTTGTACTCACCACGTTAACTGCCGGTAATGCAAAACCCTGGTCCTTCGCAACCTGTAGAAGTTTTTGTACATCGTCTCCGGTCACCACGCCGGGGTTAATTACATCCAATACTTGAGCCATCAGTAAATTCCTGTGTTTTGATTTTGATAAGATTAAACTTCGTGCCTTATACACTCATGGCACTTCAAGTCAATTAGGTATATCCCTTTGATCAACGATATCCGAGGCTGAATTGTGATCAGAATAATGTTTGGCGGAGAGAGTGGGATTTGAACCCACGGACCCCCTAAGGGATCACCTGATTTCGAGTCAGGCCCATTCGGCCGCTCTGGCATCTCTCCTGATGACTTACCACCCTTGAATGCGGGTTGTTACATGATAACCAGTTTTTACTCAACAGACATCACCCGCAGGCAAAGTTGTCGACTTGAAATATCATTGCTTGTCGTGTATTTCTCTATCCATTTCAAATATTTTGTCGCATCATATAAAAATCATGGAGCGAGGAGCAGTACGAAAGATTCACATTCAGTCCACCTGTTATGCGTAGCACTTTCTATCTCACACTATTGCTGATACTAGCCAGTTGCAGCATTCCTGATCCGTTGCTCAACCGAATCAAGGCAGAAGGCGAAATCAAGGTCGTCACACGCAACAGTGGAACCACCCTCTATGAAGGGACTGATGGATTGACTGGCTTAGAGTACCATCTGATACAGTTATTCGCCGAGGAGATAGGCGTTAAACCACATTTCATCTTGCCCAATAGATTCGAAAAAATCCTTCCCACAGTGGTCCGGGGAGAAGCTCACCTGGCAGCGGCAGGACTCACCATCACACCAGGACGTGAGACCACGATTCGATTTGGTCCAGCCTATCAGGAGATCACCCAGCAAGTAGTCTATCTGGGTGGCACAAAGAGACCCCGAAAAGTAGAGGATCTGATCGGTAGATCCATTGAGGTTCTGGTAGGAAGCAGCCATGAAGAGGAGCTGAACGATCTCTCGAAATCTCATCCCGAGCTAAAATGGACACCCAGATCTGACCTGGAAATTGGAGAGCTTCTGCAACGCGTACAGGATGGAATCATCGATTTCACCATTGCAGATTCCAACGAAGTCGCGGTAAATCGCCGCTTCATGCACAACATCCGGGTGGGATTTGACCTGACCAAGCCGCAAAAACTGGCTTGGGCCATGGCGCATGCTGAAGACACGAGTCTGTATGACGCAATACAGCATTTCTTTGATCGAATACACAAGGATGGCACTCTGGCCCAATTGATCGAACGCCATTATGCTCATGTTGGACGGCTGGATTTTGTTGAATCCAGAACTTTACTTCGGCATATGAAAAACCGCCTGCCAAAATATATGGACTGGTATCGACAGGCTGCCGAGGAGACCGGCATCGAATGGCAGATGCTGGCTGCAATCGGTTATCAGGAGTCGCACTGGAACCCAAAGGCCAAATCACCAACAGGCGTGAAAGGGATCATGATGCTGACCCTGGCTGCCGCCAAGCAGATAGGTATCAAAAGCCGTCTCGACCCTCAACAGAGCATTTTTGGTGGCGCCCGTTACCTGAAATACGTCGAGAAAAAACTCCCTGAAAGGATTCAGCAACCGGACAGACTTTGGCTGACATTGGCTGGTTATAACGTGGGTTTTGGCCATCTGGAAGACGCCCGCATACTGACCCAAAGACTAGGGGGCAATCCCGACAAATGGTCGGATATAAAACAGCACCTGCCCAAGCTCAGTCTGGAGAAGTGGTATAAAACCCTCAAACGCGGCTATGCACGCGGTCAGGAACCGGTTAACTATGTTGACAATATCCGCGCCTACTACGAGTTGCTCAACTGGCAGCTTGCACAAGACAAGCCCGTGAAACCACCTCCCCCGAAACTGCCTTATGGTCTATCCATCTCACCCCAGCCTCTGTAAGGAAGAGCTGTTGCTAACTCCCAGTCTCAAAGCATTTCGGTAAATTCCAGACCGAAACCCAGACGATGCGTTTCTGCGTCATAATCGATCAGACTCTCCCCATAGCCCTTGAAATATTGCAGATAGCCGCGAAATCGGCCATACAGAGGAAAACTCCAATCAAGTTGCAAGGCATCCTTTCCACCCGTCAGCAGGTTACTGCGCAACATCATGCTGTAGATATTGGGGCCACCCTTATATCCCAACCATATTTCACCATATCCCAGATAATCATCGATATCCGGGTTGTCATCGTTGTCTGCATCCTCCGGCAACCGATACCAGGGTTTCAATCCCAGAAAAAATTTATCTCTCTCAAAAACCAGTTGCGCATAGATTCGATTCCAACTGCGTGACAAGGGTTCTGCTCGACCATTCGATTGGTGGTTCAAGCCTATCTGTACGAGTGAATTTCTCCAGCCAAGAATTTCCCAATCGTTTTCGAAGATGACAAATGCCTCGGGTTCGTGATTGGTTTCTCGAAATGGTGCTGATATATCACTGTTATAAGCCTGCCAGAAGGATAGGTTTGTATAGGCGAAATAAAGGTCCATATTGCTGTCGAGCAGATTCTCGATCACCGGAAACTTGAAGCTTAACTGAAACTTCATTTCAACATGATCAAAATTGGGATCACCGACATCATGAAAGGGTTCTCTATTCGGAGAATCGTTGTAGGTGGCGAGCAGTACATAATTGGCCTTATGCGGAGTCAGAACGAATGGATTATCTCTGATTGCCAGTTCCGCTTCTTTACGCCGGCTGATCAGGGATGCTCCCACCTTCTCCTGATTGTCCGGCAGGCCTGGATTCGATTCACTTCTTTGCAAAGATTCAACTTGCCTTACACAGCCGGCTCTCAGCTCACCCACTGTAGTGCTCTCACTGGCCCGATGAATAGCATCTAATAGACAACGGTCATCGTTCGGCAGACTTTCCTCGGCGCTTACCGCTCCCGACAGGAGGCAACATGCCAATCCCAGACCTGGCAGAGTAATGTCATGAGGTATATTCATGAACTTTTCGAGTCTGCCTCTTTGTCCGGAAGAAAGTACGAATCATCTTGCTGCACTCATTTTCCAGGCAGCCGCCATCAACCGCTACCGAGTGATTGAATCGTTCATCAGAAGGCAGTAGATCAAAAACACTGCCCGCCGCACCGGAACGGGGATCAAAAGCGCCAAACACCACTCGCTTAACCCTTGCATGAACTATGGCCCCGGCACACATGGGGCAGGGTTCGAGCGTCACATAGAGGGTCGAGCCCGGCAGACGGTAATTCTGTTGTTTTACACCTGCATCACGCAGGGCGATGATTTCAGCATGCGCGGTTGGGTCATGCTGACCGATGGGACGGTTCCATCCCTTGCCTATGATCTCTCCATCACGCACCAACAGCGCCCCGACAGGCACCTCCCCTTCAGCCTCGGCATTTGCGGCGAGTTCCAGAGCAAGTTTCATGTAGTGGATGTCCTGGTCGTCAATGGCCATACCACTCTACCCCATTATCCACCCTGAACAGAACGACAACCTCTTGGCATCAAGAGATAATCATTCCCACTCGATTGTTAATAAGCTTGATAAATACTGCAAATACAATTGCTTAAAATTGTCGAGTAGAGTAAATACCATGAAAAATACCATTATCAATAATTTCTAGAAAAAATTTCTATTCCTTGGCTGGGCGACTAAACAAGCTGAATTGAAAATCAGTTTAGTCAAGTAAAAAGACCCCAACCCCGTGGAGGCTCAAATCTTACCATCGCGGCAAAATGCAAGGCTATCACAGACCATCAAATGATGGCCTGACATATGACATAAGTATGAGCACGCGTTTCACATGCCACCTCCAATGTCAGATTTCATAGACAAGGACTAGACACGTGCATTGATTTGAATAACATCGTCGGAACCTCTATCTTCGGTTTCTTGACCTCTATCCGAAGGCAAAACCAACCAACTGCAGGCGCGCCGGGCCGCGGCCATACTTGCCCAGGCCGTTGCACCCAGTAGATTCCGGTCGCCAGACCTTGACTCACGGAAGTTCTGTATCGATTCATCGTCCACCTGGTAGGGGGCCAGAGCTGTGAGTAATGCCAACCGAGCTGCCGGTTTTAGTTGATCGTTGATTCCGGTAAGCGCCTCTTCCAACCAGTGCCGACTGATGCCTTTTGTCTCTCCGTGCCACTTGCCAAGTTCCCGGCTCACCAAATCTCTTACTGTATCAGGGAGCGACTTTTCGCCCTCCCTTTCAATGATCTGGGTGCAGCCCGCGAATGCCGCGGCGATTCTGGCGCTTGAAGAAGCCCATGTCAGGTCATCGGGTAAATCAGCCTCTGGTACGAAACGCAACGAATCACCGGCGACCGGTTGGCGCAACGCGATGCGTTTACCCACGGTCGCGCCGAAGATCCGTGCGGCCATTCCCCGCAGTTTTTCTGCACCAGCCGGAACAGGCATCGGCGTGTCAGCGAGAAATACGCTCACCATGCGATTTACGAAATGATAGGTGAGCGCAGTGCCAACAATCTCCGGCGTCTCCTCGCATCTAAAGGGTGGTCGTTTTACGATCACGCCACCGCCACACCGACTAAAGCCATGACATCGGCCTTTGAATCAGCTCAATCAGGTAACCATCCGGATCCTTGACGAAAGCGATGATCTCATCGCCTCCTTCCAGCGGACCGGCTTCCCGGATCACAACACCGCCGCGGACTTTGATATCGGCACAGCTCTGGAAGCAGTCCTCGACACCTATTGCTATATGACCATAGGCGCTTCCCATGTCGTATTTCGAAACACTATAGTTATAGGTCAGCTCCAGCACACAGGTGGCCGATTCCTCATCATAACCGAGAAAGGTCAGCGAATACTTTTCCTCCGGCTGGTCGAAGGTGCGCAGCACCCGCATACCTATCACTTGGGTATAAAAATCTATCGACCGTTGAATATCGCCGACGCGTAGCATGGTGTGTAAGATTCGTGCTTTTTTCATGGTTACCCCCTTGATCCATGGTCTTCAAATATATAGCGGTGATAGCCTGATGCGGCCCCTACCAAGACCAAGGAACACAACAGATTTTTGATTGCGGCTATCACCTATTAGCCTGCGGGCGCTTCAATCAGTTCGATCCTGTAACCATCTGGGTCCTCGATAAAGGCGATGACCTCGCGATGACCGGTCTCATCAGGGGCATGGGTCATTAGTCCAGGTGCAAGGACGATGGGTACGCCCGCTTTTTCCAATCGTTCACAAGCCACATAGATGTCCGTAACCTCCAATGCGATATGGCCGTAACCTGTGCCGAGTTCATAGCTGTCCTCGTCCCAGTTGTAGGTGAGCTCGATGGACGCATGCGGCGCCACCACTTCATAGCCCATAAACACCAGCGTGAAACAACCTTCGGTGAAGATCTCACGGCGCAATTCCCGCATACCGAGCATGTCGCGGTAAAAAGCAACGGAACGGTCAAGGTCAGCAACACGTATCATGGTGTAAAGAATTCTCGATGGCATTGCCCTGTCTGGTCTTCGATTTGTGTTTTCCATTTTTCTTTGTTCCTCGGTTCGAAAATGGGAGAACCGTCAATGGGAGTCCACCGAACTCCCATTGACGGCAACAACGAGTTACTTGCAGATTTGGCCACTGTAACGAACGAGACCTTTCATATCGCTGGGATCACGCAGGTCGACCAACCCAAAACTTTTAAACTGGCCCTTGTAGCCTTTGAGTGTTCCTCGTGTTACACCCTCCTGAATCCTGTAGGTGATCTCGATCATGTACCGGTCAGACTTGCCCGGAATTGCGGTAAGAATCCCCAGGTCCTTGGTCCACATGCCGCCGGATTCTGTGGTCCCGAAATAGTGTTCCATGTCCATTTCCAGGCCGGTCGGCGTCTTTCGTTGTGCGGTGATTTTTCCGGCTGCATGGCTTACGCTGCCAAACATGGTGGCGGAAATAATGATGGGGCGACCTTCCCCTTCCGGGTAGAAGTTCGCCGTGGCGACGCCACCGATGGGCTTGCAGCTATCCGCTGCCTGGACGTTAGAGACACTGGCTCCGGTAAGAGCGGCAGATGCTAATAAAACGTGGATAAATTTTTTGAACATGTTGTTCTCCTCTATGTCTTCGCTATTCGTGGCGATTTGACAATGCGCCAGCGATGGTTCTTCAGACTTTGCGCAAGATTCGTTGCGCTATTGGTTGAACGACGCACCCTGCCTGATGACATCAAAGGTCTTCAGCACACTGGTAAAGGCCCGATTACTCACCGCCTGAGCTACTGCGTCGAAGATGTCCCGATCGGTCAGCCCCAGGTCACCTGCTCTTTGCAATACATCCGAAGTCACGCCTTCGGGGTTTTCGAGTGCAGCCATGGCTATTTCCAGCAACACCTTCTCCGACTCGTTGAGCGGTGCCTGTTGCAAATTCTCCCGCGTGGCCTTTAGCTGTTCCTGACTCACACCCAGGTTCATCAGAAAGCCGGTATTGAAGTCGATGCAGTAGGGACAACTCACGCTGCTTGAGTTTAGATATCGGATCAGGCCAAACAACTTTTGGCTGAGTTTTTCGTGTGTGATGAAGTAACTGAAGTTGTCGATGAAGGCCTTAAGCAACGGCGGACTGATCCCGTAGAGAATCAGACCATCCGGTACGAACCCAAACTGTTCTCCGATATCTTTAAAAACGGCAGCCACCATCTCTTTTTCATCTTCCGGCGGAGCCGGGTTAATTAATGCGCTTGAGGTCATTCTGTTCTCCTGTTTACTATCTGGATTTGTGGAAATACCTACTCTTGAATTGCTGTAATCGTCTGTTAACCTTGCGCTATCGCCCGGCTCAGCTCCTCGTTGCTCATCGCCTCACCATCCAGGTTCCATGCTCCATCGACGGTGTGGACGACATTGACATAGATGTTCTCTCTGGGTTGTTTGTCACCCGACAACTCATGAATGATGTCGGTGGCGTCTTTGAAAAATCCCTTTTGAACTTCACGGCTAGCAAAGGCGAAAGACGGCACTTTCCACTCCAACCAGACACCCGCAAAGGGCTGTCCTCCAGAAAAGGTGGTGCCCCTGGGCTGGATATTCAGCATCGTGGTCACGTTGGGTGTCATAACCTTGTTGCCGATCAGGCCGTGCCACTTGAGCATGACATCGGTAAGCCTGGCGACTGCGGTCTGTTCGGAACCTTCTGGCAGGACTCCTTCGGTAAGAGTCAGTGTTAATGGCATATTGTTCTCCTTGTAGAAATTGAAAAAGATCACGATCGTTATCTTATGCGGCCAAAAAATAACGGGGCTGATCCCGCTGCCAAATTGGATAAGATAACGACCGTTATCCTTACGATAGATTGCGATCGTTATCGTGTCAACTATAATGTTTAATAAATGTTTGATGTGAGATTTACATGAGGTACGACCGAGAACAGAAAGAAGCGATGCGGAAGAAGATCCTGGAGGCTGCGCACCGGGGATTTCGGCACCAGGGTTTCGACGGCGCTGGGGTCGATGGCCTGGCGGCAGAGGCCGGTGTCACCTCAGGCGCCTTTTACAAGCACTTCAAGTCCAAAAAAGACGCCTTCCGGGAGTCTATCAGTTTGGGGGTCGGTGAATTTCAAGCCGCCGTAGAGCAGTTTCAGAAGGAATATGGTGATACCTGGCTGGACAAATTCACGCAATTCTATCTTGGCGAGAAACGCTGCGCTGAGTTGTGCGACAGTTGCGCACTTCAGAGCCTCACGCCGGAAGTAACCCGCTCCGACAAATCAACCCGTTTGGTTTTTCAGGCAGCGCTTCTGAAGGCCGCCAAGTCATTTGCCGCAGGATTACCAACGCCGCATGAACAGCATGATTCAAACCGAGCCTGGGCGGACATCGCACTTTTGATTGGGGGTGTCACACTTGCGCGAGCGGTCGATGATCCTGCTCTTGCCGATGAAATTGCGGATGCGGTTCACAACGCTGTCGTTCATGATAGTGAGATCGAGGACTAAACTGATCATCGTAGGGTGGGACTGGGATTCTACTCCGGGTAGCGTGGTTGAATATGCTGTGAGCAAT
The DNA here is from genome assembly GCA_039714735.1 of Pseudomonadota bacterium. GTDB lineage: Bacteria > Pseudomonadota > Gammaproteobacteria > Chromatiales > Chromatiaceae > JASJBU01. The sequence goes on from JBDLIT010000038.1 coordinate 28,778, forward strand.
TCTCATCCAACGCGTCGATCTCGAACCGAATGATGCGCTCAACGGTAGCCGATTCAGACAGCTCGGTGTCGTCAAAGGGAATGGTTTTGTGGTCCTGGATATGCGCACGTCCCCAGAGTTTGAGGCGACGCCGATTTGCGTAGTCCATCAGGAATATGAACGCCTGGTTGTTTTCCGAGAGGTTCCCCACCGATATGTACTGGCGATTACCGCTGTAATCGGGAAACCACAAGGCACTGGCGCTTTCCACCCGGATGAATCCTGCGGGGCCACCCCGGTGCTGGATGTAGGGGCATCCTTCCTTGCTCGCTGTACCAAAGTAGAATGAGTCTCTACTGCGGATGAAGTCCATCTGTTCCGTAGACAGTTCCGCCTTCCAATGATCCCTCGACTCAAGTCTTGCAATGTAGTCGCGAACCCCCAGCTCTGCTTGCATTGCACGAATGGCAGGGGAAAACAGAATGTCGGAAATCTTCTTCATCATCAATCACCCGGCCTGGTGGCCATCATTGAGGGCCGGGT
>JBDLIT010000039.1:0-29111 GCA_039714735.1 Pseudomonadota bacterium
TGACCTTCATCGCCATGCTGGTGGCGGTGCCGATTGGCTTGATGTCCGCCATCTACCTTTCCGAATACGCCGGACCTCGCTTGCGGGCGATTGCCAAGCCTCTGCTGGAGATCCTGGCGGGTATACCCACCGTGGTTTACGGCTTCTTCGCCGCCCTGACCGTGGCGCCCTTCGTGCGGGACACCGGGGCGATGATCGGTCTGGAGGTCTCTTCCGAGTCCGCCCTTGCCGCCGGCTTCGTCATGGGCATCATGATCATTCCCTTTGTCTCGTCACTCTCCGACGATGTGATCAATGCGGTGCCTCAGTCCATGCGGGACGGTTCCTATGCACTGGGCGCAACCCGCTCCGAGACCATTCGCCAGGTGCTGATCCCGGCGGCCCTGCCCGGCATCGTGGGTGGTGTGCTGCTGGCTGTTTCACGAGCCATCGGCGAAACCATGATCGTGGTTATGGCGGCGGGACTTTCCGCGAACCTGACCGCCAATCCGTTGGAGGCGGTGACTACGGTGACCGTGCAGATTGTCACCCTGCTGGTGGGTGACCAGGAGTTCGATAGTGCGAAAACCCTGGCGGCATTTGCCCTCGGCCTGGGGTTGTTCACCGTTACCCTGGTGCTGAATGTGGTGGCGTTGCATGTGGTAAGAAAGTATCGGGAACAGTATGAATAGTTCAGTGAATAATAGGCATAAGGCCCAGGAGCGGGTGCGCGATGGACTGAAGGTCCGTTACCGGGCGGAACGCCGTTTCCAGTTCTATGGCAAGCTGGCCATCGGGCTGGGATTGCTGTTTCTGTCGATGCTGTTTTTCAGCATTCTGTCAAAAGGGCTACCTGCGTTTCAACAGACCTACATGGAGTTGGAGGTCACATTCGAACGGCAGTACGTGGATCCCAAAGGCGATGGCTCAGAGGAATCCCTCGCGGCCGGTGACTACGGAGGCCTGGTGAAGCAGACCCTGCGTAACCGCTTCTCGGATGTGAAAAATCGCCGGGAAAAGCGGGCGCTCTACTCCATCGTGAGTACCGGAGCGGCGTTCCAACTGCGTGATATGGTGATGAGCAACCCTGAACTGGTGGGCAATACGGTCCGGGTCTGGGTACCGGCGGATGACGAGCTGGACATGCTGCTCAAGGGCCACACGACCGAACTGGAGCGACATGCAGGCTCGGGGATTGCTTCGCTGGTGAGTGGGGATGGCGAGATAAAACTGCTCTCTACCTCCAATGATTTCACCAATATACTGCAGGATCTCAAACGGATGTTGGCCAAGTCGGCAAGGCAGTCGGAGCGTAAACTAAAAAGGCTCAGAGACAATCTGGCTGATGCGGAAAAAAGCCTGTTGCAGCTCGAAGAAGGTATTCTCAAAGCGCAAAGCAAACAGCCGCAGAACGCTGCACGCATCCGGGTCCTGGAAGAGAAACTGGCTGACGCCAAGGTCTCGATTGACAGCTACAAAGAAAAGGCTGCTCAAGAGGAGATGATCTTCAGCGATCTGCAGCAACGGGCGGATACTCCGGGTGGGGTGGAACGACTGAACAGCGAGATGCCGAGTTACCTGGTGTTTGTGAATGGTGGTCTGGTAAAGCTGACCAGTGTTTCCAACACGCAAGCCACCGGCAGGGCCCTGACCCAGTTGGAATCCATGCATGAGGCGCAGGCGGGTGAATGGGAGATACTCGAGTTCGAAACCCCGCAAACCGCCCGTCGTCTGAAAGACAACGCGCTGGCCTGGGCCTGGGACCTGAAACAGAAAGGGCAGATCGAGAAGCGTTTCAATACCACCTTCTTCACCGCCGGGGACTCCCGGGAGCCTGAATTGGCGGGCATCTGGGGCGCCGCAGTGGGCTCGCTCTATACCCTGGTGGTCACCCTGTTGCTCTCTTTCCCAATTGGTGTGGCCGCCGCGGTCTATCTCGAGGAGTATGCACCGAAGAACCGATGGACCGACCTGATCGAGGTGAATATCAATAATCTGGCGGCAGTGCCTTCGATCGTGTTCGGTCTGCTGGGCTTGGCGGTCTTCATCAACTTCTTCGGTCTGCCGCGCTCAGCCCCGCTGGTGGGTGGTCTGGTGCTGACCCTGATGACCCTGCCCACCATCATCATCGCCAGCCGGGCGGCGTTGAAGTCGGTACCGCCCTCGATCCGTGAGGCCGCCTTGGGTGTCGGTGCCTCCAGGATTCAGATGATGACTCACCATGTATTACCCCTCGCCCTGCCTGGCATGTTGACTGGCACAATTATCGGTATGGCTCAGGCCCTGGGTGAGACCGCGCCGCTGCTGATGATCGGCATGGTGGCCTTTATCGTGGATATCCCGGGTGGTTTTACCGATCCTGCCGCGGTGCTGCCGGTGCAGATTTATCTCTGGGCGGACAGCCCTGAACGCGCTTTTGTCGAGCGCACCTCGGCAGCCATCATGGTGCTGCTGAGTTTTCTAATCATGATGAACATCTTGGCGGTATTTCTGCGCAAGAAGTTCGAGAGACGCTGGTAAACCAATAGAGCGAGGTCCCTAAATGTTTAACTCTTTCAGTCAAGCTCAGTCCACCATGGTTAACGAAGCAGTGGAAGCGCCTGTCGAGGTAAAAAGGCACGCCTCCATTCACCGCGAGCAGACCGACACGGTGGGTGAGATCACTGTGGCCAACCCCCGTATGACCTGTCGTAATGTGGATGTGTTCTACTCCGGTAGCCAGGCGATCTATAACGTCTCTCTGGATATCGGTAAGAATGAGGTGGTCAGCATGATTGGTCCCTCAGGTTGTGGTAAGTCCACCTTCCTGCGTTGCCTGAACCGGATGAACGACACCATCGATGGTTGCATGGTGACGGGTGCGATCAAGATCGATGGCCAGGACATCTACAAAAAATCTATGGATGTGGTGCCGTTGCGTGCTCAGGTCGGTATGGTGTTCCAGAAACCCAATCCATTCCCAAAGTCTTTGTATGAAAATGTTGCCTATGGCCCGCGGATTCATGGCATTGCAGATAATAAGGAACACCTGGATCATATCGTCGAGACCTCGTTGAAAAGAGCGGGTCTCTGGGAAGAGGCGAAGGATCGTATGGATCAGCCAGGTACCGGTCTTTCCGGTGGACAGCAGCAGCGACTCTGTATTGCGCGGGCGATTGCGGTGGAGCCGGAGGTAATTCTGATGGATGAGCCTTGCTCGGCACTGGATCCGATTGCCACGGCAAGGATCGAGGAGTTGATCGATGAGTTGCGGGAGAACTATACCATCGCTATCGTTACCCACTCCATGCAGCAAGCGGCGCGGGTCAGCCAGCGCACCGCCTACTTTCATCTTGGTAAGCTCATCGAGGTGGGCGAGACTGAGCAGATATTCTCCCAGCCAAAACACAAGCTGACTGAAGACTATATTACCGGCCGTTTTGGCTAATGATCCTAGGATTATGAGGTAATCTCATGAATGAAATGACCAGCGGCCATACAGTAAGTGCTTATAATGATGAACTGAAACATATCAATCAGTTGGTGGAGCAACTGGGTGAGTTGGGGCGTGACCAGTTACGACGTGCGGTTCTGTCCCTGCGGGAAGGCGACACCAAGGCGGCGGGGCAGGTTATCGACCGGGATCGTGACCTGAATGATCTCGATGTGCAGGCGGATGAAGCGGTGATCCACCTGATCGCCAAACGTCAGCCAATGGGTAAAGACCTGCGCGATATCCTCACTGTACAAAAGGTGGTGAGTGAGCTGGAACGGGTCGGTGATGAAGCCCGTAAGGTTGCCAACCTGACGATTCATTTCTACGATCAGGACAAGAATCCACCCAATGGCCAGATGCTGCTGGATATCTACAAAATGGCCGATTTCGTCGACTGCATGCTGCACAAGAGTCTGGAGGCATTCAAGCAGTTGGATCTGAAGAAGTCCCTCGATGTAATCAAGGAGGACGACAATCTCTATGAAGAGTACCGGGCCGCCCTGCGCCGCCTCTCCACCTACGTGATGGAGGACTCGCGCAATGTCGGCTGCATGGTGGATGTGACTTTGACCTTACGCGCCCTGGAGCGGATCGGCGGCCATGCAAAAAATATTGCGGGCCATGTAATCTACCTGGTGACGGCACGTGATGTGCGCCACGAAAGCCTGGCTACCATCAGGGCTGAAGTTCTGGCGGCCGATCCGAATTAATCCCTACTGGTGTTAAGCCACCAGCGATAGCTGGTGAACCATATCCAGGTCAGTGCCGCAGTGATGACATGGAATGGCCGCAGACCGGCCAGTGGTCCGATGAATCTGTCATAGAAAGGCAGAAAGATGCTTTTCTTTTTATTGAAGCGGTGTTGCAGGGCCACATCCAGCCAGAAGAATAGTTGCCAGACATGTCCGAAAACATAGCGCCCGGTGGCCAGCCAGCGTTGGCGGCTGACCTGCCGGCCGGCTTCGTGATTAAGGTCATCGATGAGGTTGAAGATAGGTCCCAGTTGCAGCTTGCCGGTACGGTCCTGATTGCGATAGACCGCAGCAGCGCGATGAAAGAACTCGGTCAGTCCCATGGCATGAAAGTTCATGATCAGTGCGGAAAGCACCATGCGCCTGCCAAGGCCCTCCTGCTCGAAGCGCCGAGCCGAGGTCTCAAGCACGCCGGGCAGGGTGATCCATTGACCCTGCCGGCGGATAGTCTCCGCCAGGCGTTGGTCTTCGAGAAACCAGAGAGATTCATCGAATCCTCCCAGCTCCCTGAAAAAACTTCTGGCCAGCAGCAGGCCCTGGTCACCGTTGGTGCACTCACTGCGGTTCAGGGCGCTTTTTTCCTCATAAAAGCGGTAGGCAAGGTCATGCCTGGGCAGTGCGCGTTGAAAGCGTAAGCGAAAATGTCCCGCCACTCGCTCATGTCCTAACTGTTGCTGTGTTTTTTGCAGAGTATTGACTGCCTCTGCCAACTGGCTGTGTGAGGTCAGAGTGGAGTCGGCGTGTAGAAATAACAGCAATGGAGCAGACGCAAAACCGGCTCCTTGGTTCATCTGATGCCCCCGGCCTGATTCTGTCACCACGAGTCTAGCGCCAAAGTGATCAGCAATCTTTTGCGTATCATCACTGGAGCCACCATCAACGACAATGAAATCCAAGATTATTCCTTGCTGTTTCTTCAACTGATCAAGCAGTGCCGGCAGATTTTCTGCTTCATTGATAGTCGGGATAACTACGGAGAGCTGTATCTGCTTGCTGTTCATAGGTGATGTAATTGTAACTGGAGAATCCGTTATAAAAACAAATGGAAACAATATGTTATCAAGAAGTGCTGCGGAGTGATTGTTTCATCACCGCTGGTCCATATTCAAGCTGAATGTGGATTAGCCGCTATACTCAGCTACACATATTTTTTGTCAGAGCGCTTTTTGGCACACATAAAAAAAGTTTTGATGAACCATTCTGAATTCCACAAAAAACAGCAACCCGGACAACCTTGGTCAGCAACCGCTGATCAGTTGCGAGGTATTTCGTATAAGGAAATATGGCCCCTGTTTTTGCGTTTATATCTGCCCTTTGTGCTTTTGATCAGCCTGGCGGCATATGGTGTCCTATATCTGGATCAGTCACATCGACAGCAGCTAAGAAATGATTTAATGCACAAAAATGTCGAATTGGTGATTTCCGATATTGAACTCAGTTTCAAAAACATCATTTCAGACCTTCGCTATCTTGCTGAATCTCAAAGTATCCTACGTTTGGCGAATGGTGAAGAGGAGGCGCGATCTGAATTGGCGGAGGATCTGCGGCATTTCGCACTCAGAAAAGGGATTTTTGACCAGGTGCGTTATCTGGATGCTGCCGGCAATGAGAGCGTGCGGGTAAACTACAGCTCCGGTCATGCAGAGATCGTACCTGATAGTGAGCTGCAGAACAAAGGCGGCCGCTATTATTTTGAAGATACATTTAAACAATCAAGGGGAAATGTATTTGTCTCCCCAATCGACCTGAATATTGAACAGGGAAAGATCGAGCGGCCGCTTAAACCCATGATCCGTTTTGGTATGCCGGTATTTGGCTTGAATGGACAGAAGAAAGGGATTGTGTTGCTCAACTACCTGGCGGATGACCTGTTATCCAGGTTCGATTCTGTTGTAACCGATGGAGACGGGTGGCTGAATCTGCTCAACCGGGATGGCTACTGGTTATCCAGCCCGGATCATGAGGATGAATGGGGATTTATGTACCCAGATAAGAAGAGCCTGACATTCGGCAGTCGATACCCTGAAGTTTGGAATGTGGTGCGTAAGGATCTACAGGGCTTGTTAATAAATGGGGCAGATCGGTTTATCTACGCAACAGTCTATCCGCTTATGTCGGATTTGCGTTCAAGTACAGGTGCTGGTCAAGCCAATGCGCCTAGCGAGAGGGAACTTGGGGACGACGAGTATTGCTGGAAAGTAGCGGCGCACTATCTGGCAGAGCCGATTGTAGATTCAACTCAAACCTCGATTGTCTTGTTTTTTTATGTTCTGAGCCTAAATGGAATCGGTATTGGCGCCTGGTTTCACGTTAAATCCATACTGTATAGACGTCAATCGATCGACCGGTTAAAGCAGGGGCACATGGAACTTGAACAAAGGATTTTAGAACGAACCTCTGAGCTGAATGAGTCTAAAGAACAGATGGAGTTGCTTCTGGAGTCAACAGGAGAAGGACTTTACGGTATAGACAACAATGGCAATTGCACGTTTTGTAATCATGCCTGTTTACAGATTCTAGGTTACAGAAATGAAACCGAGCTGATTGGAAAAAACATGCATGATCTTATTCATCACAGTCATGCAAATGGCGATCTTTATGATGCTGAGTCCTGTCCTATCTTTCAGGCTTTCCGTGAAGGGAAAGGAACATACCGAGATAATGAGGTCTTGTGGAGAATCGATGGCAGATCGTTTGCTGCTGAATACCGCTCTCATCCTATCTGGAGGGATGGTGAGATAATGGGTGCGGTAGTGACATTCAGTGATATTACAGAACGTAGACAGGCAGAGGAACAGGTGCGTACTCTATCTCAGGCGGTGGAGCAAAGCCCCGTCTCAGTCATCATTACAGATCCGGCTGGCAATATCGAATATATGAATGAAGCTGTTGAGAGAATGACTGGATACAGCTCGGATGAGATGATCGGGGAAAATCCCAGGGTATTTAAGTCCGGTAATACACCACAGAGTCTCTACCGTGAAATGTGGGGTGCTATCAGAAATGGAAAATCCTGGCAGGGCGAGTTTCAGAATCGCAGAAAAAGTGGTGAGGTATTTTGGGAGCGTGCAAATGTGGCGCCCGTGCTGGATGCTTCAGGTGAGATTCGACACTATCTGGCGGTGAAGGAGGATATTACCAGTCTCAAGCAGCAGGAGGCGAAGATTCTCTACCAGGCGCACTACGACAGTCTTACAGAACTTCCCAACCGTTTTCTCTCCCTGGATAGATTAGATCAATTTATACGTGATGCGAATCGTGCGCGTAATCTGGTTGCTGTTCTATTTCTGGATCTGGATGGATTTAAAAAAATCAATGATTCTCTGGGGCACGAGGCGGGCGACAAGGTCCTTATCCAGGCAGCAGCACGTTTACAGGATACAGTTCGTGATTGTGATACGGTCGGGCGTCTTGGGGGGGATGAGTTCATCCTCTTGTTGACTGGCCTGAGGAAAGCATCTGATGCCCGTCCTGTTGTGGAAAATTTACTTGGCAGGTTCCGTAACACATTTCAGATAGGTGACCGGGAATTACTTCTTACAGCAAGTATCGGAATCGCTATCTACCCTGATGATGGCGAAGGCGCTGCCGAGCTCCTACGCAATGCAGATACGGCAATGTATCAATCCAAGGAGCAGGGGCGTAATACATTCCACTATTTCAGTGAAGCCATGAATAAGGATGTCTCAAGACGCTTGGAATTGGAGGAACAACTCCATGGCGCCTTGGGACGTAATGAGTTTTACCTTTGTTACCAACCGCTTGTCGAGTTGAGCAGTCGTCGTGTAATAGGTGTGGAGGCACTGCTGCGCTGGAACAATTCAGCACTGGGGAACGTCGCTCCAAGCGAGTTCATTCCGATAGCGGAGTATACAGGGTTGATAGTGCCCATTGGTGAGTATGTGCTGACTGAGGCTCTTGATATGGTTTCGGGTTTGCCTGTTGGCCTGCGTCAGAATTTCAAGATTGCAGTCAACCTCTCTCCACGGCAATTTCGAGATCCTAACCTTTTACTCTTTATTGAGAACAGATTGCAGCAGACAGGCATTCCAGCTTCTTGTCTGGAATTCGAGATTACTGAAAATTTATTAATGAGCGGTATTTCATATATTGATGATATTTTGAAAACCCTGCATGAGTTAGAGGTGGGGATTGCAATGGATGATTTCGGTACTGGATATTCATCGATGAGTTATTTGCGCACTTACCCATTCGATACATTGAAAATTGATCGTAGTTTCGTACGGGATATCACGATTGATCCTGCCGATCTTGAACTGGTCATCGCTACGATTAATATGGCGCACGGACTGGGGCTGAAGGTGGTGGCGGAGGGCGTGGAAACAGAGGATCAACTCGAGCATTTGACCAGGCTCGGTTGTGATGTGGCGCAGGGATATCTGTTCAGTAAGCCAGTGAATCAGGATCAGGTTATAAAAATCCTCGAAATGCTGAAAGTGAATAGCAGGAAATAAATGAGATTGCTCTCAGATATCAATTGCCTGAATGGACCTTGTTGGTCTTATCGGTATCCAGATAAAAAGTATTTTTACTGAATGGTTTCTCATGGACCACATCCATATTTCGTATCTCCCTTAACTCGGTCATGGTGTCATCTATAAGCTTTAGGATGTCATTTGACAGCTGTAGATTCATGAATTGACTCTTTTCTGCATCGAGAAGCAGATATTTGATACTCAGAAGGGTATTGCCTACACGATCTTCCACAGTGTGCATGGTCGCCTTCAGGGTGCGAAGCTTTTCCTCTTCTATGGCTCTTTTTTTGTTGGTCTGGCGTTGTATATAACTCCCAAAGACAATAATGAGTACGCAGATGACGAGCCTCATCCACAACTCATTCTGGTCGCTGGGTATGATTTCAAAGGGATGACCGGGATCGAATAACAGATAATGAAAAAGTGACTCGCCCATCCATAATAAAACAGAAAGAGCAACGCTGAATAACAACACGGGCTTTACAAAGTATCTACGCCACATGGTATTCCACTTCACTTCAGAAATGTCCGATGCCACAGATACTGTATGAGCAATCCACTCTCACTGTCTTATGCAGCCAGAATCAAGGGATAAGGGCTGTTGGCTAAACAGTTGTCTTGGCTGATATCCATGCTGTAGGTGCATGACAATTCTATGAAATCTAAAATTCAATAAAAATAATACTATCATTCAGTGCGGTATAAGTAATTGATAATAATGGGGTGGATGCCGGCAAGCGTTGTGAATGCGCAAGTGTATGGGTAGGCATTTAAATTTACCATATTCGAAGAACTCAAATAGTGAAGCGGTAAGCTGTATGGAGTCCAGGTTTGTTTCAGAACATCTCCTGGGGATCTACGTCCAGTGACCAGCGAACCTTTTTTGCCGCAGGCAGTTCTGTCAGCTGGGTTACCCAACTACCTATCCAACGCTGCAGTACGCCACGGTTATTGGATTGCACTAACAGATGGGCGCGTATCTTGCCCGCCCTCCTCTCCATTGGCGCCGGCACAGGACCCCAGAACTCTAGATCTGAGGTGGAAGAGAGCTGTTTCCCGGTTTCCGACGCCAGATTGAGAAATCTGATCGGGTCTTCTTCTTTGGTGGATTCCGCACGCAGCAGAACCTGATAGCTGAAGGGAGGCAGGTTTGCCAATTGGCGTTCATGCAATGCCTCTCTTGCAAATGCGCTGTAGCCTTTGTGCGCCAAGCCTTGCAACAATGGGTGATCAGGGTGTCGGGTCTGAATCAGAACCAGGCCTGGTTTTTCAGCCCGTCCGGCCCGTCCGGCTACCTGGGTGATCAGCTGCGCCATGCGTTCCGGTGCGCGATAGTCCGCGCCAAACAGCCCCTGATCCACGTCGATCAGACCCACCAGGGTGACATTTGGAAAGTGATGGCCCTTGGCCAGCATCTGGGTGCCGATAATGATGGGGTAATCGCCTGCGCCGACTGCCTGTAACAGTTTTTCAAGGCTGCCTTTGCGACTCGTGGAATCACGGTCGATGCGCGCCACCGGGGTGTCGGGAAAGTGCTGCTTCAGAGCCATCTCCAGGCGCTCGGTGCCTTGTCCCAAGGGGCGAAGATCGGGGCTTCCACAGCTGGGACAGCGGCTGGGTGTTTTATGTTGCAGACCACAGTGGTGGCACCAGAGCAGATTGTTCTTGAGATGCAGGGTCATACGGGCATCGCAGCGGGGGCAATCCGCTAACCAGCCGCAGGCGTGGCAGGTGATGACCGGGGCATAACCACGTCGATTGAGAAACAGCATGACCTGGCCACCCTGGTGCAGAGTTTCGTTGATCTGCTTCAGTAGTGCTGGTGAAAGTCCGCCATCCAGCCGGCTGGAGCGGATATCGATCAGGGATATCCTTGGCAGCATGGCATTGCCCACCCGCTCCGGCAGTCTGAGCAGTGCATATCGACCTTGCTGTGCATTGTGCAGACTTTCCAGAGAGGGGGTGGCGGAACCCAGTAGGACCGGGCATTGCTGACGTTGGGCCCTGACGATGGCCAGGTCGCGCGCAGAGTAGCGAAAGCCTTCCTGTTGTTTGAGTGAAAGATCGTGTTCCTCATCGACGATAATGAGTTTAAGGTTGGGTAACGGGGTGAAGATGGCTGAGCGTGTGCCAACCAGAAGCTGAGCCTCCCCCCGGCGGGCGGCCAGCCAGCTCCGCTCTCTCTCACCCTCAGGCAGATTCGAATGCAGCAGGGTGACAGGAAGACCCAGGCGTCGTTCAAATCGCCTGACCAGTTGCGGCGTCAGGCCGATCTCGGGAACCAGCACTAGCACCTGCCCTTGGTTGCTGAGCGACTGTTCGATCAGACTCAGATAGACCTCTGTCTTGCCGCTGCCGGTTATGCCGTCCAGCAGGATGGCCTTGAACTGGCCAAGATGCCGGATGGCCTGCTTGACCGCCTGGGCCTGCGATTTATTGAGTACTGGCGGTGATGTTGTCTGCGGTATGGTGCGCCGGGGTGTCGGCATCTCCAGCGGCTCCAGCCATAACTTGTCCTGCAGGGAGCGTAAAACAGCACTGCACTTCCCGCAGTGTTCAAATATTTCAGCCTGTTGCAGGCCGTCAGGATGATCTCTCAGGGTCTTCAGAATGGTGGCCTGACGATGCGCCCGATGTAGTTGAGAGGGATCGATCTCCTTACCCGCCTGGGTCAGACGCCAGACTTTTACCGTTCCCTCGTTTGCGACAAGCGCTTTTCTCAGTCTGACAGGCAAGGCATGAAAGATGACATCACCCAGTGGGTGTTGGTAGTAGTAGGATGCCCAACGCAGAAAGTCCAGGTCCGCTTGGGTCAGTAGGGGAGATGGATCAAGAATCGCACCAACCCGTTTCAGACGATCCCCCGGCAATGGACTCTGCTGTGCAATCTCGACCAACACGCCACAACGTTTGGTGCGGCCGAATGGCACGATCAGGCGGGTGCCGGGTAGTGGCAATTCTATGTAGTTTCTTGAGGGAAGATAGTCAAATAAGGTACGCAGCGGACCGGGTAGGGCAATACGCAGAATTGGACCATAAGACATGTCTCAAACTGTATCATGAACCGCATAAATACCGATGCAATTACATAACCCTCTGAAGTGAGGGTTATTTTTATTTTTTCCACAGATGTTGTGGATAACATTGTGGAAAGTTTCTGTTCAAGTCGCTGAAAGGCCTGAAAACATTACAATTCCATCAAATTGGGTAAAAACACTACAGATTTGTGAATTGCTGAATAATCAATAAGTTAATGAATATAATTTTGCACTTATGAAGCGCTGAGCATTTTTTCTTGATTTGAGACGAGCCAAATTTCAGCTGATGTGCATAACAGCTTTAAAATCAATATGAATCAATCGAACAGCCAGCCTTGAACAGTTAATGTCTGACTGTTGTTTCAGCGATACAATAGCTTATAAACATTTGGATGAGTCAGGACAGAACAGGAACAGGGATATGAGCATCTGGGAGACCATAGCCGGTCAGATCTCCTCAGTCACCGCTGAGGTCTTTAGTCCCAATCCCCCGCAGCATGTGGGAGGGGGTTGTATCAACACGGCGGTCAAGCTGAGTGATGAGCGCAGGGCGTTTTTTGTGAAGTTGAATCGAGCGGACCTGTTGGACATGTTCGAAGCGGAGTCCGAAGGCCTGACGGCCCTGGCCGCCACCCAAACCATTCGCGTGCCAAGGCCTGTCTGCTCAGGGATTGCCGGGAGGCAGGCCTATATTGTCATGGAGTCGATCCAGATGGGACATGACAGAGGGAAAAGTGCGGAGCTGGCCGGACGGCAGCTCGCCGAAATGCATCTGACCAGCCAGTCGCAGTTTGGCTGGTATCGGGACAACAACATCGGCTCCACTCCACAGCCAAATACAGAAGCTGATAACTGGATCGACTTCTGGCGAGATCAGCGGCTTGGCTTCCAGCTCGATCTGGCGGCCCGCAACGGCTATGGCGGCGAGTTACAAAAACTGGGCGATCGGCTGATGAATAGGTTCGCGGCACTGATCGATCACGACCCTGCACCTTCATTGCTGCATGGTGATCTGTGGGGTGGTAATCTCGCTTACGATATGGCATGCAACCCAGTGATCTTCGATCCTGCAGTCTACTATGGCGACCGGGAGGCGGACCTGGCCATGACCGAGCTATTCGGTGGTTTTGGCGCTACCTTTTACGCCGCCTACCGGGAGGCCTGGCCTCTCGATCCAGGTTGCCCGGTGCGCAAAACCCTCTACAACCTCTACCATATCCTCAACCACACGAATCTCTTTGGTGGCGGCTATCACGGTCAGGCGCTGGGGATGATGGAGCGGTTGCTGGCAGAAGTGTAAGTGTTGAGGCTGCGCCGCGAAAGTATTAAGGCGCAGGTGTTTACAGCTATCGGGAGATAGCGGAGTATTGCAATATCCACTTGGCAACGGTTGGGCGAATTGTTAATGGGCGCTATGTGACAATACGTGACCCCATGCGTACTGTGCCTTCACAAAGGAGCTGAAATGTTCTAACTTTACATGTAAAGTAGCATGATTCACGAGGAGGGGGACAACGTGCAATACGAATCGCTTGGGCACATGCCAAGAGCACCACTGGCTTACTCACTTGCAATGATTGAATATGCCACTGTTCCGAGAATAGCTGACCATGCAGATGCAATCATGGAAGAACTGAGGGCAGAATACCCTGATATTAAGGAATTTAATGTAACTTCGCTTAAGGTTGAGATTGATGCTGCGACTGGTGATAACAAAGCTCACCAACATGTAGTTACACAATGGAGAATGAACAGCCCTGAATCTGATTTCGGATTCGTTTTTGGAACAGATCGGCTTGTTGTGCATACAACGTCTTACCAACATTTTGACTGTTTTGCTGGCAAGATCCGAAAAATCGCAGAGGTGATATCTAAGGCTGCAAATATCAAATACTCCAAGAGTATCGGTATTAGGCATATAGACAACATTTCTCCGATTGATGGAATGGAACTATCTCAACTTTTAAAGCCTGGATACCTTTGCCCACCTCAGAATGTAAGCTTATCCCCCTTAAAATCAAGGGTAGAATTCGTATATAAATCTGAGCATGGGCGATTGTATGTGCGAGCCTATCAGCTATCAAACCACCCCAGAGTACCTCAAGACCTGTTCCCTTTGGCAAGCGAACTTGCCCCCGAAGTAGATCTTATGGCACCCGTTCCAGATACTTTTATACTTGCTGACACCGATCATATATATTCTCCAAACAAGCTTGAACCATTCGAAATTGATAAAATCATTTCAACCTTGGACTCACTACACCAGCAATGTTCGCTTGGATTTAGAGAAATGGTTGCCGATGAAGCAATAACAGCATGGAAACAAGAGGATAAATAATGGATATTGCGGCTAGACAGACAAAGCTAGGGCAGGCGGGTTTGCTAATGGCAGCATTTGCTACCCCTTTCGCAGTTATGGCTGGCACTGGAGGATACGCACAGGCGCAGCCAGTTGAAGCATCTGGTAATTCAATTTTTGTAATTGGTGCTTATCAGCCAACAACTGATGAGATTGATAAAGCTGTTTTTTTCAAAAATTTATCACGCTTTTTTGATGAATATGGATTAGGGAAAAATCAAATGGCGGCTCTACTCAACGTAAGCCGACCCACGATTTACTCTTGGCTGGAAAAAGAACCTGAAAGAATACGCGAATCTCACAGAAATCGCTTATCTAATCTATTGTCCGTTTTCGACAAACAGATAGATCCTTCATTACGTCATTCCACTAGTAGCTTTCTGCAAAAACGACTCGATCCTATTGTACGAGAATTATGGAGAATCAGCTCCAGTGAGGACTACTCATTGGATGAAATCGAAGGAGCCTTGAAGTCCCTAAACTTCAAATTATCAGGAATGGATAGATCCAAACGCCTAAGCGAGGCCCTAAAAAATAAAAAGCCATTAATCTAGTAAACTTCATCTGATGGCCGACATCGATAGGAATAAAATAAAGGCGAATGGATGGGCATTGGGACAGGTCTTTTTCAATGATTCTGCACCATCGATTTGCGAACAAATCATCGACATTCATAAGAACGATGATCCGATTTTCATTGCTATCACACATGACTGCTCTGTCATTTCACCATCACTAAAAAATGAGCCGTATCTTGAATATCTATCCGCAAAGTGTATCGACAAGGCAAATGGTCAATTTGTCAAGCTAGCCACCTACTTCAGTAGGTGGTTAGCTTGACTCCACGGCCTTAAAGAGCCTTCCTCAGTGCCTGGATAAAGGCACTGTTTTCCTGCGCCGTGCCAACCGTGATGCGTAGGCATTGATCCAGTATCGGATGGGCGCCGTGCAGGTTTTTTACCAGTACGCCTTGTGTCTTTAGTACCTCGAACAGTTCAGTTGCGGGTCTGTTCAGACAGCGCAGCAGGATGAAATTGGCCTCGGAAGGATAGGGTATAACCCCATTCAGTTCCAGGAGTGATTGGTAGAGTCGACCGCGCTCCTCGCGGATCATCTGAGTCTGCTGGTTGAATACCGCCTGGTGACGCAAGGCAAACTCGGTGCTGAGCTGGGTCAGCACATTGATGTTGTAGGGCAATCGAGTCTTATCGATTTCATTCAGCCAGAAGTCAGGGCCGGCGAGATATCCAAGGCGCAGGCCCGCCAGGCCCATCTTGGAGACAGTACGCATCACCAGCAGGTTATCGAACTCTCCGGCCCTGCTCATGAAGCTGTGATCGGTGAAGGGGGCGTAGGCCTCGTCGATCACCACCAGCCCCGGGGCTTTTCCGATCACCTGCATGAGCGCATCCTCAGGAAACAGATTGCCGGTGGGGTTGTTGGGATAGGCGAGGAAGATCAGCGCCGGCTGGTGCTGCTCAATGGCGTTCAGCAGGGCATCGATATCCAGGCTGAAGTCCTCTTCATGCAGGGGTACGCCAAGGTAATCCATGCCACAGAAGGTGGCGATCATGCGGTACATGACAAATCCGGGGTCAACGGAGAGCACCGCCCGGCCGGGCGCGGCGACAGTCATCGCCAGCATCTGGATCAGTTCATCGGAACCGTTGCCCAGAATCAGTCCGGCATCCTTGGGTATGCCCATGTTGGCCCGCAGACGATCTTTGAGGTCGCTGGCCTGGGGGTCTGGGTAGCGATTCACATCCACCCCAGCCAGCAGTTCCAGCCACTCCTGGCGCAGCTCTTCCGGCCAGGGGTAGGGGTTCTCCATGGCATCCAGCTTGATCATGTCGCCGGGGTCCGGCACATGGTAAGCGGAGAGGGCGCGAATTTCCGGCCTAACCCATTGTTCGATATGGTTATTCATTAGGTTTTATTGATTGTTGTCCGCGAATAGACGTAAATAAGTTCAATTTGTGTCGGCGCTCATTGACCGTAGCCCGGGTGCAACCCGGGGAATTGATGCGTCAATCTCCCGGGTTACGCTGCGCTCCACCCAGGCTACGCATTGCTCATTAACCATTGGCGGACAAAAACTAAGTCTTACCCCTAAATTCGGCGGAGCGGGCATGCGCGGTGAGGCCCTCGCCCCGGGCCAGCACCGAGGCGGTCTCCGCCAGAGTCGCTGCGCCCTCGGCTGAGGCCATGATCAGGCTGGAGCGCTTCTGGAAGTCATAGACCCCCAGGGGTGAGGAGAAACGCGCAGTGCGTGAAGTCGGCAGCACGTGATTCGGTCCGGCGCAGTAGTCGCCCATAGCCTCGGCGGTATAGCGTCCCATGAAGATGGCGCCGGCATGTTGGATCTGCCGGGCCATGGCTTCAGGATCTTCCACGGATAGTTCCAGATGTTCCGGGGCGATGAAGTTGGCCACTTCGACCGCCTCGGTCATGTCGCTTACCTGAATCAGCACCCCACGGATGCGCAGGGCGGTGGCGATGATCTCCTGGCGCTCCATGGTGGGCAACAGCTTATCGATGCTGGTCTTGACCTGCTCGATGTAGTCCGCATCGGGACAGATCAGGATCGACTGAGCATCCTCATCGTGCTCGGCCTGGGAGAACAGATCCATGGCGATCCAGTCCGGGTCGGTCTGGCCGTCGCTGATCACCAGAATCTCCGAGGGACCGGCCACCATGTCGATGCCGACCTGGCCGAACACCGCCCGCTTGGCGGTGGCGACATAGATGTTGCCCGGACCCACGATCTTATCCACCGGCGGTATCGATTCGGTGCCATAGGCCAGGGCGGCCACGGCTTGGGCGCCACCCACCGCGAACACTCTGTCGACCCTGGAGATGTGAGCGGCGGCCAGTACCAGCTCATTCAGCTCACCGCGTGGCGTGGGGACCACCATGATCAGTTCGGGCACCCCGGCGACTTTCGCCGGGACCGCATTCATCAGCACCGAGGAGGGATAGGCTGCCTTGCCTCCCGGCACGTAAAGACCGACCCGCTCCAGCGCGGTGATCTGCTGGCCGAGCAGGGTGCCGTCCGGTTCGGTGTAGGACCAGGAGTCCAGGCGCTGGTGCTCGGCGTAGGCGCGGATGCGCTCTACGGCGGTCTCAAGGGCCTGCTGTTGTTCCAGTGGGATGGTGTTCCACGCCTGCTGCAAACGGCTCAGCGGTAGTTCCAGATGGGCGGGACTCTGTGCCTGCCAGCCGTCGAATCGACTGGTGAAATCCAACAGGGCCTGATCACCGGAGGCGCGGATCGACTCGATGATCTGGTTGACGGTATCGTTGACGGCGGTATCGGAGACGGACTCCCAGGCCAGCAGGGCGTCCAGCTGTTCCTGGAAATCTTCGTCCGAGGTGGAAAGTTGTCGAATATCGGTCATGGTTTCATTCTCTGCGGCGATTCAGGGATTGGTCTGATCAACGACTTCCCGCATGGCTTCCATCACTTGCGTGACTGTGTCGTGCTTCATCTTCCAGGAGGCCCGGTTGACAATCAGGCGTGAACTGATATCGGCTATATGTTCCAAGGGCACCAGTCCATTGGCCTTCAGGGTGTTGCCGCTTTCCACCAGGTCCACGATGATATCCGCCAGACCCACGATGGGCGCCAACTCCATGGAGCCATAGAGTTTGATGATCTCCACCTGTTTGCCCTGCGCGGCATAATAGCGTTTGGCGCTTTTCACATACTTGGTGGCCACCCGCAGTCTGCCGGGCTGGCTCACCTCGTCCTGAAAACCGGCGGTCATCATCCTGCAACGGGCGATCCGCAAGTCCAGTGGCTCATACAGCCCTTCGCCACCATGCTCCAGCAAGACATCTTTGCCGGCCACGCCGATATCGGCGGCGCCATACTGGACATAGGTGGGTACATCCGTGGCGCGAATGATGACCAGCTTTACCTGCTTGTGGTTGGTGTCGAGGATCAGCTTGCGGCTGGTCTCCGGGTCGTCGAGCGGCTCGATGCCTGCGTGAGCCAGCAGTGGCAGGCTCTGCTTGTAGATCCGCCCTTTTGAGAGAGCGATTGTGATCGGGGTGTCGAATTTCATGGTTATTTATTTTCTTTTTGCCACAGAGGCACGGAGATCACAGAGAATCTGCTTGAAAGAGCAGGATAGTGGGTCAAATCCACCATGCCTGTCGTCTCATCCGGGCGAATCAAGATAGTCCTGAACATAAAAACTCTGCGTCCTCTGCGCCTCTGTGGCTATGCAAAAAAATTAACTGGGCAAGCGGCGTATCTCGCCACCCAGACCCGAGAGTTTCTCTTCGATGATCTGGTAGCCACGATCGATGTGGTAGATGCGATCCACCAGGGTTTCACCCTCGGCGACCAGCGCCGCCAGCACCAGACTCGCCGATGCGCGCAGGTCGGTGGCCATCACCGGCGCACCGGTGAGTTGCTCAACCCCGGTGCAGATTGCCGTGTTGCCTTCCAGACGGATCTTCGCGCCCATGCGCTGGAGTTCCTGGACGTGCATGAAGCGGTTTTCAAAGATCGTCTCGGTAATCACGCCCACCCCTTCGGCGATGCTGTTCATGGCCGTGAACTGGGCCTGCATGTCGGTTGGGAATGCAGGGTAGGGGGCGGTGTGCACATCAACCGCCAGCGGGCGTTTGCCGTGCATATCCAGAGAGATCCAGTCATCGCCGCACTCGATCTCGGCGCCGGCCTCCCGCAATTTTTGCAAAACGGCATCCACCAGAGCGGGTTCGGTGTCCCTGACCTTGATCTTTCCCCGGGTCATGGCGGCAGCGACCAGGAAGGTGCCGGTTTCAATCCGGTCGGGCATCACGCGATAATCGGTGCCCTTGAGCTGATCCACGCCCTCAATGGTGATCACAGAACTGCCGGCGCCGGTGATACGCGCGCCCATCTTATTCAAGCAGTTTGCCAGATCCACCACCTCCGGTTCTCTGGCGGCATTCTCGATCAGGGTGGTTCCTTCCGCGAGAGCAGCGGCCATCATCAGGTTTTCCGTGCCGGTCACGGTCACAATATCCATGACGATCCTGGCGCCGTGCAGGCGTTTACAGCGTGCGCGGATGTAACCGTTTTCGACAGTGATCTCCGCGCCCATGGCGCGCAGCCCGTCGATGTGCAGGTTCACGGGACGTGAGCCAATCGCGCAACCACCTGGCAGTGAGACATCCGCCTGGCCGAAGCGGGCCAGCAAAGGGCCGAGCACCAGGATTGAGGCGCGCATGGTCTTTACCAGCTCATAAGGCGCATGAAAATGCTTGATCGTGCTGGTATCGGACTCGATATTCATCTTTTCGTCCACCACCAGATAGACGCCCATCCTGCCGAGCAATTCCATGGTGGTGGTGATGTCGTTCAGGTGAGGGACATTGCTCACCATCATCGGGCCATCCGCCAGCAGCGTGGCGGCAAGGATGGGGAGAGCTGCATTTTTCGCCCCGGCGATTCTCACTTCCCCCGACAGGGAATTGCCGCCTCTGATAATGAGTTTATCCATGGTTTCCGCTTTGATTGGGTAGATTGAGCCACACGACTCTGAACAAAAGGGAACAAATGATAACGAAATTAATCGCAAAACGGGAGTTTACCGGGTCTTAACGGTTTTTCGGGGTGGCTGGGGTTGAGCGTCACATCCGTCGTTGAGCGATGGTTTGATCGATATATTGCTTGATCGCGTTCTGCCCCATGTCATCGATGCCGGTGAATTCCATACGGCTCAGCCAGTCAGTGTCTTTGGCCTGCGTGCGCAACACCTTGGCATAAATGTGATTGGATTGGGTGTTCATCAACGAGGTCGAGAGTTCGATGCGTAGATCGCTCATGGCCGCAAGCTGAATCGGCAGGCGCGCCTGCAGCCCGTGGTAGCTCAGGTCGATGGCGGTGCCTTCATAACTGTCCTGCACCACATGGGTTTTTTCCAGCAGGCGAAAACGCATGGGAAAATCGACGCTGATCCGTGGACTCTTGCGGGCTTCCACGCGTGGGACTTCCAGGTGGCGGGGGCGCTGAGTGGAAAACAGCTCGTGGAGTCTGACGGGCAATTGTTTGCCTTTCATGAGGACATGGTTCGCCTGACCGCATTCGATGAAATCCTGGGCGAGATCGTGTGAATGTTCACTCAACAGGATCTGCCCGCGCAGACTGAAGGCCTCGATACGCGAAGCGAGATTGACCGCATCGCCGATCACCGTGTATTCATTATGCAGTTCAGAGCCAAGATTCCCTGCTATGACCTGGCCGGTGTTGATGCCAATCCCCATGAAAAGGCGGGGATGGCCCTGCTCAGTGTTCTGCGCATTGACCTCCAACATGCTTCTTTGCATCTCAACGGCGCAGGCGATTGCGCGTTCCAGGTCGTCAGGCTTGGAATTGGGGATGCCAAACAGCGCCATGATGGAATCGCCCATGAATTTATCGACCGTCCCGCCATAACGGTAGATGATTTCACACATGCGGGAGAAGTAGTGATTGAGAATATCGATCAGGGTTTTGGCAGAAGTCTGTTCTGAGATCGCCGTGAAACCCCGCAAGTCGGAGATGAGGATGGTCATCTCTTTGTACTCCGGGGAACCAGTCGCCTGTTTGGTTTGCGTGAGGTTTTTCAGCAAGGCCTGTCTGAGTTGCGCCTGCTTGGGGGGCGTCAGGTCGTGCTGAAGCGTCTGTGAGACCGCTTTAACAAAAGCATCGATTAGTTCAGCATTGTAACGGATATTCATCGATCCTATCGCTTCCTGCGACTTGATTATATTTCTGCTTAAGTATAGCTGCCTCTACGCGGGGCGCATTCAAGCCATTTCCCGGCTTGTGCAGGATCTTGCGGTTTACTCTTCCTGGACGGGTCTGGTGCCTGAAACGGCCTTGAATGTGAAGTGTTTGCTGCCCCGCCAGCCGCTGACCTCAAATATTGAGCCTGGCGCCTTGTTGGCAATCATCTGCATGAGTTCATGGGAGTTTTTCGTTTTTGCCTCATTGATATTGGTGATCACGTCTCCCGGACGCAGTCCCGCCTCGCTGGCGGGGCCACTCTCCATGACCCCGGTTACCAGGACGCCCTCGTTTCCAAACAGACCGAACGCCTCAGCCAACTTCTCGGTAACATCCTGACCCTGGATCCCGAGCCAGCCCCGCACCACCTGACCCGTGGCGATCAACTGGCGCATAATACCTTCCGCGAGGTCGAAGGGAATGGCGAAGCCGATGCCGTGGGAGCCGCCGGTTTTGGAGAAGATCGCGGTATTGATGCCGATCAGGTCGCCTCTGGCATTGATCAGGGCTCCCCCTGAGTTACCCGGGTTGATGGCGGCATCGGTCTGGATGAAGTTTTCAAAGGTGTTGATGCCGAGATGGGAGCGGCCGGTGGCGCTGATGATGCCCATGGTGACGGTCTGCCCGACACCGAAGGGGTTGCCGATGGCGAGCACCACATCGCCGACCTCCACTTCACCGGAATGGCCTATCGGGATGGCTGGTAGATCTTTGTCATGGTCGATTTTGAGGATCGCAAGATCCGATTCGGTATCGCCGCCGATGAGACTCACATCCACGCTGTGTCCGTTCGACAGAACCACCTTGATCTCGTCGGCGCCCTCGATGACATGCTGGTTGGTCAGCAGATATCCATCCCGGGTTACTATGACTCCTGAACCCAGGCTGGTTTCTCTGCGTTCGCGTTTCTGCTCGGGCAGCATCCTGCCGAACAGATGCTGCAGGAATGGGTCCTTGAAGCGAAGTGTCTGCAACTCCGTGGTGATTTTCGTGGTGAAGATATTTACCACCGAGGGCGCTGCCGTGTTGACCGCATCAGCATAGGAAAATGGCCCAGCGGCGCGTGGCAATGGCGTACTTTGAGCCAGTCTGTTGAGTTCCGGTTCGGGTTCCGTCCGTGGCAGCAGCTCAGGCATCAGGAACACCAATACGATGGCGGCCGCGATACCCGCGGTGATGGAGCTGAGTAATAGGGACAAAAGTTTCCTGAGTCGCATAGGAATAGTAACCTAGCATTTCTTTAGCAAGCTGTCAGGCAATTATCCATGGTCGATTTGTTAACCCTCGAACGCTACTGCAACGAGCAACTCGAAACAGACACTTTTGATGACTACTGTCCGAATGGTTTGCAGGTGGAGGCCGGTGAGCAGGTGCAAAGACTGATGGTGGGAGTGACTGCCTGTCAGGCATTGATCGACGAGGCCGTTACCTGGAATGCTGATCTGCTGCTGGTGCACCATGGCTTTTTCTGGAAGGGTGAAGCGGCTCCCATCCGGGGTATCAAGGGGCGCAGAATCGCGGCTCTGTTACGCAATGGGGTTAGCCTGCTCGCCTATCATCTTCCGCTGGATGCTCACCCCGTCTGGGGCAACAATCGCCAACTGGCGGAACTGTGCGAATTTCCCCGGCCGGAGGCCACGCCAGCCGGTCATGGATTGCTCTGGCGATCCACCCTGAACAGGGTTGTGCCGGCTGATGCATTGGCTGAGCGCCTGAATCGATTGCTGGAGCGCGAGGCGCTGCATATTCCCGGGAGAAAGGATGAAATCGAGCAGGTTGGCTGGTGTACGGGCGCCGCCCAGGGGTTTATCGAAGAGGCTGCGGCGCTGGGTCTGGATGCCTATATCTCAGGTGAGATTTCTGAATCGACGGTCCACGCAGCCCGTGAATTGGATATTCACTATTTTGCTGCGGGACATCATGCAACCGAACGCCTGGGTGTGCAGGCCCTGGGCAGGCATCTATCAGAAAAATTCTCACTCGACTATCGGTTCGTTGATATTGGTAACCCGGTTTGAGTGGTCAGTCAAACAAGTAATCATTGGCCAGCCCAAGCGATGTTTAATGCTTTCTTGATCTGAGGCAATGGCAACTCAGTTAACTGCTCCTGAACCTTGACCAATTGTGGTGCATTGTGGACAATGCGCGGTCTATTTGTGAGGTTAAGCATATTCTAATGTCCTGAACGGCGGGGATTAAACTTGAGCATCGGGTATCAAGTCGATCCATTCAGTAACCGGGGGAGTCCTACATAATGAGCGCAGAAGGCGTTGATCTAAAAAAGCGGCGTACGCTTACGCTTGCTACCAGTGCAGTCGGAGCGGTCGGAGCCGGCTTCGTTATCTATCCATTTCTGGCGGCTTGGGGCCCCAGTGAAAAAGCCAAGGCGGCAGGTGCACCGGTCGAGGCGGATATCGGCAAGCTCGAGCCGGGCCAGCTGATAACCGTCAAATGGCGTGGCAAACCGGTCTGGATCGTCAGCCGTACCGAGCAGAACCTGAAGGATCTGCCAACCCTGGACAGCACTTTGGCTGATCCGGCTTCGGATGATACGGGTCAGCAACCTGACTATTGCAAGAATCCCAACCGTTCTATTAAGGAAAAGTATCTGGTGGCAATCGGGATCTGCACCCATCTGGGTTGTTCTCCGACCTATCGTCCTGATGTCGCACCCGCCGATTTGGGCGAGGCGTGGAAGGGCGGTTTCTTTTGTCCTTGCCATGGCTCACGCTTCGATCTCGCCGCACGCGTCTATAGCGGCGTACCGGCGCCGAAGAATCTTGAAATCCCCCCGCATCAGTACCTGTCCGATACCCGGATCATTATCGGTAAAGATGGAGGAGCAGCCTGATGAGTATGATGAAAAACTTCGTCGGCTGGATCGACGATCGCTATCCCTTGACCAAGGTGTGGAACGAGCACTTGGCGCAATACTACGCGCCGAAAAACTTCAATATGTGGTATCTCATGGGCTCGTTGGCCATGCTGGTGCTGGTGATCCAGATCCTCACCGGCGTCTGGCTGGCGATGAACTACAAGCCCGATGCGGAATTGGCCTTTGGTTCTGTCGAATATATCATGCGGGACGTGGACTGGGGCTGGTTGATCCGCTATATGCACTCGACCGGCGCCTCGGCCTTCTTCATCGTCATCTATCTGCACATGTTCCGTGGCCTGATGTACGGTTCCTACCGCAAGCCCCGCGAGCTGCTGTGGATTCTCGGGGTGATTATCTATCTGGCGATGATGGCGACCGCCTTCATGGGCTACCTGCTGCCCTGGGGTCAGATGTCCTACTGGGGTGCGCAGGTTATCGTGAATCTGTTCTCGGCGGTGCCGGTTATCGGTCCCGATCTGAGTGTCTGGATCCGTGGTGACTATGTCATCTCCGACGCCACCCTGAACCGCTTCTTCGCGCTGCACTTCCTGTTACCCTTTGTGCTGGCTGCACTGGTGTTTATTCACATCGTGGCGTTGCACAAGGTGGGTTCCAACAACCCGGACGGCATTGAGATCAAGAAGGGTCCGAAGGGCAACAAATGGAGCGACAAGGCCCCAGCCGACGGTATTCCCTTCCACCCCTACTACTCGGTGAAGGATATAGCCGGTGTGGCGGGTTTCCTGTTTCTCTTTGCGGCGGTGGTCTTCTACGCACCGGAGATGGGCGGT
Source organism: Pseudomonadota bacterium (assembly GCA_039714735.1). Taxonomy (GTDB): domain Bacteria; phylum Pseudomonadota; class Gammaproteobacteria; order Chromatiales; family Chromatiaceae; genus JASJBU01. The sequence continues at coordinate 24,535 of JBDLIT010000039.1, forward strand.
TATTTTATCGAGCACCCCAACTTCGTGCCGGCCAACCCGCTGGTGACCCCGGAACACATCGCTCCGGTCTGGTACTTCACCCCGTTCTACGCCATTCTGCGCGCCGTACCCTCGATCGCGGGTTCAGCCTTCCCTGGGGTAGTGGCGATGTTTGCCTCCATCCTGATCATGTTCTTCCTGCCCTGGCTGGACCGCAGCCCGGTCAAGTCGATCCGCTACAAGGGGGCCCTCTACAAGGTGATACTCGGACTGTTCGTGGTCGATTTCATCATCCTGGGTTACCTGGGTGTGCAGCCGACCACCGACCTGTACAAGCTGATGGCCCAGGTCGGAACGATCTACTACTTCGCATTCTTCCTGTTGATGCCGATCTACAGCAAGATGGATAAGACCAAGCCAGTGCCAGAGAGGGTGACCCAATGAAAAAGCTGATAATTGCATTTCTGATGGCTGCGGCTCCCGCGCTTGGACTGGCTTCAGGCGGCGGCGCCCATCTGGATCATGCGGATATCGATCTGTCCGATCAGGCCTCTCTGCAGCGTGGCGCGAAGTATTTCGTCAACTATTGCCTGAGTTGCCATTCCGCCAAGTACCAGCGTTACAATCGTATGGCCCAGGATATCGATCTGACCGAAGACGAGGTGAAGAGCAACCTGATGTTTGCCACCGATAAGATTGGCGAGACGATGAACATCGCCATGCCCGCGAGTCTGGCGGGGGGCTGGTTTGGCACCGAGCCACCTGACCTGAGTGTGATTACACGAGCCAGAGGCGTTGACTGGATCTACACCTATCTGCGCAGCTTCTATCTGGATGATTCACGCCCCTTCGGCGTCAACAATATCGTCTTTCCGGATGTGGGTATGCCACATGTACTCTGGGAGTTGCAGGGTATGCAGAAGGCCGTGTACAAGACCGAAAAGGACTCTGCCGGCAATGATGCCGAGGTCTTCGAAAGTTTCGAACTGGTCACTCAAGGGTCCCTGAGTCCTGCGGAGTATGACGGGATGGCGCGCGATTTGACCGCCTTTCTGAGCTATGTCGGAGAACCGATTCAGATGGAGCGCCAGCGTATGGGCAAGTGGGTGCTGGGTTTCATTTTTGTGTTCTTTGTGGTCGCCTATCTGCTCAAGAAAGAGTATTGGAAGGACGTCCACTGATCCGGTATTTCGCCTGATCTAAAAAAGGGCGCACAGTTGATGTATACTGTGCGCCCTTTTTCGTTTGTTATTTTTATATCACCCGCGTCAAGCAGATATTTTTTCTGCCTGTGTGGCTGAGAGTTGAGAGGTATCATGGCGGCAGCGAACAAACGTTCAGTAATGACGCTCTATTCAGATCCGGTAAACCCATACTGTCATCGGGTACGGCTGGTTCTGGCAGAGAAGAACATCACTTTCGAGATCATCGATATCGATCCAATCGATATGCCGGAACAGCTCATGGAGCTGAATCCGTATGGCACCCTGCCGACCCTGGTGGACAGAGAGCTCAAACTCTATGAATCGCGCATCATCATGGAGTACCTGGATGAGCGATTTCCCCATCCGCCACTCCTGCCGGTCGATCCGGTATCCCGATCCACGTCGCGCCTGCTGATGTATCGGGTGGATTATGACTGGTACCGTCTGATGGATGTCATTCTGTCCGGCAAGAAGGAGGCAGCCAAGGCGCGCAAAGAGTTGCGTGAGAGCCTGATCTCGACAGCCCCGGTATTTGGTGCGAAGTCTTTCTTCATGAGCGAGGAGTTTACCCTGGTGGATTGCTCGATTGCCCCACTGCTATGGCGTCTGCCGGAATTGGGAATAGAGATTCCCGCTTCCGTGAAGGGTCTGCATAGCTATGCAGCAAGATTGTTCGAGCGGGAATCATTCGTGCAGAGCCTCACCGAGGCTGAACAGGAGATGCGAGGCTGAGTTGAGCATCAGATGACATCAAATCGTCCCTATCTGATCCGCGCCCTGTATGAGTGGCTGGTGGACAATGAGCTCACACCCTATCTGCTGGTGGATACCAATCTACCCGATGTAGCGGTGCCCAGTGAGTTTGTTGAGGACGGCCGTATCGTCCTGAATGTCAATCCCAGGGCCATCTCTAATCTGGAGCTGGGCAATGACTGGATCAGCTTCAGCGCACGCTTCAAGGGTGTGATGGAGGACGTGATGGTGCCTCCCGTTGCCGTGCTGGGTATCTACGCGAAGGAAAATGGTCAGGGTATGCTGTTCGCCTCGGAAGAGGTGACTGCCGACCAGCCGGAGGATGAACCCGAGCCGCCAAAACCTGGGGGACGTCCCGCATTGAAGGTGGTGAAGTAACGGCAACCTGGTGGGCGGTGGCTGATGCCTCGACTCAGTCGAGTTCCGCCTCTTCCTGGGTTGGCAGGTCGATCCTCAGGGTTTCGGTCTGGTCGCCGAGCATCACGATGTAGCCAGTCAGACGGCCGCTTCCCTCAAGGCTGTAGTCGAACTCATAGACCCGCCTGAATTTCAGGCCGACCCGCAACCAGCGCAGTCCAATCCGGCGTAACGCCACGGTCTGATCGAGAAACTGAACACCATGGCTGCGGCAGGCGCTGCGGCTGATGCGGTTGGCGATTTCGCGGACCCGCAGGCTGTCGCGCCAGAACCAGATCGCCAGCATCATCACGAGTAACAGGTTGAGTGTAGAGAAAGACATCAAGGGTATTCTAGGATTATCTAATGGGCCAGATTCGGATTGTACAGGGAGATATCACACAACTCGAAGTCGATGTGATCGTTAATGCGGCTAACTCCACCCTGTTGGGCGGTGGCGGCGTCGATGGCGCAATCCACCGGGCTGCGGGTCCAGGGTTGTTGACGGCCTGCAGGCCTCTGGGTGGCTGTCCAACGGGCGAGGCGCGACTCACGCCAGGTTTCAACCTGCCGGCCAGCTGGGTGATTCACACGGTGGGTCCCGTATGGCAGGGAGGCGCCAGAGGTGAGCCGGCCCTGTTGCGTGCATGTTACGAACGCTCGTTTGCCCTGGCGCGGGAGAAACAGCTCGCGAGTATCGCCTTTCCGGGGATCAGCACCGGGGTTTATGGTTATCCGAAAGATCAGGCGGTAGAGATCGCCCTGGCGGCGATGCATGCCGCGGCAGACGATTTTGATGAGATTCTCGCTTGCTGTTTCAGCCGGGAGGATCAGGAGAGATATCTGGCGCTTTGCCCGGATTGTGTTAGAGACTAGTACTCTTCCAAGGTGATAACTGTATCCTAAGTTATTACCTTGAAAGAATACTTAAGAAGTGAGGGCTAAGAAGAATGTTTTCCTGGTTGGATAGGCTGCCTCTGCAGATGATCGCTTTGCCGGCAATCCTGTTGGGGCTTGCCCCTTTTGTCCCTGAGCCGCATCTATGGCAGAAGCTCAAGATGCTCGCGGATGGTTCTCTCAGCGCGCCGCTGGATATTTTTGATCTCTTTCTGCATGGTACGCCAGTCGTGCTGCTGGCTATCAAACTGATTCGCAGCAGTAAAGCATAATCCTAAATTCTGCAGTTGACCGTTCCATTCTACATTCTATGATAGCTGCTTTCCGGCTAACTCAGTCGGGTGTGCTCAATCGATCCAGACGCAGACGCTGGCGCTCGTCAAACAATCTCCTGGAGCCAATCCAGACCGCAGCGGTGGCGCCAAATCCGGTGCCGGCAGCAATCAGGAGCATGATCAGGATCTGATACTTGGCCGCTTCGAAAGGTGGGCTGCCGGCCAGGATCTGACCGGTCATCATACCCGGCAGACTCACCACACCTGCCGCCGCCATCGCATTGATAATGGGAATCAGGCCGCTGCGCAGCGCCGCGCGGCGGATCTCGCCAATTGCCGTCTGCCACTCATGTCCCAGCATCAGTCTGGCCTCGATCTGTCCACGCTGCTGCCAGGCGTTGTGGGTAAGATTGTCCAGCGCAATGGCGATACCCGACATGGTGTTGCCCAGCAGCATACCCAGCAAAGGGATCAGGTACTGCACCGAATACCAGGGCTCGACTTTGATGATCAGGTTCAGGGCCAGTAGGGTGACGCTGAAAGAGGAGATGAACATGGAGAGGGTGCCGACACCCATGCCCCAGATGCCGCTGAAGCGCCGCTGTTGGCGCGCCATCACTTCATAGCCGGCGACCAGCAGCATGAACAGGGCGAGCATACCGATCAATAAGGGATGAGACTGGACAAACAGGACCTTCAGCACCAGACCCAGCAGGCTGAGCTGGACGATGGTGCGGGTTGCGGCAATCAGCAGTTTACGTTCGATACCCAGGGAGAGCGCCATGGAGAGCCCCGCCAATGCCAGGACCAGGCTGGCCGATAGCGCCAGGTCGAAGGCGTTGAGCTGAATCAGCTCCATGAGTACTCCCTTAACCGTCCCGCCTCGATCTCAAAGTGCCGGCTGGCGACCCGCTTCTGCTGTTCCCGGTCATGGGTCACCCAGATCACCGCGCATGCCTGTTGGATGCGCCAATTATTGATCAGTGCCTCCACCCGGGAGATATTTCCCTGGTCCAGGTTGGCGGTGGGTTCATCCAACAGCAGGATCTTCGGTCGATTGATCAACAGCCGG
>JBDLIT010000040.1:0-28984 GCA_039714735.1 Pseudomonadota bacterium
TGTCGGCTGAGCCGTCTTTATTGAATTGCAGATTTTTCCACAGCGGGAATGCCGAAACCAACAGCATCCTCCAGCAGATTGCCGGTCAGATCCACACCACTAAAGTTGGCTTGGCGCAGGTTGGCCTTTTGCAGATTACAGCGTAGCAACTTGGCATTGGTAAAATCCACGGCATAAAGATTGGCTGATTGAAAATCGACATATTCGAGCCGGCTGTCTCTGAATTTTGCTCCTTTCAGGTTGGCCCCGGCCAATGAGGCCCGTATCAGATGGGCGCCTGAAAAATCCACATCGATCAGATTCCCACTGAGAATCACACCCACCAGCTTTGTACCTGTGAGTTTTACGCCCTTCAACTTAGCCCCATTCAATCGGGTATCCTGCAGATCAGCGCCACTCAGATCAGCCTCGATGAGCAAAACCTTTTTCATGTCAGCATCACTCAGAACCGCGCCCTGCAACCTGGCTCTGCTGAGATCCGCTCCCAGCAATCGGCTGTGACTCATATCGAGTTCCCTCAGGTCCAGGCCGGAAAGTCTGGCTTTGCGCAGATCGGCGCTTTTCAGATTTACCCCCGCCATGGATTTCACTTGGCTGAAATCCAGACCACTCAGATCAGCCCTTTCCAATATTACCTTAGAAAAATTGACTTCGTTGATGACCGCATTGACCAGGGAGGCAGCGGTTAGATCAGCTCCTGAAAGATCAGCACCCGTCAGTTGGGAACCCTCAAGATTGGCCTCCCGCAAGTTTGTGTCACGCAGGTCCGCACCCGTCAGATCCGCCCGGCTGAGGCGCGCTTTTTCGAGTTCCAGTCCCCTCAGCACAGCACCCGATAGATCGGCCCGCCCCAGACTCGTCCACTTAAGCGCGACGCCGGTCAAATCCGTGTTATGCAGATTGGCTTTGTAGAGAATCGCCCCACTGAGATCCGCACCACGTAAATCAGCTTGGCTGAGATTTGCTTCGCGCAAGTCGGCCCGCTGTAGCTTCATGCCCCGCAGATCTGCGCCTGACAGATCACACTGCGGGCATTTTCCGGTCTCCCTGAGCTGTCTCAGTGCATCATCTCCCGCCTGAACCATACCCAGTGGGTAGCTCATAAAAAACAGGAGAAACAGTATATAACTTTTTATATTCATTGATATTTTAGTTTGTATATGTCGATTGGATCATGAGTATGGAAACACCTTATCTCATTCAGCCCATTGATTCATTTTATATCTTCATCTCTTTCTGAAACCCTTGATGAGCGTCAACAGCATCAACCTCCCGTCACATAATCCTCACCATCTCCACGCCTGACCTGAGAACTAAGTTATGAGAGAATCCCGTTTTTGCTCCATACCCAAGTTTTATGCTCGCTCAGTCCGCCATGGTTCAATCCGTTTTCAATCCTCCCCTGCCCCAACAACCGGATGAACGGTTGCAATGGGGGCAACTCTACGGTTGCAGCTCGTCACTGGCGATTGCCGCCGCCACGGAGACATTTCCAGGTCTGATATTGGTTGTCACTGAAGATGTGCAGAGCGCCACCCGGCTTGAGAGTGAACTGAAGTTTTTCCTGGGCGACAAGCAGGCCGTGATCAGTTTCCCGGACTGGGAAACCCTGCCCTACGACATCTTTTCTCCGTTACCAGAGCTGATCTCCCAACGCCTGTTGACGCTCTACCGATTGCCCACTCTGCAGACGGGCATTTTGATCACGCCGGTCTCGACCCTGATGCAACGCCTGCCGCCCCGGGCGTTTCTCGATGGCCATGCCCTGCTGGTTGAAAACGGCCAACGGCTCGATCTGGGCAACACACGCCGGCAGCTGGAAAAGAGTGGTTACCAGTGTGTTTCACAGGTGCTCTCGCATGGCGAGTTTGCGGTGCGGGGTTCGCTGCTGGATATCTTCCCGATGGGCAGTCAGGTTCCCTATCGCATCGATCTGTTCGATGATGAGGTGGACAGCATCCGCACCTTCGACCCGGAAACCCAGCGTTCCCTGGAGAAGATCGAGCAGATACGCATGCTGCCGGCCCGTGAGTTCCCCCTCAACGAAGAGGGCATCACCCGCTTCAGACGCAACTATCGCAACCAGTTCGAAGGCGACCTGCAACGCAGCCTGATCTACCAGGACGTCTCGGAGGGCCGCGCACCTAACGGCTTGGAATACTACCTGCCCCTGTTTTTCGAAGAGACCGCCACTCTCTTCGACTATCTGCCGGCCAACAGGTTGGTCATGCACTTCGATGGCAGCCGGGACAAGGCCGATGAGTTCTATGCGGGGGTCGAAACCCGATATGAAGAACGCCGCTATGATCTGGAGCGCCCACTCCTGCCTCCCAGGCAGATCTACCTGCCGGTCGATGAACTGTTCGCGCGGATCAAGCAGGGTGTTTCAGTCGCCATGCAAGGCAGTGAAATTCCCAAGCGCTCCAAAGGCTTTGCCGGTTTCTTCAATTTCGAGTCCCGCCTGCCCCCGCCTCTGGCTTTCCATGCGCGCGCCCAACAACCGGCAAAGGCGCTGCAGGAGTTTATCGCCAGCCATGACCTGCGCATCCTGTTTATCGCGGAAGGCGCCGGCCGCCGCGAAATACTGCTGGGAACCCTGCGTGATCTGGGGATCAATCCGAAAGTCATCGAGCATTGGCAGGATTTCATCGCCGGTAAAATGCCGATCGGCCTCTGCGTCGCCCCCATGGAGCAAGGGCTCTGGCTGGAGCAGGCCGGGGTTGTCGTCATTACCGAGACCCAGCTCTACGGCGAACGGGTACGCCAGGAGCGACGTCGGCGCAAGGTCAGCCAGGACCCCGACCAGATCGTCCGCAATCTCACGGAACTCAATATCGGCGCGCCGGTGGTGCATGAGGATCATGGCGTGGGCCGCTATCTGGGCCTGCAGACCCTGGAAGTGGGCGGCATGACCACTGAATTTCTGACCCTGGAGTATGCCCGGGGCGACAAACTGTATGTGCCGGTGGCATCCCTGCATCTGATCAGCCGCTACGCCGGGGCCTCACCCGAGAATGCCCCCCTGCACCGCCTGGGAGGCGACCAGTGGGAGAAGACCAAGCGCAAGGCCGCCAAGCAGGTGCGGGACGTGGCGGCGGAGCTGCTGGAGATCTACGCCCGCCGGGCCGCCCGCCAGGGCATTGCCTTTCCGGAAGCCGGAGATGAATATCGAGCCTTTGCCGCCTCCTTCGAGTTCGAGGAAACCCCCGACCAGCAACAGACCATTGAGGCAGTGCTGGCAGACATGGTCTCGCATCAGCCCATGGATCGAGTCGTCTGCGGCGATGTGGGCTTCGGCAAGACCGAAGTGGCGATGCGCGCCGCCTTCATGGCCACTCAGGGCAACAGGCAGGTAGCGATACTGGTGCCCACCACCCTGCTGGCCCAGCAGCACTTCCAGAACTTCGCCGACCGCTTCGCCGACTGGCCGGTCCGGGTGGAGAGTCTGTCACGCTTCCGGACCGGCAAACAGCAGCAGAAGGTGATCGATGGGTTGAATGACGGCACCATCGATATCGTGATCGGCACCCACAAGCTGCTCTCGGAGAGCATCAAATTCAAAAATCTGGGGCTGGTGATCATCGATGAGGAGCACCGCTTCGGGGTGCGCCACAAGGAGAAACTCAAGGCCCTGCGCAGCGAAGTAGACCTGCTCACTCTCACCGCCACGCCAATCCCCCGCACCCTCAACATGGCCATGTCCGGGATGCGCGACCTCTCAGTGATCGCCACCCCACCTGCCCTGCGTCACCCGGTAAAAACCTTCATCAGCCAATGGAACGATGCACTGATCACCGAGGCCTGCCAGCGTGAGCTGAAACGCGGCGGCCAGATCTACTTCCTGCATAACGAGGTCAGCACTATCGAGAACATGGCGGAACGGCTGGAGGACCTGCTGCCCGGCGTTCGTCTGCAGGTGGCCCATGGGCAGATGCGTGAGCGCCGACTGGAAACCATCATGCGGGATTTCTACCATCAGCGCTTCAACCTGCTGGTCTGCACCACCATCGTGGAGAGCGGCATCGACGTGCCCAGCGCCAACACGATGATCATCAACCGGGCGGATAAACTGGGGTTGGCCCAGCTGCACCAGATCCGTGGCCGGGTTGGCCGCTCCCACCACCGGGCCTACGCCTATCTGCTGACCCCGCCTCCAAAAAGCATGACAACTGACGCGATAAAACGCCTCGAAGCCATTGAATCATTGGAAGATCTTGGCGCAGGTTTTACCCTAGCCACGCACGATCTGGAGATCCGTGGCGCGGGTGAACTGCTGGGAGATGAACAGAGCGGCCAGATCAACGAGATTGGTTTCTCCCTCTACACCGAACTGCTGGAGCGGGCCGTGGATGCGCTCAAAGCCGGTCGCCAGCCGGAGCTGGACCGTCCGTTGGATCATGGCGCCGAGATAGAACTCAACATCCCTGCCTTGCTGCCGGAAGACTATCTGCCGGATGTGCACAGCCGTCTGGTGCTCTACAAACGCATCGCCAGCGCCAGGGACAAGGAGGAGTTGCGGGAACTGCAGGTGGAGATGATCGACCGCTTCGGCCTGCTGCCGGAGCCCGCTAAGAACCTGATCGCCATCACCGAGCTGAAACTGCGCGCCCAACCCCTTGGCATCCGCAAGATCGAGGCCGGTCCCAAGGGCGCCCGTCTGTTATTTGATGAACAGCCCAAACTCGATCCGATGAAGCTGATCAGTCTGATTCAGAGCCGCCCGAATACCTACAAAATGGATGGAGGCGACAAACTACGCTACCTGGTAGAGCTGGAAATCCCGGAACAGCGGGTCACAATGCTACATAGTCTGCTCGACACCCTGATAAACTGAAGTCATTAAATCCAATCACAAAGGCCATAGCCGTGCTCAAGATTCGTTTTCTCTGGATAGCCGTTACGACTCTTTTCATCTTCGCCTCCGCTCCTCTCGCGGCTGCAGAGACCGGGGCGCCCTGGTACCAGTTTGAAATCATCATCTTTGAGCGGATTGCCAAAGGCGCAGGCAGTACGGAGGCCTGGCCGGATGATCCGGGTACGCCTTCAAGTCTGGATGCTCTGCGCATGCGGCTCACGGCGCCCAGAACTCCGGACAACCAAGCTGAGCCTGTCGCTTATAAAACGCTGCCCAAATCCGCCTGGCGGCTCACCGGGCTCGAACAACACCTCAGGCGCTCCCGCAACTACCGCCCTCATGTGCATCTGGCCTGGCGTCAACAGATGGTGCATCCGGATAGGGCGCAACTGCTTTATCTCGAGATGATGGACAAGCCGGATGCAAAAAACCGGGTAAAGGATCAGCCCAAGCTCGAAGGCACCATCAAGGTCGGCGTCAAGCGTTACCTGCACTTCGAAACGGATCTGTTGCTACGACGCCTTAAACTGCAACAGCCATCGCAGACCGGCATGCTGCCATTGAGCCCTTCCACTCAAGCCTATCGCCTGCAATCGAAACGCCGCATGCGCAGTGAAAAACTGCACTACCTGGATCATCCGGTCATCGGGGTTCTGGCATTCGCCTCAAAGTACCAACCACCCAAACCTGTTGAACCTGAGATTGCAGAGCCCGCAACAACAGATCAGCAAACACCACCGCCAGAAGCCACACAAACAGACAAGACGAAGATGCAAGCTACCCCTGAAGAATCTCAGTCGAACCCGGCTCAGTAGTAGGTTTTTTGACCCTATTCAGCTCCTGAAAATGCCGCCGTAGGAGCTGCCCCAGGTCTGGAACTGCGGCTATGGATAACTGCCAATAACAGCGGCTAACTGCTCCGCCAGTCGATCCAGAGCACGACTGGCCGCCGCCACCAATGCCTCCGGAGCGGCGCCACCCATTGGCTCCTGTATCGCCACCTGGCGCACAGCCAACAATTTATCTCCACGCTCGGTCAGCAGGATCCATCTCACTTTCAGTACCAGCTGTCCCGCCTCTGCATCAAAACGGCTGAAATCCAAAATAAGCTCATAGCTCGGCCGCACAGCGCCATGCCAGGGATAAGCAATCACGGCATCACCCCCAAGACGCGCCTGCAGCGCATCCACCAGTCCGGCCTTGATGTTGTCCTGAAGGGTCCCCGCCCAATGTTCAAAATCATTGAGTATCAATTGATAAGGACCGATGCGGCTGATCAGTTGTGGCCGATCCAGGTAGCCGGACAGATTTACCGGACCCAGGCCGACCTTTGGCTGCAAGGCGGACATCTCCCCCGTCTGATTGGTGCTTGAAGCAGAACCGGACTCCGGGCTGAGACGGTAGAAGCGGGTCTGTTGTGCATTGGGGCTGACGCAGCCCATCAACAGGGTCAAGCCTGCGCACAAGAGCCATGGCGTCAATCGGCGATAGAGTTTCAGCATTAATTTTTTCCTCTCAACAAGGCTTCCGGATGACGCTCAAGATACTCAGACATGATGCGTATGGAGCGTGCAGCCGCGGAGAGCTCCCGCAGGGTCTTAACCAGCTCGGCCTGCAACAGAGAATCATCACGCAGAAACTCATTGGCTGACGTGGCGCTGGTCTGCAGACTCTGAAACGCAGACTCACCTTTTGCCAATGTAGTATCCCAACTTTCAAAGGCTTGGGGCAGCTGACGATCCATATTGCCGACCAGTCCTCTCGAATCGGCCGCCAGACGGGTCCACTCCTCAGTCAATGGTCCAAGATTCTGTTTCAGATCTTTCACTATCCCGAGGGATTCATTGACCACCTCCTGGCCACCTGAAGTCAGTTCAGGAATACTTTTTTCCAGTCCTGATGTGATCTGGTCCAGTCTATGGATCACCTGAGTCATCTCTGTCAGCAGATTGGGGATATCCGATTCACTCAACACCCTGTCGATGCCATCCAGAATCTCAGTGATCCGTCTGATCATCTTTTCCAGCGGCATCTCTTCCAGGGCGGTGGAGATTTTTTCCAGATTGGATGGAATGGTCGGTATCTCCGGATATTCAGTATTCGTGTTCATGAGCCGCACCGGTGTTGCAGGTTGGTAGGTCAACTCAATTTCCATCTTGCCGGTCACCAGGCTCTGTGAATAGAGTTTTGCCCGCAGTCCCTGTTCTATCATGCGGTTGAGCAGCCGCTTTCCGGACGTCCCTTCGTATTTGCGCTTGAAGCCCAATCTGGCCTGATCGACACTGATGATGACCGGGATGGAGAAGGTCCGGTCCTTGCCGTTATAAGAGATGGACATGGCTTCCACCTGCCCGATCTTGACGCCTCTCAGGGTTACCGGGGAGCCAATCTGCAAGCCCCTCACATCACCCTCAAAGTAGAGAATCAGTCTTGATGAGCGATCCGATAACAGATCACCTCCCAGATAGAAGATAGCGCCGACGCCCAATAACAGGGAAATCAGCACAAACAGACCGATAAGCGTGGGATTGGCTCTAGTTTGCATTGATAACGGATTCCTCTATCAATCGGTCTCAATCATTGTTCTTCACCACGGGTCAGAAATCGACGCACCCTGGGATCATCGCTCTGCTTCAACAGGGTCTTGGGATCACCCTGTGCAATCATCGTCTTGGCCACCGGATCGAGAAACACGGAGTCATTGCCGATCGCAAAAATACTGGCCAGTTCATGGGTCACCACCACCACCGTGGTTCCCAGGCTCTGGCTCAGCTCAAGTATCAGATCATCGAGCAGTCTTGCACTGACCGGGTCCAGCCCTGCAGATGGCTCATCGAAGAAAAGGATATCAGGATCCAACGCCATGGCGCGGGCCAGACCTGCACGTTTCTGCATACCGCCACTGATCTCAGAGGGATAGTAGCCCTCAAAGCCGGCGAGCCCAACCAGTGAGAGTTTGTAGGATACCAGTTCAGCAATCTCCGGGCCTGGCAGATCAGTATACATCTGCAACGGCAGGGCGACATTCTCCGCCAGGGTCATTGCCGTCCACAGCGCGCCACTCTGATAGAGCACACCGATCTTGCGCAGCAAGGCGTTGCGCGCCTGTTCATCCATTTCCCAGAATGAGGCAGCCGCATAGTGTATCCGACCGACAGCCGGTTTGATGAGCCCAATCAGATGACGCAGCAGGGTGCTCTTTCCACACCCACTGCCCCCCATGATGATAAAGATATCTCCGCGCCTGATGCAGAAGTTCAGGTCCCGTTGAATCAAAACATCCCCATAGCTCATGGTCAGGTCTTCCACCTGAATATGGGCAGGCACCGGAGCTTTGGCATGGTTAAGCTTCATCTCAGATCCCCAATTGATTGAATATCAAGGTTGTCAGCGCATCCCATATCACGATCAGCAGAATTGCGGTGACCATGGCTGAGGTCGTGGCGTTACCCACAGCCGATGAGTTACGACCGCTCTGCAAGCCACGTAGACAACCCGAGAGTGAGATGACCCCGGCAAAGATAAAGCTTTTGATGATACCAACAGCAATATCGATCAGGGTGATCGCCTCCTGGGTCTGTACCAGGTACTCCAGAAGTGCGATATCGAGCAGTGTGACACCGACGATGACGCCTCCCAGTATGCCCAAGACATCGGCCCAGAGACAGAGCAGCGGTAACATGATAATAAGCGCCAGTGAACGCGGCAGCACAAGGAATTCCATGGGTGAGATACCCAGAGTCTTCAAGGCATCGATCTCCTCGTTCACCTGCATGGTCCCCAGCTGGGCCGCATAGGCCGAACCGGTCCGTCCCGCCATGATAATCGCTGTCATCATCGCGCCCATCTCACGAACCGTGCCTAATCCCACCAGATTTGCGACATAGATCTCGGCGCCGAACATCTGTAGTTGCACGGCGCCGACAAAGGCCAAGATGGCCCCCACCAGGATACTGATCAGACTGACGATGGGCAGCGCATCTGCGCCTGCCGACTGCAGAAAGAGGATGAAGTCGGACCTTCTGAACTTCGCCCGGCCCAACACAAACCTGCTCAGAGCGATCATCCACTCACCCACAAAGCGGGTGAATAGCCTGGCTTCCTGCACAACTCCCAGGGTCTTCTCCCCCAATTGTTGCAGCATGGAATTCCGCTCGGGATTCCCCTGGACGCCACTTCTTTCGGGAACCACTTGTGAAAGATGCAACAGCTGTTGCACCCCATCAGGCAAGCCAGCCGTATCCAAGCTGATCTCGTTTGCATCAGCATAGTCATCCAGTTTGCGCAGAAAAGTCAGCAGGCGGCTGTCCCAGTTGAACGGTTGCCGGCAGGTTAGGCTGATGGCCTCGAGGGGCTGCTGCGAACCACCCAGCTTCTGCATGAACTCTGACCAACTCACGGATTCACCAGCCAGGCTCCAGTCTCCGCTGAGACTGATGACGGCAGCGGTTTCTACGGGATAAGTTATTTCAAGCATTTTATTGTTTTTCATCAGTAAGTTACCTTGCTTATCCTTGAGTTTATTAATGCCTAGTAAATGCCTGTCTATCCGAAAATAACGATTAAGTATATGCCAAGGTTGCCGCTAAATAGTGGCGTCTGTCTAGCTCTAGTACTCCAACCAGGTAGTATTGATGTATCTATCAATACTACCTGGTTGGAGTACTGGCATAATCTTCCCAAGGTACTGCCTGATGAACCCAACTGTGTCACCACCTAAAACTTCTAACCGGTTAGCCCTGATTGCTGATGATGAACTCTCGAACCGGATCATTCTGAAAGCACTGATCAAGAAAATGGGTTATGAGGTCATTCAGGCAGAGAATGGAGCGCAGGCGGTAGAACTTTTTAAAACGCACCACCCGGATCTGGTGCTGATGGATGTCATGATGCCCATTCTCGATGGCTACGAGGCAACCACTCAGATCAAACAACTGGCCGGCGCTCAGTTTATTCCAGTGATGTTCCTCACCGCTATGACAGACGAAGCTTCCCTTGCACGCTGTATTGAAGTGGGAGGAGATGACTTTATCACCAAACCCTACAGCCACACTCTGCTTGCCGCGAAAGTACGATCCATGGAACGTATCCATGGACTACACAAGGATATCCATTCCCTCATCAGTCGTATGCAGCGGGATGAGGAGATCGCGGAGCAGGTCTTCAGCGGCGCTGTAGTCGCCGGCAACGTGGCGCTGGATCAGATCCGCAGCCTGCTCAAGCCCGCCAGTGTTTTCAGCGGAGATCTCATGCTGACGGCATTCTCACCATCCAGGGATCTGCATGTGATGCTTGGGGATTTCACCGGACACGGTCTGGCCTCGGCACTCGGCGCCTTACCGACCTCTGAAGTCTTCCGCACCATGACGGCTAAAGGATTTTCACCTCAACAGATATTGGGCGCCATCAACAACAAGCTGCATCATCTCCTGCCTACCGGTATGTTCCTTGGCGTCCAATTTTTAAGAGTCTCTCACAAACTGGATCATATCTTCGCATTCAACTGCGGGATGCCCGATTGCTTTGTACTGGACGGTGAAACCCGAGAAATCAAACACACCATTCTCTCCAATTCCTTACCCCTGGGCATTACCACAGACTTCAATCTGGATGATTGTGTTCAACATATCCGAGTCGACCAAAATGACCGTGTCATACTGGCAACCGACGGTGTTACAGAGGCCCGCAATCTGGAGGGTGAATATTTCGGTATCGACAGATTCAAACAATCCATCAAAGCGAGTGCCGGGCTTGAGTATGTATTGGATGGCGTTGAGACTGCCCTGCTTGAATATTGTCAGGAAGCGGAACAGGACGATGATATCAGTCTGGTGGAGATACCGCTGATAGAAAAGCTTCTCCCTGATTGGGATACGGAAAAGGTTCACAAAAGAGTCAAACATGTCCACTTGGAATCTGACTTCGACATGGAGTCTGACAGCGTTGAGTTTCAAGTCACATTACGAGGCAGTCAGTTGCGAAAGGCTGATCCTGTCCCCATGCTCATCAATACGCTACAGGAAACTGCCGGCCTCAAGGAACATCAACGTCCGCTTTTTACGATCCTCACCGAGTTGTTTGCGAATGCCCTGGATCACGGGGTCTTGAATCTAGACTCAAAACTGAAAGAGGGCGTCGATGGATTCACCCGTTATTTCGAAGAACGGGATCGGTTACTCAATAAGCAGCTCGACGGGCATATACGTATCGGCATGCGCGTACATCCCTTGGAGAATGGGGGCCTTGTTCTGATTCAAATTGAAGATAGCGGTGCAGGATTCGATTTTAAAAACAGAAATCCCGGTCCGACTGACGAGCAGATGTTCAGTGGTCGCGGCATCATGCTGGTAGAGAGTCTATGTGAATCATTTCGCTACATTGACCCTGGCAACAAAGCAGAAGCTTTGTATAGCTGGATCGACCACTGAAATTTTTCAACAAGCAAGAGTCAGTCAATAGCTTGAATACGCAAACCAGACAATCGATTCATAGTTTAGATGCTGAAAAAGAGATTCAGCAAGCGGATACGACTCTGCAGCGGAAAAAGAATGAACTGCTATATACAAATCTTCCAAGCGCCCTGATCGGTACGGTAATCGCATCATCCCTGGCAGTCACCCTGTTTTGGAATGATTCTGAACCCAAGCTACTCATTGGTTGGTATCTGCTCGTCATCGTTGCCAGTCTGCTGCGTTGGCTCAACTTTAGAAAATTCAGCCTGCATCAGGACTCTGCCCCTCCTGCCGTATGGCATCAAAGCTTCATGTACCTCAGTTGGCTGGCGGCAGCCGCCTGGGGCAGTTCTGCCTTTCTGTTTTTCTCCAGTGACAACATAGCTTTTCAATCTCTGCTGGGATATATGCTGATCGGAATCGCCGTTGTCGGGCTATGGGCGCAGATCGCCTCTTTTGCCTCAGCCAGTGGCTTTCTGCTTATCACGCTGACACCAGCCACTGTCTGGTACCTGTTTAATTGGGAAAATGGCTTGATCCCTTTCCTGCTGCTCTCTTTGATGATTGCGATACTGCTCCAACTCACCCGACGAATGAATCGAGTCATCGAGGAGAATCTCACCCTGCAGATACAAAACATTGCCCGTGAAGATGAGTTGCGTGAATCGGAAAATCTATTATCCAACCGAATCCGGTTGTCACCACTCCCCTACATCGAATGGGATCCGGCAGGGCGAATCTCTCAATGGAATCCAGCCGCTGAGACGCTGTTTGCCATTCCCAAGGACGATGCCATGGATAAAATCATCACTGAGCTGATTTTGGCTAATCAAGTTTTGACGGATCAACCAGTCTCAGCGAGTCAATGGGACAAGATACTCACCTTGACCTCACCGACCACTTTGACCCAACACTGTCTGGATGCCCAAGGCGAAACACTCATCTGCGACTGGCACATCACGCCACTCGTCAACAGCAAGCATGAACTCATCGCTTTCTCCGCTCCTGTGATGAATCTGACAGAACGGATCAAGTTCGAAGAAGAGCAGCAGCGCCTGGTGGATATCATTCAAAATACCATTGATTTCATCGCCATTTTCAACCTCCAGGGAGATATCCTGTTTATCAATCATGCTGGCCGGAAATTCATGGGATTCGATGCCGATCAGAGCCTTGCGGGTAAGAACCTGGCCGGGATGTTTCCCGTCGCGGAGATAGAACAGTTACTCAATGAAGGCATACCCACCGCCTATATGAATAATATCTGGAGCGGTGAAACACAACTCATTACGGTGGAAGGCGAGAGTCTGACGGTGGACCAGCTCATTCTGCTTCACCAAGCGACCAAAGAGGGAGAACAGTATTTCTCCATGGTCATGCGGGATATCTCAAAACGCGTTGAAATAGAGAAGGAACTGTTAGCCGCAAAAGAGGACGCAGAATCAGCAACCAAGGCAAAAGCAGAGTTTCTGGCCATGATGAGCCATGAAATACGCACGCCAATGAACGGGGTGCTCGGCATGGCTGAACTCCTGTCGGGCACGGAGCTTGATACTGAACAAAAAGAGTTTGTCGATGTGATTTCTCAGTCCGGCAAATCACTCCTCAGCATTATCGATGACATCCTCGACTTTTCCAAGGGTGAAGCGGGCAAGATTATCCTTGAGCCGATTTCCTTCGATCTTGAGAAATTGCTGCATGATGTGGTCAAACTGTTATCGAATAGTGCAATTCGGAAAGGCCTGGAACTGATCATCGACTATCCCCCTGACAGACCTCATCAGATCGTGGGAGATGCAGGCAGATTCCGCCAGATCATGGCAAACCTGATCAGTAATGCCATCAAATTTACTGAACGAGGGCATATCCTGATCAAGGTGGAGATAACCGACACCACCGACCGTCAAGCCATGATCCGTCTCCAGGTGCAGGATACGGGCATTGGGATTACCAACAAACAGAAACAACGACTGTTTCAATCGTTCAGTCAGGCCGATAGCTCAACAACCCGCAGGTTTGGCGGTACAGGTCTGGGACTGACCATCTGCAAACAGTTGATCGAATTGATGGGCGGCTCTATCGGCATGGATAGTGAATCCGAAGTTGGATCAACATTCTGGGTTAAGGCTGTATTGCCGCTAGGCAGCCGGCCGGAACTAATTCCTGAGGTCAATCTCAACAAACTCTCAATTCTGATTGTGGGCAGCAACCCGGTCAATCTGGCCATCGATGAAAAACAACTCAGTCTCTATGGCATGCAGGTGGATCTGGCAGACTCCATGCAATGCGCCCTTGAGAAACTCGAACTCTCGGCGGATAGCGATGTTCACTATAGAGTCATCTTGCTCGATCTGAAAACACAGGCGGAAGCTGGGGAAATACCGGTAGAAAAAATCAGATCCATACATGCATACTCTGAGACGCCTCTGGTGCTGCTGACAGCCTCAGGCCAAAAAGGCGATGCAAAGCATTTTGAGGCATTGGGGTTTGCCGCCTATCTGACCAAACCTGTCGCGGCAAACGTCCTGTCTAAAACCCTCGAGGCCATCATTTCCTCAACAGACCCGAATCACCCCAGAGATTCAATCATCACCCGGCACCAGATTGAAGAACACCAGATAGCGGAACAGGACAATAAACCTCACGCTTATAAAGCAAAGATTCTTCTTGCTGAAGATGTTCCCGCCAATCAACAGGTGGCCAACGCCATACTGAAGCGGCTCGGCCTGGAAGTCGACATTGCCGAAAACGGCCGTATTGCCCTGGAGAAACACAGATCAGTTGAGTATGACCTGATATTCATGGACTGTATGATGCCGGAAATGAGTGGATATGAAGCCACCCAGGCAATTCGTGAACAGGAAAAGGCCAACCAAAGACATATGCCTATCATCGCGTTGACGGCAAACAATTCGATGACTGAGCGAAATAGATGCCTGGCCTGCGGTATGGACGATTTTCTCTCTAAACCATTAGACAGAAGTGAAATGATTTCCGTGCTGGATGACTGGCTGACCGACAAGAGGGAATCATCTCCCGAGATGGCCGCTCAAGGCCAATCAATTCACCAATCGGTCGACACCCCAGATCCTGGAGATACCATCATCGATCAGTCACACATCAACAATATGAAGAGCATGATGGGTGATGATTTCGATGAATTGATCCCCGCATTCAATCTGAGTATTGAGGGATTGTTAAAGGAGATGAATGATGCATTTCAACAGAATAACTCTGAAAACCTGGTGAGAATCTTCCACAGTATAAAATCCGCTGCGAACAATGTGGGTGCGATACAGTTAGCAAAACTTGGCGCTATACTTGAGAATCAGGCAAAATCGACGAATACTGCTGATCTGGTATCAACGGCATCCCAACTGAATGTAGAATTCATGAAAAGCAAAGTGGAATTGGCGAATATCGCTCCTAGCTGAATTTTTAATTCTATGTTGACGGAGTATTAGGGAATGCTGGATATTTGAATTAACCAAAAATCCAGTTATAAAGCATCGTTCAGTTTGACCTATTAACAACCAACTATTGCTCTATCGATCCTTGATCTCAGAGAGTGATTCGCAGTGGGTTACACATTACAGACAAGGAAACACACGACCCATGGGTAAAATAGTCATCATTGACTCTACTGAAGGAACTCGCACGCCTTTTTTGCGTGGACTCTTGACCAGTTCCCTGATCGACGCGGGGTTACCATTCGACGAGGCCTATGAGCTGGCATCCAGTATTCGCCAGACCTTGTCAGTAAAATCTGAGATTACCACCCACGAATTACGACAACTCGTGATCGAAGAGTTGAGCAAGCTTGAAAAACAGGAGTTTTTGGAGAATTACAAAAGCTCAGAATCTCCTGTGCAGCGTATCAGGGTGATTAACTTCCAGGAAGACATCAGCACTTTCTCTCCCGCAAGACATCGCCAATCCCTGCAATCCACCGGTGTTTCAATTGAACAGGCAAAATCTATTTCACAAGCTTTTGTAAAGGAACTGGAAGAAAGCGGAAAATCTGAAATACGTTCAAATGAAATTGGACATAGAACCTACGTCATTTTAAAAAGACAACTGGGTAAGGAAGCCGCACAACGATATCTGATTTGGATCGATTACACCCGCAGTGGCCGGCCATTGATACTGCTGATCGGCGGAACCACAGGTTGCGGAAAAAGCACGCTGGCCACTGAGGTGGCGCACAGGCTTGGAATTATCCGGACCCAGTCAACAGACATGCTGCGTGAAGTTATGCGTATGCTGATCCCGGAAAGGTTGCTTCCCACGCTGCATACATCTTCGTTCAATGCCTGGCAACGTCTGCCCGGGCATGCCGATGATGACGCCACTGAAGAGCTGATCATCATGGGATATACTCATCAAACTGAATTGGTGTCGGTACCTTGTGAGGCGGTCATTCAACGGGCGCTCAGGGAGAGAGTGTCCCTGATCCTGGAGGGTATACATGTCTCCCCTGCACTTCTGCAACGCCTTAACGATGGCCAGGATGCGGTTATCGTCCCTGTGATGCTCGCCGTACTCAAACAGGATCAGCTAAAACAGCGCTTACAGGGACGTGGTATCATTGCCCCAGAGCGGGAGAGCAGCCAATATCTTTCGCATTTTGAACAAATTTGGGAGCTGCAGTCTTATCTCTTATCGGAAGCCGATAGAGGCGGCATGGATATTATCACCAATGATGACAAGGGCCTGACCACTGAGTGGGTCATGCATGCGATCAGTAAGGTTTTGGAAAAAGACTTCAATAGCAAAATCGAAGATATATTTGGCCAATTTTAGTCAATGTTAAAGTACCACAAAGGTATTATGGTCATACTCGATGGTCTAGGTGACCGGGGTATACCTGCGTTTGGCGGAAAAACTCCACTGGAGGCCGCCCAAACGCCGAACATGGACAGTCTCGTTGCGAATGGTCAGGCTGGGCTGGTCGATCCGATGTTTCCTGGGCTTCCGCTCAGCACTCACACCGCTACAGGCCTGCTGTTCGGCCTGCCTCTTAAAGTGGCCGCAGAGCTAGCCCGTGGTCCGGTCGAGGCCGCAGGCATTGGCGTAGCCAATGATCCCAACGGTCTCTATATCCGCGGCAATTTTGCAACCCTCGAGAAGTCGAATCGACGCTTGAATATTCTTGACCGGCGGGCCGGGCGGATTAACGAAGGTACAGACATCCTTGCCCGTCATCTGGGTGAAGTCGACCTGGGTGGAAATATAACGGCCACTCTGCATCCTGCAACCCAGCACCGGGTTGTGGTGAAACTATCCGGCCCTGGTCTTTCAGACAATATCACCAATACCGACCCCGGTAACCAATACCATAAATTTGGGGTACTCGAATGCCGCGCGATCGATTCGCTTGACGCTGCAGCAGTGCATACTGCACAGGCCATCAACCGGCTCACAGAAGTTGTCTTTGAACGACTTTCCAAACATCCGGTCAACCAGGCGCGTCTCGATTCAGGAAGCCCATCCGCCAATGGCATCATCTGCCGAAGTCCGGGGAAACTGCCCAAAATCCACACCGCAATCGAGCATCTCAAGCTTAAAACCGCAGTTGTGGCTGGAGAAAAAACTGTCCTGGGACTGGCCGCTATGCTCGGTTATAAAGAGCTCAAGGATCAGGCCTTCACTTCACTACCCAACACTGATCTGCATAAAAAAGTTGCCCAGGCCATGCTCGCCCTCAAACAACACGACCTCGTCTATCTGCATATCAAAGGTCCGGATATCTGTTCCCATGATCTCGATCCTTTTGCGAAAAGAGACCTGTTGGAGTCCTTTGACGACGCCATAGCCCCATTGCTGCAGGATGACCTGGTAATAGGCGTAACCGGCGACCACTCCACCGACAGCAACACCGGCCGGCACTCGGGTGATCCGGTTCCCACCCTTTTATATGCCCCCAACAGCAGGCTGGATCGGGTCCATGAATTTGGAGAAGCCAGTTGCTCCCAGGGAGGCTTGGGTAGAATCAACGGCTTTGGTTTTCTCACCAGTATGTTGGATCAGATGAACGTGTTAGAGAATTTTAATCGGGAAGACACCAGTCTCTACTTCTGACTTTTTCCAGATGCATCCACCTCACTCCTCAGGGTTCGAGATTAAACACCCCTACTTTTTCGAGCGTTGATTTCTTTCATCACTCTCCTTCTGTTCATTACGCTCAGCCGTCGCCTTCTCCTGCTTTTGAAAACGATTCACCGCTTTGTTGAGCGCCTGAGTCCTGGTGTGTTTCATGCGCCAATCATCCTTATTGGTTGAGTGGTCCAGCTTACTTGCCTGAACAACATCCTGCTGTTGTCTGATCGCATCATCCAGTTTACTCAGGAAAGCACGGTACTCCTGAAGTTGGCTTGCGCTGATCCCCTTCCTGGCAGCGACTTCAAATCTTCCGAGATACTCCTGGTGATACTGCTTGAGTTGGGTCAGTTTGACCTCCTCTGCCTGCAGCATTTTATGGGATTGCCCCATATGCCGAGCGGCCTTCTGTTCCCTAGATTCAGCCACTCGCTGCACTGGCTTCAGTCTTTTTGATGGTGACATATTCTCGTTCCCGTTTTATTAGGACTGCATCTCTGTGATGAATTCAGCTCAACAAGGGTGGCGCGGCTAAGTCAGTCTCAAGCGCCGTAGATTCATCAGGAAAGAGTTGTTCCAATTCCTTCAGACTCTGCTCAATCGTTACCGGCGTCTGCATGTCCTGCCTGAGAAACTGATTCAGGGCCGGCATGGCAGCAATCGCAATATCAATCTGTTCATCACTCCCTCGTTCATAGGCTCCAACACTGATCAGGTCCCGGTTCTGTTGATAGAGGGTGTAGATATGCTTGAAGGAGCGGGCGGCATCCTGATGCCCGGCAGTGGTGATGTCATTCATCGCCCGGCTGATGGAGGTTTCGATATCGATGGCCGGATAATGTCCGCCATCGGCCAGCCTTCTGGAAAGTACAATGTGCCCATCCAGAATGGCCCTGGCTGCATCCGCGATGGGATCATTCTGATCATCGCCTTCCGCCAGCACGGTGTAGAATGCGGTTATCGAACCTCCGCCTTTATCCCCATTACCCGCACGCTCAACCAGCTGCGGAAGTTTGGCAAAGACTGACGGGGGGTATCCTTTGGTGGCCGGTGGTTCATGAATGGCCAGGGCGATTTCACGTTGCGCCTGAGCATAGCGAGTCAACGAATCCATCAACAGCAGGACCTGTTTACCCTGATCACGGAAATGCTCCGCGATACTGGTTGCCAGCATCGCGCCATGCAGGCGGCGCAGGGGTGGATTGTCTGCCGGCACCGCCACCACTACGGCCCGTTTCATACCCTCCTCACCCAAAATATTTTCCACGAACTCCTTGACCTCGCGGCCACGCTCGCCGATCAGTCCCACCACGGTGACGTCCGCATTGGTATATTTCGTCATCATCCCCAGCAGCACGCTCTTACCGACACCGGAACCGGCGAACAGACCGAGACGCTGTCCTCTGCCGACACTCAACAGTGCATTGATCGCCCTGACTCCCACATCAAGCGGTTCCCGGATCGGCGTACGGGCCAGCGGATTGAAGGTCTGCCCGGTCAGTGGCCGGCACTCTTCTGTGTGGATGGGCCCCAAACTATCCAGCGGCAGACCTGCGCCGTCGATCACCCGTCCAAGCAGATGATTGCCCACTACCGCTTCACAGACGCGCCCCGTGGGAATGACCCGGGCGCCCTGCTCCAGACCGTGGATGTCTCCAGTCGGCATCAGATAGAGACTCTCTCCGCCAAATCCCACGACTTCAGCTTCGATCTGGGCGCCGTTGCTGCTAACCACATCACAACGCCCACCGATTGCAGCCCGGCAACCGACAGCCTCCAATGTCAGACCCACCATGCGTGTCAAGCGCCCCTCCACCACCAGTCCCCGACTATCGCCCAGGCGATTGCCGTACTTGCGTAAGCGTTCAGCCCAGACAGCCTGACGATCCGCTAGCGCTGTCAATGGCTTCATTACTGTTTGAGCTCATCATCAATAGCCCGGGCGCCGGCCAGCAAGGGGGCGATCAGACTGGCGAGGCGGGAGTCCAGGGTGGCATCGACCTGGGAGTTGTCTGTCACGACTTTACAACCACCGCGACTGATGACCGGATCCTCCACCAGTTTCCAGCCGATTTCCGTGTCCCCCAGGGCGTACACCTCTCTGATCAGCTCCGCATCATCCGGATGCACCATAAGCCGTACATTCTGTGAAGAGACCGGCAGAATAGATAACGCCTCGCGGACCACGCCGATGATCAGGTTGGGATCACTCTTCACTTCCCGCCGGACAAGCTGCTTCACGATCGCGATAACCAGACTCAGCAACTCTTTTTCAACCTGGCCATCCAGCTTTCGTAATGGCTCAGAAAAGGTGCCAAGCAACTGCTCCAGTTGCGCCACGTATTGCTGCATTTCCTGTTGGGACTTTGCCAGTCCTTCCTTATGTCCAAATTCAAATCCTTCCTGCCTGCCTTTCTCGTAGCCCTCTGCATAGGCTTCCTGCTGTATCGCCTCGAGCTCAGCCGCTGTCGGCAGTGAGCGAGGTGGAGGCACATCTTCGGCTGCTCGTCTCGACTTAGCTTTATTGCTCATCTCAGGGGGGCTCCATTGCCTGACTTCGGTGCTGTGCCCAGGCAATATCTTAGACGAACTCATCACCGCCACCTCCAAGCATGATCTCGCCGGCATCCGCCAGGCGCCGCGCTACCTGTAGAATCTCCTTCTGTGCTCCCTCCACATCGCTGAGCTTGGCAGGGGCTGCCGCCTCCAGGTCATCTTTGAGCATTTCGGCGGCCCGCTTCGACATATTATTTAAGATCTTCTCCTTCAAGTCCTCATCCGCACCGCGCAAGGCCAGCAGCAACGGTTCAGACGCCACTTCCCGCAACAGCGTCTGGATACCCCGATCATCCACCTCGATCAGATTATCGAAGACAAACATGTTGTCCTGTAGCTCCTGTCCAAGATCCGCATCGGCCTCCAGGATCTCCTCCATCACCTTACTTTCCACTGCCCCATCCATCAGGTTCAGGATTTCGGCGGCAGTCTTCACCCCGCCCAGACTGGATGACTTCACATTGGTGGCCCCGGAAAACTGCTTTTCCAGGATCTCATCCAGCTCTCGCAATGCATTGGGTTGTATCCCGTCCAGGGTGGCGATACGCATCACCACATCCGTACGCACCCGATCCGGAAACTGACTCAAAACCTGGGCGGCCTGATCCGCCTCCAGAAAGGAGAGGACAATGGCAATGATCTGTGGGTGCTCCAGGCGGATCATCTCAGCGATCGCCCTGGGGTCCATCCACTTGAGCTGTTCCAGACCTTTACTGTTGCGCCCCAGCAGAATACGGTCGATCACACCACCCGCCTTGTCCTCACCCAGTGCGCTGGTCAGCATGTTGCGGATATACTCGTCTGAACCCAGGCCCAGGGCTGTCTGTTTTTCCAGCGTCGACACGAAGTGACGCATCACCGCCTCCATCTGGTCGGTGGTGATATCGTTCAGACCAGCCATCGCCATACCGACATCCTGCACCTCCTTGGGCCCCATGTGCTTCAACAGCTCAGCCGCATCCGTTTCACCCAGGGCCAGCATCAGAATGGCGGCACGCTCCACCCCACCAATCTTGGCAACGACCGCACCGTCTTGCTCGGTAACCTTTGCTGGAGAGGCTATTTCCTTATTTGCCATCTTCGGCAATCCATTTTTTAACCACTTGGGCGACACGCTTTGGATCTTCCGCGATCATGTTGCGCGCTGCGTCCAGGGTCTTTTCATAGCTGCCGGGACCTGGCAGATGAACGGTTTCATCACCCTCCAGCCCTAAGCCGCCACCGCCTGCTACTGCGCCCGCCAACTCGCCTTCGAGCCCTTCTTCGCCAGCAGTTTCCACACCACCACCAGCAACACCATCCGCCTCGTCGCCCACCACCACGGTTTGGCTGGTCAGCCTGTTCATGGTCGGCTTCAGCACCCCAAAGATAAGCAGCAGCACCAGAAGCACCCCGCCGATCTGCCTGATCAGATCCCAGAACCAGGACTCTTCCCAGAGAGCCAGTTCAGGTAAAGGTTCAGGAGGCGCCGGAATATAAAAAGACTCGTTGATCACCCGCACACTGTCACCCCGGTTCAGGTTGAAGCCAACGGCCTCTTTGACCAGATTTGAGATCCTGTTGATCTCTTCCGGTGTGCGCTGGATCTCTTGCGGCTGGCCCTCGGCATCCAAGACCACCCGGTCATTCACCACCACAGCCACGGAGAGGCGGCGCAGACTGCTGCTAGGCAGCCGGGTATGACTGATTGTTTTGTCCAGCTCATAGTTCCGCGTGGCTCGCTTACTCGTATTGAGTGGCGTACCTTGACCCTCTTCGCCGTTTGCGCCGGCCTGTTCCGGTGCACTCCCTGCTGCAGGCGGCTGATTGGTTAGAGCTCCCGGCACCCCCTGTATCTCGCTCAAGCGGCTCTGTTGCTCGTTGATCTGTTCAGAACGCAATACCGTGAGATCCGGATTGAAGTTCTCCCTGGTCTGTTCAGTGACGGTGAAATCGACTTCCGCCGTCACCTCTGCGCGGAGATTTTCTCTGCCCAGCAATGGGGCCAGGATATCCTCAACTCGCTGCTTGAAATGGGTTTCCAGCTCTTTGGTATATTCAAACTGACTGGTGCTGAGAGTCATCTGTCTCGAGTCATCCTTACGACTTAACAGACGCCCTTTGTGATCCACTACCGTGACATTGCCCACATCCAGTTCCGGCACACCGGACGCCACTAGATGGGTAATCGCCTCGACCTGCCCCCGCTCCAGACTACGGCCTGAATAGAGCTTGACCACCACTGATGCACTGGGAACCTTCCTCTTGCGGATAAATACAGACTGTTTCGGCGTGGCCAGATGCACTCTGGCTGACTCCACATTGGCCATGGTCATGACCGAACGCGCCAGTTCACCCTCCATCGCACGCTGATAGCGTGCGGTTTCCACCAGGCGACTGGCGCCGAAACCATTCTCCTGCTGCAGCAACTCAAAACCCATGGAGTCACTGTGCGGTAAACCCTGGCCGGCAAGTTTCATCCGCGCATCCTGCAGATCGGAGCTCGGCACCATGACCGCCCCGCTGGACTGATCAACCCGATAATCAATACCCGCCTGTTGCAGGGCCTGGGCAATCTCCATTGCATCTTGCTGCGCCAGATTGCCGAACAACAGGCTGTAACTGGGAGTTTGCGACCAAAGCACGACTGCCACACCGATTGCCACACTGGCGGCAATACCCACCATTACCGCAATCTGTTTGAAGACCGGGTTGTCCTGCAGACGTTGATTCACTTCCAGTGCCTTTCCGGTCTCATTTGTCGTTGCAAGCGCCATGATCTACCTTATTTTTTCATCAATTTGAGCAGTATCTGTTGGATCGAAAGAAGCATCCCGCTAGATAGTTACCGTCCGGAAACAAAGTCATTCCCTCCCCCCAGCCCCCTCCCAGTGGGAGGGGGAGTTTCTGGATGGGCGCTAGATAGGCATATTCATGACATCCTTATAAGCCTCAACCAGCTTGTTTCGCACCTGAACCATCGCATCAAAGGAGAGGCTGGACTTCTGAACCGCAATCATCACCTGTGACAGATCCACGTCACCCTCGCCTGTTTCCAATGCGGTTGTCAGATTTTTTGCTTCCAGCTGTGTTTCATTTACCTTATCGACCGACTGTTTCAGCAGATCAGCAAAATTTGCCTTGCCAGGCTCCTGTACTGACTCTGTCTGGTTTTGCGCCTGAGCAGCCATTACCCGCATCTGGGTAAGAACCTGATTGATGTCCATGTTGCTCATCATTTACTCCCAACAACTAGCATTGATAATGATTGTCAGAATGCAGATTTCATACCAGTGCCGGCTAGCCTGGAATTGAAACCCCTTCATCCCGCATACGCGCAATCTTATAGCGCAGGGTTCGCTCACTGATGCCGAGTTTTTCCGCAACATTCTTCCGCCCACCTTTTGTTTCGCTCAAGGCATCCATGATCATCTGCTCTTCAACAGATCTGAGGTCTTCGGGCAGCCGCCCCCCCCTGGAAGCTTGTTGTGGGCTGATCTGTGCCGGTATCGATGACATTTCCGTCTCAAAACTCAGGAGGTCCACATCGATTTCATCTCCATTCAACAGGATCAGTGCGCGTTGCATCAGATTATCCAGTTCCCTGACATTTCCCGGCCAGGCATGGGACATAAGCTGCTGTTTTGCCGCCTGACTGAATCGTGGCAATGCCTGACCTCTCGGTAATGACAGCTGTAGCAGATAATTGGCCAGTGGCAGAATATCTCTTGGTCTTTCACGCAATGGGGGCAAGGTCAGGGGGAATACATTCAGCCGGTAAAATAGATCCTCCCTGAATCTGCCGGCAGAGACCTCCTCCCGCAGATTTCTATTGGTGGTGGCTAAAACCCGCACATCCAAAGCGATCAGCTTACGACCGCCAAGACGTTCCAGTTCTCTTTCCTGAAGCACCCGCAACAGCTTGGCCTGCAGGGACAGACTCATCTCTGAGATCTCATCCAGCAACAGAGTCCCGGCCTGGGCCTGCTCAAACTTACCCGGGGTTGCCTGATAGGCCCCCGTGAAGGCGCCCCTTTCATATCCAAAGAGTACCGCCTCCAACATATTCTCAGGGATTGCCGCGCAGTTAATCGCGACAAAGGGCTTATCGCGCCTGACGGAACTCTGGTGAATGTAGCGGGCGAAGACCTCCTTACCTGTCCCACTTTCACCATTCAGCATGACCGTAGCGTCACTCTGCGCAACACGCCTTGCGAGTTCCAGCACCTCTCGACTGCGCAAATCTTCAACCACCGGCCCATCCACTGGATCCTGGTTGGCCGGGAGGATGTTGCCGGCAACTTTACTGATCAGGACCTCAGCCTCGAAAGGCTTTACCAGATAGTCGGCCGCTCCTTCATGCATTGCCTTTACGGCCTTTTCTACGCTGCCGTAGGCGGTCATCAAGAGGACCGGCAGATTAGGGAAATCTTGCTTGATCCGTCGTAGCAGACTGTGACCATCCATGGGACGCATTTGTACGTCACTCACAACCATGCCCACAGACTCCTGACTCAGGATCTGCAACGCTGCATGACCCTCTGCAGTCGCCATTACCGGATAACCCGCCAGTTCCAGTGTGTCGCTGAGCGCCTCGCGCAGAGCAGGATCATCTTCAACAATAAGCACCGTCGACTGACTCATGACAGACTCCTGGGTTGATAGGGTGAGTTCTGATTAGGAATATTCGATAAATCCGGGTAAGGATTTGAGACTCTGTCCATAGAGGCATGAGGAAACTCAAGTTCGAAGACTGCACCTTGCTGCGCATCCTGTGAGAGCTGTATCTCGGCCTGATGACTCAGCATGATATTCTGGACTACTGCGAGCCCAAGCCCGGTGCCGTCACTGCGAGTGGTGAAAAACGGATCGAAGATCTGCTCGCGACACTCATCAGGAACCCCGCAACCATCGTCTGAAAATATCAGTTTGATGCGTTCCCCACCCTTGAGAATTAAGCGGATCTGCTGCGCACCATGTTGCAACGCATTGTCAGTCAGATTACCCAACACACCCTGTAATGCATCCTGCCGACCGAGAATGGTTGTTTCCAGTTCATCATGCAGCTCGATGCATAAACTGGCCTCTGCCTGTTGCACCTCAGAGGCCATAGTCGCAGCAAACTCTTTGATAAGCTCAGCCAGGGAAAAGGTTCTCTCGCCCGCTGACGAGCCCCGGGCAAACATCAGGATGTCGCTGATTTGACGCTCCATATGCTGCAGACGGTTATGCAGTTTTCCGGTGAATTTTTTCCGCTGACCGGGCGTCAGGTTATTGTTTGACAGATGCGAGGTATAAAGGAGCGCCGAACTGAGTGGAGTGCGCATTTGATGTGCCAGCTGTGCCGACATTTCACCCATCGCACCTAGACGCTGCTGACGAACCAGGCGTTCCTGCAGCTTACGGGCCTCTGTCACATCCAACATAACCAGGATCTGTCCCGATGCCTGTTCCAGAGGACTGCTGGAAAAACTCAGGACTTTACCATTGCGTAGATGAAGCTCATTACTCTCTGGAAAGTCCTGCAGGATATGCAGAGCCAGCAACTGAGGCCAGTCACTATCAACCACCATCGTTTCAAACAACCTGCCTGCCGCCGGATTGAACTCTTTTATCTTGTTCTGCGAATCCAGCAGGATAACCGCAGCCGGCAGGGCTTCCAGCAACCGCTTCAGACGATCCGCCAGGCGTTCTTTTTCAGCCAGCTGCAACATGCGCTCATTGCGCGCGGCCGCCAGCTCCTGGCTCAATTCCAGAACTTGCTGTTGCAGCTGCTGATAGGATCCACTCAACTGTTCCGAAAGCTGATTGAACAGACTGAACGCCGTTTCGAGTGACTGCCTATGCTTGGAAAAAGTTTGTTGGGTTGTCACGGCACTTTGTCCCCTGTAGTTGTGTGTGCAGTGTTTCACACATAACAGAAGCTAAATTCATGCCATTTATTTATTCTCTTTTATTTCAATGAGTTATTATATTTTATTATGTTTCTGTCAAATTCCCGTCGATTCGTGATGTCGATGTAACCCATATTTACGGAGCTTTTCCACCAGGGTCGTGCGCCGCATGTGCAACCGTTTGGCGGCATGTGCCACGACTCCTTCTGATTCGTCAAGGGCCTGTTGAATCAGGCTCTGTTCCAGAGTATTGAGATGCATCTTCAGATCCAACCCATCACTGGGCAGACGTGGGGCATTAATGATCGTGTCCGGCTCATCACCCTGGATCGTTACTTCCGGCAACTGAACGGTATCCACCAGATTCCCATTGGGTCTGAATTTCTCGGGCAGATCCATAATATCCACAACGCCATAGGGATAAAGTATGGCGAGACGTTCCATCAGGTTGGCAAGCTCTCGTACATTGCCCGGCCAGCTATAGTGGCTCAAGGCAGCGATTGCTGCGGGCGTCAATCGCACCGAACCGCGTTTTTCATGTTCAATCCGATGAATCAGATCATTCACCAAAACCGGTATATCCTCAACCCGGTCACGCAGTGGCGGCATGTCTATTGGAAAGACATTGAGACGATAGTAGAGGTCTTCGCGAAACTCTCCATCCTGGATTGCTTTTTCCAAGTTACGATGCGTTGCCGCGAGAATGCGGACATTGCAGGTGATGGTCTTGTTACTGCCTACCCGTTCGAAACTTCGCTCTTGTAACACCCTGAGTAATTTGACCTGCATCGGCATACTCATATCACCGATCTCATCAAGGAAAAGGGTTCCCCCTTCAGCCATCTCAAAGCGTCCCTGTCTTGCGCTGATGGCGCCGGTAAAGGCGCCTTTTTCATGCCCGAACAACTCACTTTCCAGCAGATCTCCGGGAATCGCCCCACAATTGACCGGCACAAAAGGCTTTCCCCGACGGACCGAATGAAAATGGAGTTTACGGGCCACAACCTCTTTGCCCGTACCCGATTCTCCCAGGATCAACACCGTCGCTTCTGAATCGGCGACCTGCTCGATCATCCTGTTGACTTGCCGGGTTGCTCGGCTGCTGCCGGAGAGGCTGCGAAAGAGCTCAACAGGACGCGCGCTGTTTGCATGCTTGGAGTGGGACTCATTGAATACCTGAGCCTTATGGATAAGTGATCTCAGCTGATCATATTGAGTGGGAATCATGATCTTCCCGATGACATTTTTGTGACCTTCCAAGCCAACCTGTGACTCTGAATCTTTGCTTACTATCTCGAAGACGGGGAGATGAGGTAACTGTTTCGCCAGCGTTTCGACAAATTCCCGTCGTTTTTCTACAGGATATTCCGGGCCGATAAAAGCGACTGAACACTCCACCATGGATGATTCCAGATGTTTTTCGATTTCACCCAGCTTCGCGGTTAATTTCACCTCTCCATCCATGAAACTGAGAATGTTATCCAAATAGTTGCGACGTTCAGAATTCTCATCGACGAGATAGACACATAGTCTTGGGAACTCTTGTTTCTCGATCTCCATCGCCTACTCCAAAGTCATGGTCGTGATATGCAAATGATAAATATTATTATTGATTCAAAGTTAAACAGTATAGTGGCAGAATGTCAAAATTATGTCAGAATTAGATTTTCCGACATCTGTTCAAAATAAGCTTCTGTATTTATGTGGATAAATATTATGACTCCAGACAACATTGACGTGGCAATTGACCCCGTATCTTTGATTAGTTTAATTCTTCAACAGAAAAATGACGGACTAAACACAGCCCATGCTGACAGGCGGGGAAGATCACGAATCTTCCTGAACCCAGCCACACACCCAAAAAATAAATTGGATGTAATAAATTATTGAAATAGTCAATAGTTTGCCTAAGCTTTCTCAATATATACTTAAATGCAGTAATGGTTGTAATAAGCGGTTTTAACAATGCCTAAACTAACTCTGTCCTTCAAAGGTCGTTTAATCGATGTTTTCCATATCAACGAGGGTGATACACGAATAGGTCGGGACCCGGACTGTGAAATAAGCATAGACAGTCTGGCGATCGCACCAATCAATGTGAATATCAAGTTCGAAAATCATACTTGTCATCTGGAAAACCTGGATGATGAATTTCCGGTTCTGATTAACCATAAAAATCAGACAGCATCCCCACTACAGCACGGTGACGTCATTCAAGTTGGGAAACACACCCTCAGCTTCTCGGAAGATGCACTTGAACTTGGAGCAGAGATACTGCGAAAAGATAGTCACTCTTCACCAGAGATGGATGATGCCGAGTCAGATGCTGAAGATGCCGCCAAAGGCATTCTTCAGATTATGAGCGGTGACAAATTTGGTCGAATCATCCCCCTCAGCCGAAACATGACACGTATCGGCCGCACAGGTGGGCATTGCGCAATGATTGCACGGCGCGAATCAGGCTACTACATTTCCTATTTGGAAGGCCCCACACCGCCAATCGTGAATAAAGCCCCGATTGGTGAAGAGACCCAGCTGTTGACTGATGGTGACATTATTGAGGTCGGCGCTACGCGAATGCAGTTTCATACCTGACAAAGGAACACCAACCACTATGGATGAAATCAACTCTTCCAAGGATCGACGTCGTTTCCAGCGAGTTATATTTGATGCCCCGGTCAACCTCAGTTTTAACAACCTCTCATATGAGGCTCACCTGGTTGATATATCGCTGAAGGGCGCCCTTGTTAAGGTCCCAGAAGACTTGCAGATAAAAGTCGGGGCTCAGATTGAGCTTACAGTTGACCTGGATGACGCAGACACCGATATTCATATGCAGGTTCGCGCAGCACATACTGCAGCAGGCCAGATCGGTTTTATTTGCGCCACGATCGATATGGAAAGCATCACCCACCTGCGGCGTTTGGTGGAACTCAATGTGGGCGACAGTTCATTACTGGAACGGGAGCTGCAAGCCCTAGGCTAATGTCCGTCCAGAAACAAGGTCATTCCCTCCCCCCGTGGGGGGAGGGCTAGGGTGGGGGCGATCATATGACATTGAATTTCATGCTATTACTCCCCTTCCCCCCAGCTCCCTCCCGGTGGGAGGGGGAGTTTCTGGGCAGGCGCTAGGCTAGAAATCAGATCGC